>WGBU01000201.1 GCA_015494155.1 Deltaproteobacteria bacterium | reverse complement strand
GAGGCACTGGACAAAGAGGGAAAGGTGATCTTCACAGGGGACGTCGTAGCACGAAAAGGGGACCTCACCATCTATGCAGATCGACTGATCGTATATTATTCAGACAAGAAAGGCGGGGCAGGCGCCGAGGGAAAGAGGAGCCTTGAGCGCCTAGTGGCCGAAGGTGATGTGAAGATCACCCAGGGCAAGAGGACCGCCAGGGGAGATGAGGCCACATATGACAAGAAGAAAGAGATCATCACACTCATTGGAGATGCCCAGGTATGGCAGGGGCAAAATCGAGTCAAGGGTGACAAAATAATAGTCTTTCTCAAAGAGGACAAAAGCATTGTAGAGAGCGGGCCAAATGGACGGGTAGAGGCAGTAGTCTTTACAAATACAAGGCCTGAGTAGAATCGATCCCAGCATGTTAAAGGCAGAAAATCTCGTAAAGGTCTTTAAGGCAAAATCCGTTGTGGACCACGTGAGCTTTGAGGTGGTGCCTGGTAAGGTAGTTGGACTGCTTGGACCCAATGGGGCTGGTAAGACCACCTCTTTTCTAATGGTGGCTGGTCTCTTGCCCCCTGACAATGGCACCATAAGCCTGGATGGCGAGGACATTACACCCCTTCCAATCCACGAGCGTGCACATAAGGGCATTACGTATCTGCCCCAGGAGCCCTCAGTCTTCAGAGGACTTACTGTTAGCGAGAACCTGGAGCTGGTATTCGAGGCGCGCGGACTGGACAAGAAGGAGCGTAGGGAAAGGATAGAGTCACTGTTGGAAGAGTTTAGGCTTTCTCACCTGGCAGACCAGAGGTCTTCATCACTTTCTGGTGGTGAACGAAGGAGGGTAGAGGTGGCTCGGGCCCTTTCTACATCGCCCAAATTTGTGCTATTGGATGAACCCTTTGCTGGTGTTGACCCCATAAGCGTTGAGGAGCTTCAAAGGATCATAAGTGACCTAAAAAACAAAGGAATAGGAATATTTATATCAGACCACAATGTCCGAGAGACCTTGACTGTGTGCGACCATGCCTATATTCTAAATGAAGGGAGGATCTTGGTTGAAGGCCCTCCAAAACTCATAGCACAAGATGAAAGGGCAAGGAAAATCTACCTTGGAAGTGGCTTCCAGTTGTAAATATGGCAATAGAACTTAAACAGCACCTAAAACTCACCCAGCAACTGGTGATGACCCCCCAGTTGCAGCAGGCCATAAAACTACTCCAACTTTCTAGAATAGAGCTCATAAATACCATTCAAAAGGAGTTGGAGCAGAACCCAGTGCTTGAAGAGGCAGATTCAGAACCTTCAGCAGGGGATACCAGTGTAGAGACAGAGACGGAAAAAGAGACCCAAGAGATCCCTACCCTTACTGCGTCAAAGGACGAGGAGACCCCTTGGGAGAAAAAGGCCATTGAAGAAGAGGAGTGGAAGGCCTATTGGGAAGATGATTCCCGTCGAATGATCCCCTCATATTCATTCGAAGAACGGGAACAACCCAACTTTGAAAACCTGCTCACCAAAAAGCCCGATCTAGTGGATCACCTCTTGTGGCAACTCCAGATGAGCGACATGACCGAAGAGGAACGCACAATCGGCTACCATATCATTGGGAATCTGGATTCCTCTGGTTACCTCAAGGCAGGAGTAGAGGAGATTGCAGAAGAACTCAAGGTCTCGCCTGCAATGGTGGAGACGGTTCTAAGAAAGATACAACTCTTCGACCCCGTGGGCGTTGCAGCTCGAGACCTCAGGGAGTGCCTGCTGGTACAGACCAGGTACCTTGGTATAGATGACCCACTTGTACACGACCTAATTGCACATCACCTCCATAATATCGAAAAACGAAACTACAAGGAGATCTCCAAGGCAACAGGAAGGAGCCTCGAAGAGATCGCCCAGGCAATAGAGGTGATAAAGGGTCTCGACCCACGACCTGGCAACTCATATTCCTCGGAAGAGATACACTACATCGTACCAGACATATACATATACAAGGTGGACGACGAATATGTGATCCAGTTGAACGATGACGATCTCCCAAGGGTGAGGATAAACCCATTTTACAAGTCCGCCATAGACGGCAATGCCTCCAGCCCTGATGTAAAGGACTTCATACAGGAGAAATACAAGAGTGCCGTTTGGCTCTTGAAGAGCATTGAACAGCGGCAAAAGACCATCTACAAGGTCACCAAGAGTATCGTAAAGTTTCAGCGGGAGTTCTTAGACAAGGGCATCGAGTGCCTAAAGCCCCTCATACTGAAAGATGTGGCAGACGATGTGGGAATCCATGAATCTACAGTGAGCAGGGTGACTGCCAATAAATATGCCCAGACCCCGCAAGGCCTTTTCGAACTCAAATTTTTCTTTAGCGCAAGTCTCAAAAAACAGAATGGCGAGGACATTGCCACAAAGATCATCAAGGAAAAGATCCGTTCCATCATACAGCAGGAGAACCCTGTAAAACCATACAGCGACAAACAGATTGTGGACATACTAGGTAAAGAAGGTATCAAGATCGCCAGACGGACAGTGGCAAAGTATAGGGAACTGATGGGTATATTGCCATCTAGCAGGCGCAAACGCCCATTAACAAGCCAAATAAAGAAACACGGAGGTACGCATGCGCATTAACGTCACATTTCGACAGATGGAGACATCGGACAACCTCAGGGAATATGTAGAACAGAAGATGAAAAAGCTGGAAAAATATTGTGACGGCCCCATGGATGTGAATGTAGTGTTGAGTGTAGAAAAATTCCGCCAGGCTGCGGAAGTAGTAATATCAGGCGATGGCATAAGGGCCGCGGCCAAAGAGGTACAAGAAGACATCAGGGCGGCCATAGACCTCGTGTCTGATAAGATAGAAAAACAACTCAAGAAACACAGGGAAAAACTCCTTGATAAGAGGATGGCCAATCACTCTTCACGCGTTACTGACCCAGTGGGCCCACAGGCGGACGAAACCGCCCCCACTGTGATTCGCACTGAGAAGATGGACACAAAGCCCATGGACATAGAAGAAGCTGTGGAACAGTTCACCCTATCCAATCGTGATTTCATGGCATTTCTAAATGCAGAGACCAACGCCATCAATGTACTCTATTGGAGAAAAGATGGTGAACTGGGATTGATCGAGCCCTAACCACTCCATGTTCATCACCCAATTCTTGAACAACGAGTGTATTATCGCCGACATGGAGGCCTCATCCAAGGAGGAGGTCTTGGAGATATTGGCAAGACACGCCTCTAGCCTTTTGTCAAAGGACGATTTGGCTAAGCCCCAGGTAAATGCAACAGAAGTCTTAAATGTGTTGAAGGAGAGGGAACAGCTTGGTAGCACTGGCATAGGTGGGGGCGTGGCGATTCCTCACGGAAAGATAAAGGGGATAGAGCGCCTCTTTGTACTCTTTGCAAGGAGCCTAAAAGGGGTGCCCTTTGATGCCTTGGATCAAAAGGCCGTATATGCCATTTTTCTGCTCCTTGCCCCAGAGGCGACATCCACTGCCTACTTGAAGATATTGGCCAGGATATCTCGACTCCTTAAGGACAAGGCCGTATATAATGCCCTATTAAAGGCCAAAGACGCCAAAGAGCTGATGGAAGTGATAAAAAATGCAGATAAGGCACTTCCCCTCTCGATCTAGGAGCTCTCCTTGAAAGACAAAGACAAGGCCACAAAACCCAATGTCCAGGCCGTGGTCATTACAGGGCTCTCAGGTTCTGGCAAGAGCACTGCCCTCAAATCCTTCGAGGATATGGGGTACTTTTGTGTGGACAATATGCCAGTTACCCTCCTTACTGAATTCTTCAAATTAAAGGAAAAGGCCTCTCAAGGCCCTATAAAGATCGCCCTTGTAATGGATGTACGAGAGCCAGATTTTTTAGAGGAACACAAACGGATATTCAAGGAGATAAATGACCTGGGCTTTTACCTGGAGGTCTTGTTCCTCGATGCGCGAGACGAGGTGCTAGTCCAGCGTTTCAACCAGACCAGACGTAAACACCCTTTAGCGCAGAAACGTCCTCTAATAGAGGGCATCAGGAAAGAAAGGGAGCTACTCAGAGACCTCAAAGAGCAGGCCGCCCGTCTCATAGACACATCAAATCTCAATGTGCATCAATTGAGAAAAGAGATCATGGCCCTCTATTCCCCGAGAAAATTCCTGGACGAGATGGTGATCCATCTGGTCTCGTTTGGATTCAAGTATGGAGTACCAGCAGAGGCCAACCTCGTATTTGATGCCCGCTTCCTCCCAAATCCATTTTTTGTCCCACAACTACGCCCCCATTCTGGACTCAGTATGGAGGTGCAGACATTCGTGCTGGACAACACACTATCACAGGTGTTCGTACAGACACTGACTAAGATGATGGAACTCCTCCTGCCTGCATACAAAAAAGAAGGGAAATCTTACCTTGTGATTGCCGTGGGCTGTACTGGAGGACGCCACAGGTCTGTGGCCATTGTCGAACACCTAAAGGAAATATTTACAAGTATGGGGGAGGAGGTTATCGTCACCCATAGAGACCTTGAATTGGAGGCGCCTTAAGCCATGGTGGGGATTATAATTGCAGCACACGGCAATCTGGCCCAGGAACTTTTAGAGACCACTCAATTTATTGTGGGAGAGGTGGAGAATATAGTTGCCCTCACCATTGACCCATCACAAGATGTGAATAAGTTGAAATCCATTATAGCCAAGGCTATAAAGGGGCTGGATCAGGGCGATGGGGTCTTGATCCTCACAGACATGTTTGGTGGAACACCCTCCAATATTGCCCTCACCTTTTTAGAAAAAGGAAAAGTCGATATCGTGACTGGGGTAAACCTCCCAATGCTCATCAGGCTAGCCCAGTGCAGGTCCAATGGAGAGACCCTTGAACAGGTGACGGCTGAAGTACTAAAATATGGAAGAAAGAGTATAAACCAGGCCTCAAGCATATTGAAATCGTAATCCCGTATAGATGGAGATAGAGATCGAAAGATGTACGCCACTGGATCTCGAGAAGATCCTCGAGATCGAGGAGCAATCATTTGACGATCCCTGGAGAGAACCTTCCTTCAGAAACGAACTAGCACTCATGGAGGATCACTCCCATTGCCACTTTTATAAGGCAAGCATCCCATCAAGAGGATTAGTGGGCTATGTGGTCTTTCAGACCGTAGCAGACGAACTCTACATTAAAAAGTTGGCAGTACACCCAGGTCTCAGGCGATGTGGTATTGGTAGCCTTTTAATGAGATTTACAGTGGATTATGCCAAAAAAAGCCATATATTGAAGATAGTGCTGGATTGTGACGAAGACAACATAGGGGCCTTGGTCTTCTACCAGGCCCTAAGACTTAGGCCAGTATCATTTAATAGGGTAACTAGGAAATTCGTCCTTTGTATGGACCTTATGGCCATGGAATCGGGCGATTCAAAGACAAGGAGGGATCAGAGATGGGTAGCATCAAGATAGGAATCAATGGTTTTGGTCGGATTGGAAGGGCCATCTTCAGGGCATCCAAGCTCTACGAGGAATTCAAAGACGTAGAGGTGGTGCACATCAATGATCTGACAAATCCAGATCAACTAGGACACCTACTCAAATATGATTCTGTCTTTGGAAGGGCCCCATTTGACGTCTCTGTTGAATCGGACAAGATCATAGTAGATGGAAGACCCATTGCCATATCCAGTTCTAAGGAACCTGCCAACATTCCATGGCACGAGTCAGGGGCTGAGTACGTGGTAGAGGCTACTGGCCGTTTTAGGGATGCTGAACTTGCAAGGGGCCACCTCGAGGGTGGTGCCAGAAAGGTTGTGATAACGGCCCCTGCCAAGGGAGAGGATATCACCATTGTGATGGGAGTGAATGAAGATCAATATGATCCCGCTTCCCATCACATCATCTCCAATGCCTCGTGCACTACCAACTGCCTTGCACCTGTGGCAAAGGTCCTCTTAGACAGGTTCGGGATTGAAAAGGGCCTCATGACCACAGTCCATGCATACACAAATGACCAACGGCTGCTCGATCTCCCCCACAATGACCTCAGAAGGGCAAGGGCTGCTGCACTAAATATGATCCCAACGAAGACTGGGGCTGCAACTGCCGTGAGCAAGGTCATTCCTGAATTGACAGGCAAGCTCGATGGACTTGCAGTGAGGGTACCGACTCCAGACGTAAGCCTCGTGGACCTCGTGGTGACCACCCAGCGGTCCACTACTGTCCCTGAAGTGAATGAGGCCTTGAAGTCGGCACAGAATAGATACCTCGGCTATACGGAAGAGCCCCTTGTGTCATCCGACTTCTACATGGACCAACACTCAAGTATAGTGGATGGCCTGAGTACTAAGGTGATCGAGGGCAATCTGGTGAAGGTCATGGCCTGGTACGACAATGAATGGGGCTATTCCAACCGGGTATTGGACCTCATTTTACACATGGCAAAATTTGAGATCATCTAGGCCTACCTTAGGGGGGCAAAAAGTGTAAGGGAGTCATGGCACAGGAGCAGTCCAGCATATTTGATTCTAAGGCCCTGAGGGTAAACCTTCAGGTAACACAGGTCCAGGACATCGAATTTAGTGAGAGGTATGCCGTCTTATTGGAGGCGGTGGAGGATTTTGTAGGGGTGAGGGAGGCGGCAGAACACCTTCTTTTCGAGATTCACCACCCCTATAAAAATTGGGACGTCATAATTACAGAGCTTAGGGCCTTCACCCTTAAAAATCTGGACATCTACGCCAGGTCCCCCAAGGCCACCAACACCATCGAGGTCTTCTTAGAACTATATCTTGCCTTTATAGACCAGGCCCCAAAACCGCACCAGCGAAAACAGGCAACCGATGCATGCCTGGCATTTTTTGAAAAGCTCTTTGGTTCACTCTCCCCTCAACTCCTCACTGCCCTTTTGCCAGGGCTTGAGAGGACCTTCATTGCCCTCAGGATGGAGTCCAATGAAATCGCGCGCTTTATGGCAGAGAGCCTCCACCCTGTACCTAGGTCCATAGGCGTATTCCTCCAGAGGATGGAGAAAAAGGATATACCTAAGAGCTTTGTAAAGGCGGCGATAGATCTCGTGGCCTGGATTAGGCGGACCGCATATGAGATGTGGCTTGCCTCTGATGATCCCATAAAATGGCTCGAATCAACTATAGATAAGTATGCTATTGATATCCCTGAAGGAGACCTCGAGGAGATAAAGGGGCTCTTTGCCCCCATCACCCAGGCCGCTCTCCAAAAGAGGCTTAAAGAAGTGGTGGAAATCAGCGAAAATAACAGTGGAGAAATCTCAGCACTCGAGAGATTGATTGAGATCCCAGGCAACATCGAGATAGTACGCCACTATAGGAGCATTGCCCAGAGGCTAAAGGGCCACTCAGAGCTAGCCCTGTTGTTTCTCTTCCACATAATGGAACTTCCTGGCCTCTCTCTCATCTATGAGGAGACCATAAGGGGTATCAATAGGATACTCATCAACTACATCAAAAAGGCAGACACGCAACAATTAAAACAGATGCTCCCAAAGGACTTTGAGCTCCTGGAGCAGCAGGTGGGCAAGTTCCCCCAGACGGCCCTCCAGTGCATAGAGGCCCTTGGGACTGAGATTCTCAGGCTAAACGATCCCCACATCACAGAACTGTTCCTTGAAAATGTGATTAGTTTTGGATTTCAGACACCAAATGTTGAGGGAGTCGACCAGGAGTGGCATGTTTTAAGGAATCCCGCGCACTTACAAAATATAAGGGTATGGATGAGGCTTATTGGTCTTAAGCCATACGAGTGCTCAAATCTCCTATCAGCACTCCTCATAAACATCAAACTTGGCGGGATTTGCATAAAAGACACAGACCTCTTTCAAAAGGATGTATCCAGGCTCCTCAACTCAAATATTAAACCAGTTTACAACCTGGTAAAACAGCTCGCCAAACAGTTCCCTGTCTATTTTAACGAGATCGGGGCAGAGGGGCTTTTGCGAGATGTCTCTACAGAACTCGATGAGATCACACACAGGCAGGACAGACTGATCCACTTCCTGAGGAAGCAGAGCCATGTGGAGAGCAACAACCTCATAGTGGATTTCATAAGGGCGATCCTCTGTTTCTGGTACAGTAGGGAAAAGGAGGTCTTGAGACCATATCTTCCAGAAGAGATCCTGGAAGAGATCCCTACCCATGGTCCATTCGTTGACCCAGTCCACAGGCTCGTTCGATTCGTGAGTGAGGAACTGGGCCTCGAGCCATTCCACAAGACAGTATCAAAACTCGTAAGGGTGGATGACGATGCCCTCCGGAGATTACTCGTTCGGGCACCAGATGTCCCTCCACGGGACAAGGAGCGTTTCATCCTCCTCATCAAGATGTATCGCCTGGAGACCCTAAAGTATGAACTTGGGCCACAGGAGATATTACACCACCTGGAGGAGGCAAAACAGTATGGTTTTGAAGGCCTGGAAGAGATTATAGAGGTGGTAAAGAGGGACGATCCAGAGGAGTGTCTGGAGGTCATTCTAAAACACCTTGAAGGTCTAAAAGGTATAATACTGAGCCCAGAACGCTTTGAGGCCAGGGAGGACATATACTTTAAGCGCCATATCGCAGCCGACATCCCATCTATGTATGGGAGATACCACGAACGAAAATTCGATGCCCTTAGCCTCACATTTAGGCTCGAAAACCTGGCTAATACCTATTTCGAGAGACTCATAACCGGCTTTGACATAAAGTTCATCACATATCAGAAATTAAAACTCATATTGCGATACCTTAAGCTCTTGTGGCGAGGCGTCCAGCTAGATGGCATACAGTCCAAAAAGTTTGCCACATATCTTAGCCTCCTAAAACAGGCACTAAAGTTTAGACAATTTTCCTTTGCACAGTTTAGAGACATCATCCAGGGGCTACTAGAAGGGGTAAAGGATATAATCTATATCTACTATATCCATCCCCACCAGGAAAACCTCCCCAAGATCATTGAACAGCTCTATCCTTCGAGGCTCATAGAAAAGTTCAGGCGACTAAATGGTGAGGTCTCGAGCAAGGCCGAATTGATACACCAGATATCAGAACGATTCCTTCGAGACCTCGTGGCGGGCACATTTGGACTTCAATATCTCGATAATTTCATAACCAGGATCCACTACGTTTTTGAAGAGGAACGGGCTGCCCTCTCAGAACATGACCTAGATCTTCTCCTCACCTACAATCCAAACTATACCATATGCCCAATTTATTCCCCGAATCGTCGTACCAGAAATCTCATCCACCTGGGGAACAAGGGCTTTAACCTCATCCTATTAAAAGAAGAGGGGCTGCCAGTCCCGCCAGGGATCATCATTACCACAGAGCTATTCAGGTGTAGGGACATACTTAACGACTTTCCCAGGGTCCTTGGAGAGCTAAAGGAGCGTATAAGGGATGCACTCTATGCCATTGAGGACCTCACAGGCAACAGATTTGGCCATCCAAAGGCCCCCCTCTTGCTCTCAGTGAGGAGTGGGGCTGCCATATCCATGCCCGGCATGATGTCCACTGTCATAAATGTGGGAAGCAACATCGAGACCATCGAAGGACTTGCCCAAAAGACTGGAAAGACCTGGTTTGCCTGGGACAATTACAGGCGTTTCGTACAGTCTTGGGCCATGGGTTTTGGGCTGTCGCGCGATGTCTTCACAAGGCTCATGGTAGCACACAAACGGCGTTACGGCGTTGAAAAGAAGAGGCAGTTCACTGGAGAACAGATGAAAGAGCTTGCCCTCCGTTACAGAGAGGAGACCCTTAAGCATGGGATCAAGATCATAGACGACCCATGGGAACAACTCATGTGTACCATTAGATTAGTGCTCAATTCATGGGAGTCTGAAAAGGCCATGGCCTATAGGGAAATCATGGATCTTTCAGACAAGTGGGGGACGGCTGTGATAGTCCAGGCCATGACCTTTGGGAACATGAGTGAAAAGTCGGGGACTGGAGTGGTATTCACCACCAATCCAAACCACAGGTTGGAACGTGTCTGCCTCTGGGGTGACTATACTCCTGGCAACCAGGGAGAGGACATAGTGAGCGGCCTTGTGAGCACATTCCCCATCTCCAAGGAACAAAAAGATTACCTGGGCATAGAGGAACCCTGCCTGGAAGAGGCCTTTCCTGAGATCTACAATGCGCTGTTGGGCTATGTGAAGAGGCTCATTGTGGAAAAGGAGTGGACCCACCAGGAGATTGAATTCACCTTTGAATCCCCTAGGGCAGAAGACCTCTATATACTCCAGACAAGAGACATGACTCCCAAGAAGAAGCGCTCCTATCCAATGTTCAAAAAGACCCCAAAGCTCAAAAGTGCCTTTTGGGGAAGGGGAATAGGTGTAAGTGGCGGAGCGCTGTCTGGGAGAATTGCCTTTACATATCAGGATATTATGAAATTAAAACAGGAACATCCCAACGACCCCATCATCCTCATACGTTCAGACACGGTCCCAGACGACATTAAAGAGATATCCCTCGCCGATGGACTCTTGACCGCCAAGGGTGGCCAGACGTCTCATGCAGCCATCGTGGCCCTTCGGCTTGAAAAGACCTGTGTTGTGGGCTTTAAGGAACTCAAGTTGTATGAGCAGAGAAAAGTGGCTAGAATAAATGATAAAGAGCTCCACATTGGAGATTTCATCAGCATTGATGGAAGAAATGGGGCAGTTTATTCTGGACAACACCAGACCTATTCATGAAAAGGAGGTTTAAGACATGGTTCAAGCAGGCGATCAACCAAGACCCATGAAACTGGGGATAAATGGACTTGGAAGGATTGGAAAACTCTCCCTCTGGACCCATGTGGCAAGGAGGTCCTTTGAAGAGATCGTGGTGAATATCGGAAGAGAGGTAGGAAGATCATTTCACGATCTTGTGGCCTCCGTTGAAAAGGACAGCACCTATGGGCGTCTTGCCAACTTCCTGTATGGCCACAAAGGTGGGAGGGTTATCGAAAACCTAAATGAAAAGGAGGGTACCTTTACGGTTAACGGGGTACCTGTGACAATCTTACAAGAGAGCAGAAATCCAAAGGATATCAAGTGGTCTGAGCACAATGTAAAACTAGTCGTGGACACTACAGGGGTCTTCAGAGACCCCACTGTGCCTGCCGACGACCCCAAGGGTGCTTTGAGGGGGCACCTAGAGGCAGGGGCGTCAAAGGTGGTGTTGTCTGCACCCTTTAAATTGAAAGACAAATCAAAGTCCATGCCAGACGATGCAGTCACCACAGTCATGGGGATCAACGAAGACGACTACATCCCTGAAAAACACAACCTCGTATCAGCAGCATCTTGTACTACTACTTGCCTATCCTATATGGTCAAACCACTCCTAGACTACTTTGGCGCATCTCGCATATTATCTGCATCCATGGTAACTGTCCATGCAGCCACTGGAAGCCAGGTGGTGCTGGACAGGTTGCCCAAGGCCGGAGCCAAGGACCTCAGAAAGAATAGAAGTATTCTCAACAACATAATATTGACTACCACTGGGGCTGCAGATGCCTTGGCACTTGTGCTACCCGAGATGAAAAAGATCGGCTTCATGGCAGAATCAGTGAGAATCCCCACAAATACAGGTTCACTCATAGTGTTGGTGCTTGCCATCCACGATGAGAGTATTGAGAATCCCATCAAGAGGGAACTCATAAATTCTATATATAAAAAGGCGTCTGAGACCACTCTAAAACCTAGACTCGTCTATACAGAGGAACAAAACGTGTCGAGCGATATTATAGGCTTCCCAGAGGCCGCTGCAATCATAGAAGCCACAGAGACACACACGAGGACCGCTGCCATAAATATTGACCCCAAGATGGCCTGTAAGGGATTGGACAAAGATACGATTGTATGCGACACCATCTCCATCCCAGTTACCCAGGTGGTGGTCTATGGTTGGTACGACAATGAACTGGGGAGCTATACCAATCTCTTGGCAGACAGGATCTGCTCTATTGCAGACAAGATGTTTTAATCAGGAGGTGGGTCATTATGAAGACACTGGAGGAGATGGACCTCAAGGGCAAACGGGTACTTTTAAGGGTTGACCTCAATTGCCCAATAGAGGGTGGGGTAGTGGCTGATGACACGAGGATTCGTGCAGTCTTGCCATCTATAAACTATTGCCTTGAACAGGGGGCGAGGCTCATCCTCTGTTCACACCTCGGAAGACCCAAGGGTGAGAGGCGGCCAGAATTCAGCCTTGCCCCTGTGGCAAAGAGGCTCAGTGAAATACTCAAAAAAGATGTGGCCCTTGCAGACGACTGCATAGGACAAACTGCAGAAGAGGCAGTGACCAAACTCGGTGAAGGAGATTGTCTCCTACTGGAGAATGTGAGATTCCATCCAGGCGAGACCAAGAACGACCCTGAGTTGGCAAAGGCACTGGCGAGGCTTTGCGATGTATTCGTGAACGACGCCTTCGCTGCGTGTCACAGGGCCCATGCATCTGTTGTTGGGGTGCCTGAATATGTAGCTGAATGTGGGGCAGGATTTCTCCTCAAAAAGGAGTTAGATTACTTCAAGAAGGCCATGGGCGATCCTGTCAGGCCTCTTGTCGCCATAATGGGCGGGGCAAAGGTATCGTCGAAATTGGGAGCCATCACCAACATACTCAACAAGGTAGATAAACTCATTATTGGCGGTGCCATGGCCAATACCTTCCTCAAGGCCAAGGGTATTAATGTAGGGGATTCACTGGTGGAGGACGAACTCTTGGACGAGGCAAAGGGCATTCTTCAACTTGCAAAAGAAAAGGGCGTCCCTCTATATCTTCCAGTGGATGCGGTATGTGCAGAGTCTATGGAGGCCCAAGATACCTTTATAAGGCCCTATGGTGAAATACCTAAGGGTCTTAAGGCATTTGATATTGGCCCTGCCTCTGTGACCCTATTTCGTGAGGTACTCCAAGATGCTCGCACAGTGGTATGGAACGGCCCACTGGGCGCCTTTGAAAAGAGGCAGTTCTCCAGGGGTACCTTTGCCATCTCCTCCACGCTGGCCTCATTACATGCGCTCACCATAGTTGGTGGAGGCGATACGGACAGGGCAGTACACGAAGCAGGCGATGCGTCTCAGATGTCCTATATGTCCACAGGGGGTGGTGCATTCCTGCACCTACTCGAGGGAAAGGAGCTCCCAGGCGTGGTGGCACTTGAGAAGTGTGGAGGCTAATTATGTCGAGAAAACCACTTATGGCAGCCAACTGGAAGATGTATAAGACACTGGGCGAGACCAGGGAGTTCTTTGAGGCCTTTCTCCCCAAGATCAAAGACATTGAAGATAGAGACATAGTGATAGCACCTCCCTTCACGGCACTGGCACTCTCTTGTGAACTCGTTAGAGGGTTAGACAATATTAGAATTGCTGCACAAAATATGTTCCATGAGGACGAAGGCGCCTATACTGGTGAGATCTCTCCCCTAATGTTGAAAGATATAGGGGTGGAGCTGGTCATTTTGGGCCATTCAGAGCGAAGACACATCTTTGGGGAAGGGGATGAACTCATCGGGAAAAAAGTCCAGGCAGCCCTAAAGCACGGGCTCATGCCTATACTCTGTGTTGGTGAGCGTCTAGAGGAGCGTGAACAGGGACTGACCCAGAGAGTTGTAGAGACCCAGCTCCAGGGTGGGCTTAAACAGGTCTCAAATGGCGAAGTAGAAAATCTTGTCATAGCCTACGAACCAGTATGGGCCATCGGTACGGGTAAGACAGCCACGCCTGAGCTTGCCCAAGAGGTCCACCAATTCATTAGAGAGTGGATCTGCAAAAAATTCACATCAACTATTGCAGAAAATCTTCGGATATTGTATGGTGGCTCCGTAAAACTTGCAAATGTGGCAGGCCTTATGGCGCAGCCCGATATAGACGGGGCACTGGTAGGAGGTGCGTCGCTTAAGGCAGGGGATTTTGAAAAGATAGTGAGAATTGAAGGCTGATGTTCACGATTCTTGTAATTATACATATAATTGTGTGTTTCCTGTTGGTCTGCACAGTGCTCCTTCAACAGGGAAAGGGTGCAGAGGTTGGAGCAGTTTTTGGTTCCAGTGAGGCTATCTTTGGTAGCACTGGACCTACTACGTTCCTAAGTAAGATGACATCGGCCCTTGCCATTCTCTTCATGTTGACTAGCCTTTCCCTTACCTACCTTGCCTCGCATAGAGGGGCAGAGTCAGTCATGCAAGACGTTACCACTGTAGCACCCAAGGAGGTGCCCCAGGTACCTCCACAGGGAGTGCCTCAAACAATGCCCAGTGGAGAGACCCCCACAACCACTGGGGATAATGGCCAAGGTGGCCAGACCACACAAAAATAGAAGTTTAGTGCCGAGGTGGTGGAATTGGTAGACACGCCATCTTGAGGGGGTGGTGGGCATCGCCCGTGGGGGTTCGAATCCCCCCCTCGGCACCAAAATACACACTGTACATAAAAAGAGGGGAGTTTTTGCTCCCCTCTTTTTTTTGATAAAAAAGTGAACTAGTCAATCTTTACCTCAGTGGCTATCTCCTCATCGCCACCTTCGACCCACTCGATCTCAATCTCCAGGCTCTTTTTCGTCTTGACCTTTGTCTCCTCTTCGACCTTTATCTCCAGTACCACATTTTGTGGTATAGAGATATCCACGCCTTGAGAACCGCTTGAAATGCTAAGCCTTCCCTGTTCAACCTTGTCTGCTATTAGTCTCAACATCTCAGCCACCTGTCCCCTACTCTTTTTCTCTTCGCTCTTGAACAAGACTGTCTCTCGTCCCATTGATCTGCTCCTCCTTTGTTTTTCGTTTGCAGATTTTATTGAAAGGCATAGTCAAGCATAATTTTTAGTCAAAAAAAAGGGGTTAGGAGAATATCCTAACCCCTGATTTTCCTGGTGGGCCGTCAGGGTCTCGAACCCCGAACCTACTGATTAAGAGTCAGTTGCTCTACCAATTGAGCTAACGGCCCCAATTATTTTCGGGCTTCTCTTTACCATAAATGAGACCATTGTCAAGGAGTCCAATAAAAAACT
>WGBU01000200.1 GCA_015494155.1 Deltaproteobacteria bacterium | reverse complement strand
TTTTGAGGACCTCTCCCTTTTTAAGGGACCGTTTCACACAGATCACTTCTTTATAGACCTCCACTTGCCCCGAGACCTGGACCCTGTGAAAGGCATTCCCATCTACAATTACAGTGATAGGGACCGTGACCCGGCCAAGGTATCTGCCATTTGCAGGAGGTGTGGGCTGAAATGTGACCGTGGCCCCTTTGGGGACCTTGATCTTTGATGGATACGACCTCAGGTTCCTTATCTCCACATCTTGAGGCCTCCATGGCCCAAAGGTGTGGATTACCTTTGTGTAATAGGGGGCGAGGTCGTTTATGGTAATCTCTATCGATTGGGGAACTTCCTTTGCGAGCAGAGGAAGGGCATCTAACACCATAAAAAGAGAGAGCACTATTAAGAGCAATTTTTTCTCAATCTTCGTACCCATCATCTCTTCCTATTACTCCACCCTTTGTTACCTCTTCAGGTTATTTGCAATAGAGAGCATTTCATCTGCAGTCTGCACGGTCTTTGAGTTGAGCTCATAGGCCCTCTGGGTGACTATGAGATCCACCATCTCCTTTACCACATCCACATTAGACTGCTCCAGGAACCCCTGGGCAATAGTCCCCAGATTGTCTGTGCCTGGGTTACCCTCTATGGGGTCGCCAGAGGCAAGGGTCTGTCTCAAGAGATTGCGACCAACACTGTACAGACCTGCAGGATTTGGAAAGTCGTATATGGTCAACTGTACAGATGCAAGTGGGTTCCCACTCGGGTCAGATGCAGTAACCAGTCCATAAGAATCCACTGTTATTGTGGCAGTGCCCTGTGGAACGGAAAACTCGGGTTGGAGTCTGTCTCCATTGGATGTGACGATATAGCCATCTTTATCTATCTTGAAGGCCCCTGCCCTTGTATAGAGCTCTTCTCCATTGGATATGACCTTGAAAAAACCACGGCCTTCTATGGCCCAATCAAGTTCATTTCCTGTGTTTTCATAGTCGCCTTGGGTAAATATCTTTTGTACGGCAGTGGGCCTAGAACCCATGCCAATCTGCATCCCAGTGGGGACCTGTGTGCCATCGGCATTGTCTGTGCCGGGCATTCTGACTGTTTGGTAGAGAAGGTCTTCAAAGTCTGCCCGACTCCGTTTAAAACCCACGGTATTTACGTTGGCGAGGTTATTGGCAATAACATCCAAGTTGAGTTGCATGCTGTTCATGCCCGATGCAGCAGACCACAATCCCCTTATCATCCTGTCCTCCTTTTCATAACCCTTTAGGATACCCGACCTACGTCACTTGCGGCCTTTCCGTCCATGTCGTCCACGGTTTTTAAGGCCTTTTGAATGGATTCATATTCCCTGTAGAGGTCGATCAGGTTTATCATGGCCTCAAGGGTATTCACGTTGGATTCTTCGATAAATCCCTGGCGCACCCTGGCCTCTTGGGCCAATTGAGGCCTCCCAGAGCTCTTCGTTGGCTCCCACATGTTACTGCCGAGCCTCTTTAGCGCCTGTGGATTCTCAAATGTGAAGACATCTATTCCGGCAGTATCGGTCTCATCTACATAGAACCTGCCGTCACTGCTCAGCCAGACGCCTTTTCCAGTGGTATCTCGCAACACTATTGGGGCCCCCTCAGAGAGCACAGGGTACCCTTCTTGTGTGACCAAGCGATACTGGGCATCTAAGGTGAAATTGCCAGCCCTTGTATATTTTATTCCCCTTGGGGTCTGGATTGCAAAAAAGCCAGGGCCCTCAATGGCGAAGTCAAAGGGGTTCTTTGTCTCCCTAAACGTGCCCTGGGACAGGTCTTGACGGACCACCTCCCCCTTTGCGGTCCGCTCTGTATTGTCTACTTGCTTCAAGAGATATTCATGAAAGGTTATCCGCTGGCGTTTGAATCCAGGCGTCTTCGTATTGGCAATGCTGTTAGAGACCACACTGAGCCGCCTCTCTAAGATTCTTGCCCCTTCAAGGGCCTCCATGGGGCCAAGGCGACTGTATGGATGAAGACCTGATGTGAATCTCATGCCCTAAAATAGAGCAAATTACATGCCAGAAGAAATCATAGCACTCTCCCATCATAGAGACCCCATTTGTCCACCTAATTCTCTGCACCTGTATCTTTTTCTATTGTGATAGGGGATCAATCTTTTTCCGCGTTGAGTCTATAGACCCAGGCAAGAATTTCCGCCACGACTGTGTAGGTTTCTGGTGGGATCTCTTGATAGAGTTCCAACTTTCCAAGCATTTCAACCAAGTCTGAATCTTCATGTATTGGAACGCCTGCCTCTTTTGCTATGGCAATGATGCGCTCTGCCACCTTGCCAAGTCCCTTTGCAGTGACTTTGGGTGCTCTGTCAACACCTTGTTCATATTTTAGACTGACCGCCTTCTTCCTCTTCCCCTGTTTCATATCACCATTATCCCCAAACCACCCCAAAAATCAAATTAAAATGGAGGCGAATTATACAAAGCATGTTTACATCAACTGGAAAAAGTGTATAATGGGACAGGTGAATTATTAGAGGGGTGTAAGAAAATGCCGCGGATTCCAAGGCTATTAGTTACAGGAGAAGAGGCCTATTACCACGTCATTTCCAGAACCGCATTGGAGGGAATGGTCTTACAAGATACAGACAAAGAGGTTTTACTCAACCTCCTTAAATGGCTTGCGAAGGTCTATTTTGTTGAAATATATGGATTTTGCATCATGGGCAACCACTTTCACTTGGTTGTAAAGATGCTCCCCCAGAGTTACTTCTCAGACGACGAGGTTATAGCTAGGATGAAACATTACTTTAAAAATCTTGTAATTAAAAAGGACACTAATACAGAAAGAATAGAGGATTACAGGGAAAAATTCTCATCGCTATCTGATTTTATAAAGGAACTAAAACAACGTTTCTCAAGATACTACAACAAAAAACATCAAAGACGTGGGTACTTTTGGGGAGAGCGCTTCAGAAGTGTTCTTTTAGAAGAGGGACCAGCCCTCTTAAATTGCCTTGCCTATATTGAACTAAATCCTGTGAGGGCGGGCCTTACCAAAAGGCCCGAGGAATATAGGTGGACTTCTCTTGCCTATCGGCTTTATAACGGAAACCACGACGGGTTCCTAAAAAAGGATTTGTCTGTCTTAGGTTTTGCCAGTGAAAAGGAGTCCATTGAACAACTTACTGCATTCAGGGAATATGTTTACGAAAAAGGGGGACTGATTGTCCCAGATAGTGCTTGTATCCCACAAGAGGTTATAGAAGACGAAAGAAGGAGGAAATTCAGGCTCAGTAGGAGAAGGCTTTATCTTGGAAAAATCCGCTATTTTTCAGACTCTGGTGTACTAGGTTCAAAGGACTTTGTAATTCATCATTACAACAAATTTAAAGGGTTCTTTAGGTCAAAGAAAAAAAGACCCGTGAGTGTTCCAGGTATAGATGGCGTATATTCTCTTAAGAGATTTTATGACAAAAACGAATGGGCAACTGCTAGGCAATAAGATGTAGCGTCCCTTTTGACAAGGGCTCGAACAGACCGTCTCGTCGCCCCTCTCCTAGAAAGGCAGTTTTTTGGTTCAAACTGTCAAGACCATACACAGTTACCACTACAGAGAAACCAAAATTTTTTAGACGGTCCACCAGTTCTCTCACACGTCTCTTAAAGTGCTCTTGGTAAGAATCACGCACCCGTATGATCACATCCACTCTTTTTCCTTTTAGACCTGCCAAAATGCGTAGTTGCCCGATCCTTGACATAAAAAGCTCGAATTCTATGGAGACCACGGCACTTCCTTTGTCTTTTCCCTTGGCTCCTCCCTTCTCTTCTTCTTTACGCCTGTAGATGGCCAAAAGGCCCTTTCCTTCCCCGTTTTCAAAGAAAATGGGGGCCATAACGAGATCTAGACTACTTGGGCCTTTCTGAAGGCTTTGTTCAAGCTTTAGGATCTCTTTTATCAAACGAATAAAATTCGAAGGCCCGCGATCATCTTCACCTTCTCCACCTAGTTCAGCCCCTTTTTCCTTAAAGAGATCTGCAACCGCTTCTTTGAGCAAAAAGACCAATGCAATGTGGGAGGGACTGGTCTTTTGCCCCAATAGGCCCAACACCCCAATTTTCTCATCCAAGGTTACACCTAAAAGTGTTTCTATCGCCTGGTCTTCCAGATCCATGCCCAAGAGTGCTGTTCGAAGTCTTGTATGTAGATGATCCAATGGGAGATTTTCGCCGTCTTGGAACTCCATGGGCTGTAGCCGTAGTGGAGGGCCAAGGTCTATCACTTTTAAAAAGAACATCTGCCCCTTTTTTAGCCCCGGAATTTGACCAAAGGCCTTCACCATTTGATCGCCAATCCGAAATAGGAGAGATTGCCCTTCCTCTTTTCCAATGAATTGGGCCAGAACTATATCACCCAGTCTAAGATTAAGTTGTGACAAATTAGGAGACTTAACTGAAAAAGGCCCACTTTTCTGGGCCAATTTCACTTGGGATAAGACAATATTTGGGGAATTCCCTATGGAGCCACTATCAACCACAGAGTTCCTTTACTGTAGATGCAATAGATTCTCGATCGAGCCCCTGCATCTTATATAGATCTATGGGTTTTCCAGACGATCCATAACTTGTCACCCCCAGGGAAACTAGCCTTGGAGGGCAGACACCCCTTTTCATGAATACATTAGATGCTATGCCTCCAAGACCTGTTTCTGGCACATGGTCTTCCACTGTAATTACTGGACCACGATTGGCGGCTTCCACAAGTGCATCTTCGTCCACTGGCTTAAGGGATGCCATGTTTAACACCCCAACACTGATGCCTTCCCTGTTTAGCAACTCCCACGCCCCCATGACCTCGGGTGTAACCGCACCATAAGAAATGATAGTACACACGTCCTTATCACTTCGCCTTATCCAATCTCCCTTGCCTGGGGTGAATTCATACTCATCGTCAAAAAACGGCCTGCCATCTTCCCGTAACACCACCTGGAGCTTTGAGCGGCCCATGCCTACGAATGCATTTCCAGGTGTCTTGGCCACATACCTTATGATTCTGTCTGTCTGATTTGGATCTGCTGGAATGAATATGGAAAAACCAAAAAGGTTTCT
>WGBU01000199.1 GCA_015494155.1 Deltaproteobacteria bacterium | reverse complement strand
CTCATAGTCCCTGAAAAAGGGACCCAGATCCACTGCCTGTTTTGCCTCTAGACTTGGCTCCCTCAATTTCAAGGGTGGGGACTTCTTCTGGAACTTACGCAATAACTTCCACTGATAGTAGTTGGACGGAGTCGCCCTGGTCCCTTTGAGGCGTTTTTCTGCCACCTTGAGCGCCATCCCACGTCTCAGAAGATATGATGCCACAAAGGTACCTGTCCTACCAATGCCATGCCTACAGTGGACCAAGACCTTTTTGCCCAGATAGAGCGCCTCGTCCAGCCATTCCAATGCATTTTCAAGGGCCTCCATATCAGGGACCCACTCGTCTGGTATAGGCAGATAATAGACCTCGAAACCGAACTTCTCCTCTATCTCGTGTAGATCACAGAATTCGCCACAGAGATTGACGATGGCATTAATTCCCTGTTTCTTGATGGACTCCAGGTCCTCATAACTCATGGGCGCATGGCCTATGGCGAGTCCTGGCATTATCCATGTGAGTTCATATTGTCCCACTTAAACTTCTCCTCAAACTCCTCAAACGCCTCCTTAAGCCGCATTTCATTTGTGAGTCTCAGGTCTAATAGTTTGGTAAAGCCTAATAGGTGGCCAACACGTTCTGCCACTACCACCAGGTCTTTTTCGTCTATTCCCATAATCCTTGCCCAGAGCTCCTCACCTTTTACAGTGGTGGAAAAGCCCATTTCGTTCAAGATCTCTTCAATAAATGTGAGGCGCAGGCCCTTTCCAGTGTCAAGGCCACCACCGCCCCCGAACTGTATACTCATGTAATTGGATCTGGGGTGTACAGAACATAGCGCATCCACCACAGTGAAATGGTAGCCGAATTTTAGGTTGAGATTAAAGTAGTTCTTCGAGACCACAGCAAAAGAAGAAAATGTAGCTGTGTCACGCCATAGGGGTGCCATTCCAGACAGGGCCATGTTGTCAAAGGATTGCCAGTCAAAGTGCTCCCGCTCTTCCCAGTCGATTTCAGGGTGGCAGAGCCCTCGAACAAGTGACCTCAGTGCCATACTGGGTATCTCTTCAAGGGAAAATTCCCCTTTCTCCTGATCCATATCGCCACGTTCAACTGCTTCTATGTCAAGGACATAGATAGTTATTGGGACGGGGAGACTCAATCTCTTTACATATCTCTTGGACAAGTTGTCACGGGTGAGACCAAACATGGCCCTCATGGACATCTCGTGGCAATACCTCAAAAGATCGTGGAGGCTCCTACACCCCTCTGGCCTAAAGTTGTGTGCATGGGGGTCTTTGAGTGTGAGGGGGGCAACTAGAGACAAGAGTGCCCTCAAACGCGCCACTGTTGGTAGCTCTGTATTTACACTACCTTGGTTCCTCATGACTGCTTCGCACACCTCATCCGCCCCTCCCCTGTAAACGCTACGCCTAGTGGCACAAAGGGTCACAGGAGTACCATTTACCACAAGTTGCGTAATCCCCTTTGCACCAAAGAGTGCTGGTACCCTAAACTCCCTAGCCACTGTTGCAAGATGACTGGTTACTGTGCCCTTTTCAGTCACAATGCCCCTTATCTTTCCAATAATCTGGCTGTACTCAGGTAGGGCATTAGGGGCCACCAAGATGGAACCAAACGGGACCTTTGTGAGGCCTTTTACACCTTTTGCGATGAACACCTTACCTGTAACGCACCCAGGGTGTATGAGTTCTCCCCCCTCAAAAATCGGTCTAATATCAATGGTTGCATCGCTCATCTCAGAGGCAATGTGTGCCTCCCCTTCTATCTTGAGTGGGCGCGTTTGAAGTATGTAGAGATCGCCAGACCTTGATATAGACCATTCTATGTCTTGGGGGAGGCCGCCCAAGTGAGACTCTATGCGCCTTATTTGGTGAAACAGTGTGTTTAAGGCATTGGCGTATCTTTTTAGGCCTTCTGGTATGAGTGGATCAAGGGGACCATCCCACGTCTTATCCACTACAAGTTCAATAGATGAATCTGTCTCACCACCCACCAACTTCTCACCCAATCCCTTGACAATAGAGATCCTGAGCTGATCGCCCTGGGGGTGCTCTGGGTCCAAGGTGTAGGCCACTCCACTGAGAACTGGATCAATCATCTCCATTATTATCACCCCCATAGGGGTCTCTTCATCTGAGAGTCCTGCATTGATCCTATACCAGATGGCATTGGCACTGTATTTACTGGCAATTACCTTTAAGTACCCGCCCAGAAGGCCATCAGGAGGGCAATTCAAAATGCTCTTATATTGTCCTGCGAAGCTATAATCTGCGTCTTCAAAGCAGGCACTGCTCCTAATGGCATAGGGCCCAGGGCCAAGGGATTGGACACACTGGTTAATATCCTGGAAGACCCCTTCTGGCACTCTGATACGGTCGAACATATCTTGAATCCTCAAGGCCACCTGCCCTATGGAATCTGGATTTTGGGAGTCTATCTCAGAGAGCGCTTCCCTTATACGTCCATAGAATCCATCTTGTTCTACTGTGCGCCAAAAGGCATTTGTAGTCACGAAGACACACCGTGGTATCCGAATCCCAAGCCTGTAGAGGCCCAAAAGGCCCTGGGCCTTTCCGCCTATAATTTCTAGATGTTCATCTGACACTGCCTCAATGGGTAAACAAAAGGGGGGGCCACCACTGGGCACATAGGACTCGATGATGTATCTGCAGTAGTTGTCTATCTTTTTAAATATGGGCTTTAACTTGCCCCTATCGGGGGTGTGGAGTTGTTGAAAGTTGTGTATGAGCTGATCTAACCTATTGGAAAGCTGCGAATAGACTGCCCTGACCCTGTTCATCTCAGGTGGAGGGCGCTGTGAGGCCATCTCTTGGAGTTCTGCCATGAGCTCGTGGCACTGACAATCTGAAGAGATTATAGACAAGAAGAGTTCATAGCGCCTCTTGAGACGTTCTGGGCTCCCAATACCGAATATTCTCAGGCTATTAAAGAGATTTACAATAGATGAGGTCATGATGGGCCGCTACTTAATACAGAGTCCACTGCCTGTTCTAGCTCGGCCTTATCTACTGGCTTGACCAGATATTCCTTGGCGCCTTTATTCAGTGCCTCTTTGGCCGTTTCGATGGTGGGATAGCCAGTGAGCATAATCACGTTTAGATCTGGTTGTATTTCCTTCAAGATGCCCAAAAGGTCTATACCGCTCAGACGCTTAAGCTTGATATCCAAGATTGCCAAGTCCACATTATTCTTTTTGACAAAGCCTACTGCATCTTCTTCCTCTGTAAACGTAAAGACTTCGTGGCCTTTTCGTTCAAGGATCTTCTTTAATAGGATGCATGCATCCAGGACATCATCAACAACAATTATCCTAGCCATCCGCCATCCTTTCTAGTCATATTATACCAGGAGACCAGATATTTGAACATTCAAATCCTCAGACTTTTCCTTGAGTACAGATGCCTTTTCCTTCAAGATCTTGGACTCCTCCAAGTTGTCTTGAGATGCCTTGGCGAGGAGCGCGATCCGTCCCTCTACTGCCTGCACATTTTCGTTTATGACCTGAACCTGCTGATTGATCTCTGAATATGTGGCCGTCTGCTCCTCCACTGCTGCCGCTACTGTATTGGCAGAATCCTTGAGCATGTCCATGGCAGCCACACTCTCATTTATACTACTCACAGACTCTTCCACACTCTTTTGAATCGAAGATATGATGGGTGCAATCCTTTCAGTGGCCTCAGCGGTCTGTTTTGCCAGCTCTTTTACCTCATTGGCCACCACTGCAAACCCCTTGCCAGCCTCACCCGCACGGGCTGCCTCTATAGTCGCATTTAGGGCCAGAAGATTTGTCTGTTCTGCAATAGAACCAATGAGACCTATGACCTCGCCTATATTCTTTGCATGTTCTGTCAATTCCTGGATTATCTCCTTGGTCCCCTGGATCTTAATACCCAGGTCCTCGGACAGTGAGGCGGTCTTGGCGGTACTGCTGGCAATTTCATTGGTGGCCTCTGCCAGATTGTCCACCATGGTACTGGTCTGATGCATATAGCTTGCCACCTGTTCTATCTCTGAATGTGCATCTGAAGATGTACCAACTGCTTCATTTGCCTCGCTCAACATTACATCGGACAGTTCATTGAGTCCTTTTGCCTCTTGACCTACAGAGTCTGAGACCTCCTTTACATTCCCTACGAGACTGGAAAAAGTGTCGAGGAACGTATTGAAGCTCTTGGAGAGTGCTGTGAGCTCGTCGCGCCCTTCCACTTTAAGCCGATTTCTTAGGTCACCCTTGGCCATCACCTCTAAAAGCCGTTGCATCTCGTTGAGAGGCACGAGGATGGACCTGGCAAATACAAATCCCAGCAACAAGAAGACAAATAGACTCACACAGCCTATTATCACAGTGATGGTAAATGCCTTCCGTGAAACCTTTTCGCCCTTTTTGGCAAGTGTAGCTGCAACCTTTCCATAATCGATACTCTCTTTCATTATGGCACTAGCCAACGACTTTAATTTCTCGAGAACATCCCCACGCTTTGCCCTTACCTTTTTCTCTATTGCCACAATGGTGCTGATGGCATCGTCCAGATCGTAGAAGCTATTTTCAAGAGAAGATAAGGCCTTAGCCACAATCTGTGGGGACTGTCGTTTGGCCTTATTTAAGTATGCTGTTACTTCATCCACTAACTCTGTGACTTGAGCCCCCCCTTTCTCACTCTTTCCTTCTAGGAGCCCTGGCCGGATAGCTAGATACCGTCTATAACCTTCAAGTGACTTTTTGAGGGCGGCATCACAACCTTCTTGGGCACCACATGCCATCAGGGCGGCCTCTATCCCTTTGACAATTGCTAGCTCTGCCTCATTCACTTCCCTTCTATTATTGTTGAAGCTGTCCATGCGCACAGAAAGGGTCTTCATATCGTTCAAAAAGGCATCGAGGTTCTTTGTAAGCCTAGCAGGGATCTCACCTTTTAGGGTACCAGATGCATCCAAGACCTTTTTAAGTACTGCCTTGTCTCCGGTGGTGAGAAACTCACCTGTGAGTCTCCTCAATTCACCAATATCCCTTACAACCCCAAGTCCCTTTACTACCTTCTCACTAGAGGACTTCATCTCAATCCCATTTCTACTTAGTTCATTAAGTTTTAGAACACTAAATGAACCAATGAAAAAAATGATTATAAGGGAAAGTGTTACAAAACAGATTAACCTGGCCTTTATTGGGAGACTCCTAGAACCACACATGACCAACGCACCTCTTCTTATTATGTTTTAAATTGAAGATGGGGAGGGTTTCCCCTCCCCTATCACTTACCTAGAAGCGGCAATCCAACAGGATGTAGAAGTCTGTAAGGATATCATCCTGATCCATGGGCTTTCCTAGGTGCATACCACTGTTTGAATAATCGTAGTCTATGTAGGTATAACCGACCCTGGCGAAGAGATATCTATTAAATGGCTGGATATAGTAGATGTCGTACACGTCACCGCGGGTTGCCAGCTTATTATAGAACTCTATGCTCGACTGGGTGAAGGTGAACCAGTACTGGCTCCCATGATTGTACTCAAAACCAATCTTTGGGTTGTTCAACATTTGTAAGGGCATAGTATAGCGCAGGCCTGCGTAGATGGCCCAACCCGTCTTGTTGTCTTTGCCATCATTGGTGAGGAGCCCTACAGGTGCAGGCCCCATTGGGGTATTGAACATGGTTGTACCACCTGGATGGCTATAGTTGAGTCCCCATGAGAGGAAGGCATCGAGCCCAGTACCCTCAATGTCTTTCGCCTGGAGGTGGATACCGTAAAGGTCCATGTCTCCAACATTTTTGTTGGGGCCGAGAGGGTTATCCACCATGTCAAAGGCGCGTATATAGCTCAGCACCATTAGACTCCGTGGCAGAGTAGGTATCTCACTCTCAAAGAATAGGGCCATAAAGTTGGTATCGTCAAGGCCGCTTCTCGTATCGAGATAGTTTTCATAGTCGTCATCATCCTGAAAGCCCTTGCCATATGCAAATCGAAGGCCCGAATTCTTGAGCCCAGTGTACCTTTCGAGCCCTATAGTGGCCACAATACCGTCTGCCTCTCCATCGAACAGGAGGGCTGGATATGTGGACTGACGCTGTCTGTTCTCTTTAAACTCCACTGGAGGTCCTTCTGTGGATGGATGGCGTCCAAAGGTTATGGCCAATGGGACTGGTGAATTGGGAACTATCCAGTCTATGTATGCCCTCTCGAATTGGACATTAGTGTTTCCGCCAGCAGCATGGCCCCTATTAAAATCTGTGTAGAAGTTCTCAGGATCATTGTCTGCCCAGTTCTTAGTGACTGAAAGCCGTCCATGGAACATGAGCTCCCGTGTGATCTTTGCGTCAAGGTTGAGTCTGAACCTAGAGGTCCAGTGATTGTCCTTATGATCCTTTATGTACTTGTCATATCGACCTGTGAATGGATTAAAATATGTCCCCCTGTAATAGAAATTGTCCACCCTGGTCCTGACCTCAGCCCCAATGTTGAGCTTGTCTTTGATGGTCTTGGTCTCCACCTTGTCCAGGGTGTCGTAGATGTCGTCTATGTCTTTCTTTAGACTAGATGTATCGGTCCTCTCCCTCTCCAGCTTGTCAACGCGCTTTTGAAGGGTATCTAGCCTTTCGAGGATGGCCTTATAGGCGTCCTCCGGAATGGTGACCATTCTTTGTGCATAAGTGGCAGTAGAAAAGCCCCAGAAAACTGCCATAAGCACAATGGTCAACGTCAGTGTGCGACCATAAGCTTTCATGGTTTCTAACCTCCTCGTCTATTTTGGAATTATTGCAGCAGTAGGTTGGTCACTGTCTGCTGCATGATCTTTCAAGGTCTGGAGGATCAGCTTCATCTCGTCCTCACTTATCATCCCAGAAAGGTCCACAGGATGCCTGTGTCTTTTAAAATATTTTTCCCAAACACTGGAAGACTTGTCTGCCGGACTTATGGGTGCGGCCTTGCCCTTCCTGCTATGGCATCCCATGCACTTTTCCAGAAATAGATCAGCTCCTCCTGCCATTACTTGATTTGCCCATAGCACCATGGCCAGTGCCAGCAAAATCCTTTTAAATGATCTCTTCATTTCTACCCCTCCAACTCCTCTTACTTGGGGATCACGGCGGCGGCAGGCTGATCACTATCTGCTGCATGGTCTCTGAGGTAGGCAATTATCTTCTTTAACTCGTCAGGAGAAATGGTGCCTGACAGGTCAACAGGGTGCCTATTCCTTTTAAAATACTTGGACCACACATTACCTGCCTTGTCTGCTGGATTGACTGGCGCTGCCTCGCCACCCTTCTTGTGACATGCTCCACACTTGGCAACAAATAGTGACTCATCACCTGCATTGGCAACTGCGCCCAATCCAAGAAAGGCTGCACATAAAAAAAAGACCACTGCCCTCTTCACTCATCTCACCCCCTTTCTTTTTTTCGATTCATGTCCTAATATCTTCTTAAAACTTAGGACTTTTTTCACTTATCGGTCTAGCGTAGATTTTCATTAATGTTTTTTAAAAAAATTATCAGGTGATAATAAAACTTTTATGAAATTAATTGCTACATTTAATACAAATTCTATCCGTGCACGCCAAGGGCTTATCTCCAAGTGGCTCAAGTCAAGGGATTGTCATCTCTTGTGCATCCAAGAGACCAAGGTCCAGGACAAAGACTTCCCAGTCAGTACCTTTGAAGAACTTGGCTATCACACCTATTTTAAAGGCCAAAAATCATATAATGGCGTTGCCATTATCTCAAAAGAGCCATTAAAAGAGGTCTCATTTGGATTTGATGATGGTCAAGACACAGAAGAAGATCTTGCACGATTGATCCGCGCCCAGTGGGACGGATTCTATATCATAAACGTATATGTCCCCCAGGGACGTGCCTTGGATCATCCCAATTTTACTAAAAAACTCTTATGGTATGACAGGTTGTTAGAGTGTCTCGAAAGGGCTTACAAGCCGACTATGCCCATTTTCATCATGGGGGATTTTAACTGTGCACCAGAACCAATAGATGTATATGCACCAGAACGGAAAAAAGACCATGTTTGCTTCAACGAGTCTGTGAGGGAGGCATTTAAAAGACTCTTGGGGTGGGGGCTTGTAGACTGCTTTAGGGCCTTTGACCCAAGCCCCAACAAATACACCTTCTATGACTACAGGGTCCCTAAGGCCGTTCAAAGGGGGCTTGGTTGGAGAATAGATCACATACTCGCCACCGAAGTCGCACTTGGCCACGTCAAAGAGTGCTACATCGACCTAGAGCCGCGACTATGGGAGAGGCCATCTGACCACACCTTCCTCTGTGCAAAGGTGAAATCAGGTGCGTATTAATTGTTGTTTTGCACCTTACGGCCATTCTTTATTCACTGCAACAATGTGCCACTAAAGGAAAACGCTCAGGATGTTCTATGATCTCTTCTGACAAATCAATATCGAGAAGAGACATCAACTCTTATATAGTTCCAGGATCTCATGGGCATCGGTGAACGCCTGCCATGTCTTTAATAGGAGCTCGTATATGTCGTCTTTCTTAAGCCCTAAAACCTCCATGAGCCTTGGGGAAATCTTATGTCTGAATCCATCTGTCCCCACTCCTATGCCCAACATCACAACTAGGATATTGCTCAGTGCCAGGAGTGCGGATACCTTGTCTTGAACGTATAGATCAGGATCATGGTGGTTCCTCACTGCCCTGTAGATATCCAGTGGAAAATCCCAGAGCCTCATGATCTCCGAGCCAATAATGGCATGGTCTGCTCCAAGGGCCATCCACTCCGCCTCAGAGAAGGTGAAGCCCTCTCTGCCAGCCAGGTCCATGATCGTATCGAGTT
Source organism: Deltaproteobacteria bacterium (assembly GCA_015494155.1). Taxonomy (GTDB): domain Bacteria; phylum Desulfobacterota; class Dissulfuribacteria; order Dissulfuribacterales; family Dissulfuribacteraceae; genus WGBU01. The sequence continues at coordinate 5,083 of WGBU01000199.1, read as the reverse complement.
TGGCCCCCACAAAGAGATTCAATACGATCTTTCCCACATCGTGTAGAATGGCGGCAGTGAAGAGGAGAGAGGGGTCGTCAAAACCAATATGGGCACAGATGCACTCGGCACATATTCCTGTGGCCATGGAGTGATGCCACAGGTCCTCGGGCCTCATGCCATAACCATAGAGTTCCCTGGATAAAAAGGGGAGGCTCCCACTGGCAACCAGTATCTCTTTGATCTGATTTTGACCCAGGAGTGCAAGGGCTGTATCGAGGCTCGTTACCTGTTTTTGAAGACCAAATCTCGCAGAATTTGTGATCTTCAATATATTGGTGGTAATGGCAGGGTCAAACTTCAATACCTCTACAAGGTCTTGGGTAGTGGTGTTGGGGTCATCTAGCAACTCCAATGCCTTTTGCACCACTTTTGGGAAGGTAGGGAGCTTGGTCAACTGTTCATAGATATAATCCAAGGTGAAGTCTGGTTGAACCACTTGCTGATTATCCATGTTCATGGATCACTACTCCTTTTTGCTTCCTGGTGCTGTTACATCAGGACCTAGTGTGAGGCCGAACTGGACACTCTTGTTAAAGGGACCGCCCACAAACTCGCCCTCGATGGCAATCCCATTCTTTTCCAAGGTCTTCTTCACCAACGAATAGAGGTGAATCCCCACATTGAGCTCCTTGGGGCACTCTAGAAACTGGCCTATTCCAACGAGCCACGTCCTCAACGCCTCTCTTTTTCCACCTGCATCTGTGACCTCTTTAAAAAAGGCCCGAAGTCCACTGTTACACTCAAAGGAGGGCAGGCCTTCCGGGTCTTTCTCTTTTAAATATGGCACCACCAGATAACAGAGTCCAAAGACCCTGCTCTCTTGGTCCCTTATACATATGGCAAGGCCAGAGCCAAGGTTTTTCGCAACCAACGCCACTTCTTCATCATTTGTGACGTGGTACGTGCCCTTGGTAACCACAAATGTTTTCATGTTTTACTCCTAGTGTTGGTGATCTTATAATATATATCGGGAAATTGACCAAAACCTTAAACCATTATTGCTTTTAAAGGGCGAGGGGGCAACATGAAGAAGGCAAAATTTTTCGTAAAAGAGAAGGAAGACAAGGTCAGATGTGGGCTCTGTAGCCATCGCTGTCTCATCTCAAACAAAAAACGTGGGATATGTGGTGTGAGAGAGAATATTGACGGCACACTCTATAGCCTAGTCTATGGAAAGGTCGTATCTGAAAACCCTGACCCAATTGAAAAAAAACCTCTATTCCACTTTCTCCCTGGCTCCATCTCCTATTCCATATCTACAGTGGGATGTAATTTTAAGTGCAGACACTGCCAGAATTGGCAGATATCCCAATATCCACATCTATATGGGGGCGAGATCATTGGTCATGACCGGACACCAGAGGATATAGTTTCTGGGGCACTGGCCAGTGGGTCAAAGAGTATTAGTTACACCTATGTAGAACCCACTATATTCTATGAATTTGCATATGATTGTGCAGTCCTCGCAAAGTCTCAGGGGCTTTTCAACTGCTTTGTGAGCAATGGATACATGACAGAAGAGGTCACAAAGGAACTTGCTACTGTGCTCCATGGCATAAACATCGACCTCAAGGCCTTTACTGATAAGTTCTACAAAGAGGTGTGCGGTGCACGCCTAAAGCCTGTACTGGACTCCATAGAAAATATGTACAAGGCTGGAGTTTGGGTGGAGGTAACTACACTTGTAATTCCAGGGCACAACGACTCCAGGGAGGAATTGAGGGATATAGCCCGGTTCATATACTCGATAAGCCCAGATATTCCTTGGCATGTCACAGGTTTTTATCCCACCTATAAGATGTTAGATCGTCCCCCAACCCCCATAGAGACGCTCCACATGGCGCGTGAAATCGGGCTTGAGACAGGGTTAAGGTTCGTTTACGAGGGAAACAGGCCAGGAGCAGGTGGTGAGAACACATACTGCCCAGAGTGCAATACACTTCTAATAGAGAGGTACGGCTTTTCAATCCTAAAAAATAACCTTGCAGCCTCCCCAGAAGGGGTGAAGGAGGCATGTCCCAAGTGCGGTTTCAAGCTCCCTGGCGTCTGGCATGTCTAGGCCTGCGCCTTGGCCTCCTGCCCATTCGCAGGCCAATAAATTGCCATATTACATCGAAATATAGTGGGCCTGCCTTGTTCACCAAGTCCCAGCGATCTTCACTTGGGACGATCTGAAACTGCGTGGCCTTTGATCTGCTCTCACACACAAGCCACTCGACGTCCCTTATAGGCACCACTGAATCCATGTGGGAATGGAGAAATAGCACTGCCTTTTTCAAGGCTGCCATCTTTTTCTTGTTTGAGAAGGGATCTTCACTCAACGGCTCCTCAATAGTGCCCATTGCCTTCAGAAAGGAAGAGGTGTCAGAAAAGGCGCTCTCGAGGATGAGACAAAGGGCGTCGTCTTCATGGCGGCCCATGGCCTCTATGGCCGGAACTGTCCCAATGCTCTTTCCCATGATCACCAAAGGGCCAAGGATGCCCAGCTCCTCCCTGAGCCTCAGATAGGCATTAAAGGTGAGATCTACCACGTCTATGAGACCAACTGGGCCCTTTTCCATGAGATATTCGTCGTAATCGACCCAAAACAGACCTCCGCCCTTCTCAAGAAAGCCTCGGGCCAAGTGTTCATTCATAGCCCGTGTATCATACTCTGCTGGGAATAGCAGGATGTGAGGCTCGTCTTTTACGCCAACGGCCCCCATTAGCCTGAGCCTTGGTGAGGAATCAATGTGATATTCCTGGACAATGAGGGAGTCATCGGGTGGCTCTGGGCTTATGGCACGCTTTAAAAAAAAGCCCTCATTAAAAGAGATGGGAAGACTCACTCTTCCTTCCACCAGTTCCTCCTCTCCAAGTACTCCTCGAATACCTTTTTAACATAGCTGGGACCAAAGGAGCTATGTCCCATGTATCCTGTACAACTACCCTTTAATGCATCTACCATGTTATTTAAGATCCCCTCACGTTCCCTTTCGTCTACAAAATTGCGCTCTTTTTTCATCTGAAAGAGTACGCTATCCCCATTTTTCTCAATAAACTCCAGGACATCCTCCTTTGGTCCACTATATTCACTCGCCAGTAGATTTTCATCCACTGGGATCTCGATCTCGGCTAGGAGGCATACATACCACCTGTCACCTGCCACACGCCTCGAACAATCATAGAGGCGCATCACAAGCCCATTTTCAAGGGCCACTTCCTCTATAAGCTCTTTAGGGAATAGAGTTTCGTCCATAGCGATTAGTGTTTAAAGGCCCTTTGCCCTGTAAACACCATGGCCACTGGTGGATCAGCCTCATTACAGGCCTCTATGGATTCCCAATCCCTGAGAGACCCCCCTGGATGCACAATTGCGCTAACGCCCTGTCGAATCCCCACGTCAACACCGTCCCTGAATGGGAAAAATGCATCAGAGACCATAACAGAGCCAGGGAGTCCTCCTCTGTCGGCCTTTACCTTGGCGTCTATCTCTTCCTTTAAGGAGCGGTCCATCTCGCCCTTTTCCACCTTTAGTTCTAGCTCCTTATAACTGATCCCATGGCGATCAAAACAGACTATGTCTGCATACTTTGTGTATGCCTTATACACTGCTATCTCTGCCACACCGACCCTGTCCTGTTCACCAGTACCGATGCCCACAGTCACACCATTTTTGATATATATCACAGAATTGGAGGTAACCCCCTGCTCTACTGCCCAGCCAAAGATGATGTCCTTGTATTCGCGCTCGTCTGGCAGGCGCTTGATCTTGTAGACCTTGCCCTCATACTCGCACTCTGCGGGCTTCAGGTCCTCTTTTGTCCTTATCTTGTTTACAGGGGATTGCTGTATAATGATGCCTCCGTCGATAAGGCTCTTAAAGTCCACAAATCGCTTATCCCAATATTCTGCCAGCCGATCGATCCTATCTATCTTGATGATCCTGAGATTCTTTCTCTGCTTCAATATGTCCACTGAACCTTCTTCATAGTCTGGGGCAGCGACTACCTCAAAATATTGGTTATTGATGGCCTCTGCAGTGGTCTTGTCCACTGGACGATTGAGGGCAACACACCCACCAAAGGCAGCAACCCTGTCTGCACGGAATGCCTTGGTAAAGGCACTCTCCAAGGTATCGCTGATGGCCACACCACATGGATTGTTGTGTTTGACAATGACACAGGCTGGGGTATCCATGAGGAATTTCAGGACGTTTAGGGAGTTATCAACATCTGTGAGGTTGATCTTCCCAGGGTGTTTCCCCGCCTGAATCATGTCCTCTTCTGTTATGGCACTCACAAGCCCATTTCCTGGCCCAATATACTTGCAATCTCCCAGGACGAGGTTGCCATTTACCAACTCGTAGAGTGCAGCCTCTTGGTCTGGATTTTCGCCATAACGTAGCCCCCTTTCCTCTCCATCAATCACCCAGGTCCTCTTGCGATAGACCAAGGTCTGGTCTCCAAAGGTGATCTTTAGCTCTGCTGGGAACTGATCCCCTAGGATCTTTCTGTACATCTCTTTCATGTCGGCCATGGAAGTCCCTCCTTGAATGGATTCAGAAACAACAGATTGTATATATCTCCCAAAAATGGAGAAATTGCAAGGAATATGGTTGGAGAAAGGCCCACTAATGTGCAAAACCGATGACAGTACACCGATCTATGAGCCAAAAACTAACAAACCAAATGGGGAGCGCAATGAGTAGTGGGACGAGGATCCGTCCCCTATAAGGTGCCCAGTCATGACTAAGCGGGTCGCTAGCACCTCCAAGCCCCACCCTCGACACGAACACATACATTGAAAAACACTCTAGGGCAAAGGGTGGAAAGCCCAAAAAACCGAGCACAGGCATCTCAAACACCTTCCATCTGCCCACAAAGGGTATGGTGTAGATCCATTTGGCTCCAGCCCAAAAGTTCCAAAACTCCCATAAAAATCCACAGATAAGGCCGCCCAGGAGTAAGGAAAAGAGATTGGCCTTTCGGCCAGACATGTAGTCCAAGATGAGGCTCTTGGCGCCCAATCTACCATTGAGGGGATCTAAGATAAAGAAGGT
>WGBU01000198.1 GCA_015494155.1 Deltaproteobacteria bacterium | reverse complement strand
CTCTGGGGTGTGGGGCAGGAGAACATAGTCCTTGGAAATGGCTCAAACGAGGTGATCCAGTTCCTCATCCACGCCTTTTCTGGCCCTGGTACAGAGGTCATCTCCAGCGACCCCTCATTTTTGATGTACAGGAAGATGGTACAGATCTTTGGCGCTACAAATAGGCTCGTGCCTTTAAAAGACAATAGGCACGATCTTGGGGCCATCCTGGACGAGGTGCGGGATTCTACCAGGATCATCTTCCTGGATAATCCTCACAATCCCATGGGTACAGTGATAAAAAGGGGCGAGTTTGAAGACTTTTTAGACCAGCTTCCCTCCCATGTCATAGTCTGTCTGGACGAGGCCTATGGAGAGTTTGTGAGAGATGAGGATGGCGCACGGGGCAGGGAATATATTGAAATTGATCCAAGGGTAGTATTTCTGCGCACCTTTTCCAAGGCGTATGGGCTTTCAGGACTTAGGGTGGGCTATGGGGTGATGGCCAAGGAGATCGCAGGCGTGCTCGAACGCGTGAGGCAGCCCTTCAACATAAATGCCCTGGCCCAAGCTGGTGCCCTGGCCGCCCTCGATGACAGAGCGCACCTTGAAAAGACCCTGGGACATACATGGATGGGGCTCGATTGGTATTATGAGAGGTTGAAGGCCCTTGGGCTCAAATACATAGAGTCCAATACGAACTTCATATTCATTGACCTCGGTGTCGATGCGGGCGTGATATATGAGAATATGCTCAAAAAGGGTGTGATAATAAGGGCCATGGGTGCCTACGGCTATCCTAACGCGGTCCGGATTACAATGGGCACCCAGGAAGAGAACGAGCGGTGCATGAAGGCGCTTGAAGAGGCCCTAAGGGAGGTGGGGGCAAGATGATGGAGCTCATTGTACTCGGCTCTGGGACGTGCGTGCCACGTCTTAGGCGGGCTGGTCCTGGGAATCTCATACGGATTAACTGGCCTGGGAGTGAGAGGCGCCCTTTCAATATCCTGGTGGACAGTGCATCTGGCACCTTGAGACAGCTTTTAAAAGTGGGGGTGGATTATCATGAGCTAGACCTCATACTCTACACCCACTTTCACCCAGACCACATTGGAGAGCTTGCGTCATATATATTCGCCACCAAGTATGCCCCAGGCTTTAGACGAAGTAGTCCATGTACAATTATGGGGTCTGTAGGACTTGGGAAGGTGCTTAAAGGCCTAAAGGAGGCCTTTGGCCAGTGGGTTGACCCTGAACCAGACAAGGTAGTAGTGGAAGAGATACCAAGGGAGATGCCAGCCTCCATGCAGCTTCCACCCATCACCTTATCGACACTTCCCCTGGGGCACACCCCTGGTAGCCTCGCCTATAAGATCACAGGCCCAGAGGGTGAGACCATTGTCATATCTGGGGACACAGACTATGAAGAGTCCCTTGGCACCTTCGGAAAGGGGGCAGATCTTCTGCTTCTTGAGTGTGCAAGGCCAGAGGATGGCAAGGTACCAGGCCATCTCACCCCAGGTGAGGCAGGACGCATAGCCAAAATAGCTGCCCCAAGGCTACTTGTCCTCACGCACTTTTACCCTGATTGTGACACATCCGACCTGCTTACTCCCTTAAAAAAGGAATACGATGGGATGATCATATTGGCAGAGGATCTCATGCGGATTCCCATAACTAAAAATTTGAGGACATAGGATACTGATGTGATCGAAGCCCTCAGGGCCAGCAAGGTCATAAGAAGAATGAATGCTGAATTTTCTGCTCCCAGCAGACTAGTGTCCTTCTCTCTCGGCAGTGACGGGTACAACACACAGAAAAAGGTAATCAACTTTTAAATCATCTCCACACATGGATATACTTATATTCGACTATTTTTTTATCTACTGTCAACAGCGCTATTCCCATTTCCCTTGCTGTAGCCACAATAATCTGGTCGGCAGGGTCTTTATGGAAATCACCAGGCAAAGCACATGAAGCACAAGCAATTTCAGGTGTAATTTCTACCAATTTTAGGTCGGGAATTGCGAGTGCCAGTTTGATCCATTTTAACGGGGGCATTGATAGTTTTAACCGACCTCTTTCATTCAATTTGCAGACTTCCCATACCGAGATATTTGAAAGATAGAGAGCTTGATAGTTATGTTCGGCTATTAAAGTTACCATTTCTGGGGCAGTTTTTCAGGGGCGAGGTGGAACCATATCCAGACGTGCGTGTCAAGTAGGTAGCTATTCTTCGCAGGCATCCCATTTTTCTCCTGTTGGCGATAGAATATCGCCCATTTCTATTAAGGTGTGTCTTAATCCTCCAGGGACAGCTTTCGGCTTTCTGGAATCTATTGGTACTATTTTAGCAATAGGCGTACCCCTCTTGGTAATGACAATCTCTTCAGAAAGATCGTTGAGAATTTGCGGCGCTTCTTTTTTAAATTGAGTCATACTAATTTCCATAGGCCACTCCGAATGCAATTATCTAATTTTTAGAGAATATTATAAAACATGCAATGTCTGTAAAAATATTATATTTCTTCTAATGATGTCATTATAACTTGGGCCAAACGATTTTCCACAAATAATTCCCGATGAATCCTGAGGTGGTATCAGTTGAGTTGTAAGCCTAGCTAGATGGCACCAAAGACCAGCCAGATCGAAGCCCCCAGGGCCAGCAAGGTCATCACAAAAAAGAGAGTCAGCCTCATTCCAAGCCCTTTTCCAGCCACCCACCATGCAATGCCGAGCTTTACCAGTGAATTTGTGATAGACGCCAAGACAATACCATTTGTGGCAGTAAAAGACGACACACCGCCATCCCTATGAAGGACTGCAAGGGTTAGGGTGATGGCATCTACGTCTGTTATGCTGGAGAGTAACGAGACTGCGTATATCCCCACATCGCCATATCTCGACTTCACAAATGCAATTGCCCCATAGACTATCCCAAAGAGGAGGCCGAACCGTATTGCCTCGCTGAGTTGCAAGGGGTTCTTCATGAATGCATCTTCTGGCGGATGGTCAGTTGGGGTCTCCTTACGATACATATAGTAGGTGAAGAGGAGCCCCATCAGGGTTGCCATGAAAAAGGGGACTGAAAGCGTCTCTGCAAGGGTAGGGTTCACCACAGAGACCAGTACCAAAACCCTCAGAAACATAAAGGTACAGGCCAAGGCAATGGCCGCTGCCAAGTGCTGAAGGAGCCTTGTCTGAATCTTAGCTATCTTGGACATGCTTATGGTAACGGCAGTGGAAGAGACGAGTCCTCCCAGGGCACCTGTGAGCATGAGCCCCTTTTTATGGCCCAGGATCTTCATGGCCGCATAGCCAAGAAATGAGATGCCAGAGATCACCACTGCCATGAGCCACGTCTTGTAGGGATTGAATAGCTTGTATGGGCCGATCATCTTGTCTGGGAGCACAGGGAGTATTAGAAAGGTCATGGCGAGCAAGAGGATCGCTGCATTGATGTCTTCTTGGGTGATCTTTGCCTCAAAGCGCCTTAGCTTGGGCTTTATCTCCAATAGGGCGATCATGAGGACCCCAATAAAGATGGCGTATCTTTCATAGCCAACGCTGATCATAAGCCCCAAGAGATAGGTGACCATGGCCGCCATGTGGGTAGTGCTTCCAAGTCCCTCTTTCCTCAAGGTCTTGTACGTGTATGCTGCAATGATGATGATGCCGACGATGATCCCAGTGGAGAGGGCGAGGCCGTGGAAGACCTTATTTAGCATGCCAGCGCTATACCCCGTGAGACAGATGAGGGCGAAGGTTCGGGAGCCAGCAAAGCTCTTTTCATCCTGTTTGAGGTGATAGATGGCCCTCTGTAGCCCTACCATAAAGCCAAGGGCAAGGGCGATTAAGATAGATTGTATTACTTGTATGTCCATTCTCGGTCCCTAAATAAAGGCCTTAGGCCTTTTGTCTCTCCTAATTGCGCGCCCCATAAGGGACGGCCCAGAGCTTAACATATTAACAAAAAGACCTGGCAAATAAAGGAAAAAGCATTGGACCAGGTGTGCCATGTGGTAGCGTGTTGGTGTGTGGCGCGTCCCTCTTGTTTTATAGGCGATTTATCTTGTACTGGAGGTAGAATATCTGGAAGAGCAAGGTCCATAGCAGGGATATGTGGACATCCATGTTGAGATAGTCTTTGAAATGCTTCCTGAGTATCCTCCTCACCTTCAAGGCCTCAAGGGTCAAGATTATGGTTGCCACTAGCGCTGCCACGTTTGTAATTATTCCGGCAACTGTTACGGTGATGAGTGTATCAAGGTCAAGATCAAAGACCCAAAGATCCATGAGATACGTGGTGACGATACTCCAAATGGCAGATGCTGCCAGTACAACAGCCGAAAAGAGGATGCCATTTTTTCCCACCTTCTCCCTCGAGTGGAGTCTATTCAGTGCATCGCGCTGTTCGAGGAACCAGATGGCCCACCACACGCCGGCAGTGACAAAATTTAAGAGGAAAAGCCACCAAAGTGGGGTCTTTTTTAGGTGGTCTGTCTCTCTCATGCTCACCTCTTAGATTGGTTCTCTACATTAGGTGGGCCTTTTGTGCAAGGGGCATAAGACTGACGGTGTAGGCCAAAGGCGTGTCCTCCATGGCGCAGTGTCATGAGGAAGAGTTGACTTTTGGTCCCACCCTGCTAGCGTAAAAATGAGAGGAGGTGGTTTCCATGACAGACAAAAAGACACTCATTTTATTATGTCTCATTTTAATAATCTACATATTGGTTTCGTATAAAATGGTTTTTGCAGGTATTTTAAGGGGTAGGGTCTTGTGTCAGGATAATCATCCATATGCCAATGGCGTTATCAAGGTGGTGCGACACGGTAGAGAGGTCATCCCCCCAATCAAGACAGGTGAATATGGGTCCTTTGTGCTGATCCTTCCAGTGGGTGAATACGAACTTAGGATGGGCAGCCAGGCCTTCAAGATACTCATGCGCGAAGAGAACGTACCGTTGGACTTTTATATATCTTGTCCCACACATTAGTGGGTGACCGCATAAATTCTATGGACAATGTTTCACGGGAAGAAGTGAGGGATTTTTGGGGAAAACTCGAGGCCTGGGCCAAGTTCTTGGGTGGGCTTGGTGCACTGGTAGGCTCTGTGCTCATACCGCTTTTCCTCGCCTTTCAAAACCAAAACAACTTGAAGGAGTCCGAGAGGAATCGTAGGGCACAGATATACGCCCAGATCATGAGCCAGCGGGAGGCAAAGGATACAGAGATAAGGGCAAGGATGTTCGAGACGCTCCTTTCCAACTATTTTAAGCCTAGTCCACTGGGAGAAAACTTGGCTCAATTGGGGCGGGGAGGTGGGGCCCCTGGCCAGGACGTTGGCTCAAGTGCACCCCTTTTACTCAGAATCCAGGACCTTAGGGGAAAGATAGTCTTTTTGGGCCTGTTGATGGAAAATTTTCAAGAGTATTTTAGTGCAAGGCACCTCTTTAAGGACCTCTATTTGAAGATCAAGGCAGAAGAGGCCAATGTACAGTTCCGTCCCTATGCCCAAGAGCTAACCCATTTAGAAGTAGATCTTCTAAAGCTTGCCAAGCGAACGGCCTCAAAACAGGTGGCAATGTTATCCAGAGTGGGGCTTGCCTCTGAAGACGTTGCAGTGAGGGAGAGGTGTGAAAGTAGCGAGCTAATACCACTCTTTCCAGTAGAACAGGCTGGAAACGTAACAGGGCTTATCTCACGCCTTTCAGACCCACGCTTAAATAGAAACTGTGAGCCTGGTCCTAGCGATACACTTGGGGCGTGGAAACTGGAGAGATTTACTAGACCAGCACCTGCAAGGTCCGATTCCACACAGCCGCTCTATGCCATAAGCATTATGGCGAAAAAGATCGACTTTCCAGAGGTGGACGTAAGCGTCTCCCTCTTTTCTTCAAAGAATAGCGGGGAGGAGGGTAGTGGAGAGCACGTCTTTTTTCCTGTAAAGTCAAAGCCTTTCAGATTTTCTGTATCTTTTTTCGACATGCCCTATATGGACAATACAAGGCTTTTTGAGGGTAACAGGTTTGCCATCATACTCAAGTCTATCTGTGATAGGGAAAGGGCCAGTAGGGATAAGGCCTGCGTGATCAAAGAGCACTTTCCCTATGCCATATTCCAGGTGGTCATCTTTAAAGAAGAGTTTATGAGCCTGAGGGATAGACCACTCTTTGAGGAGATGTTGAGGAAATTAGAGGGCGCAGGCCCTTGATGTGAAGTAATAAATATGGTTCATTCCCCCCTCACGTCAGGGGGTATCGATCCTTATGAGGGACTGTCGGATTTATCAGTTGTTGTGTAACAGGGTACATCCCCTCTGCACCCTGTTACCTTGCTATTGGAAGAGCTAAATATAGCGAAGTGCCTTCATCACCTGTGTTCGGATGATCCCCATTTGGGAGACGTGGATGGCAATGGCTGGGTCTTCGATCCCATCTAGGCGGCTCGGGTCCTTGATCCTCGATAGCCGCGGGTCTAGGTTCAGCATGAGATATGGTGGGTCTAGCTCCACTGTGTCTATCAGGTAGGCCCCCACAGGTTCAACCCACACCTTGCCAGTCTCTTCATCTACACCACTTTCTAGGTCCACAAAGAATGGTCCCCGGCCCTGGCTTGTGAGCATGAATATGAGGTCTCTAATGGTGGGCCAATGGTCATGGCGCTCGTTTAAAGGCAAGAGCAGGTATTTGACGCCATATTTTAGGCCCGACATCTCTCTTCCCATGGATACGATGTGTTCAAGGTCCAAATATGAGGCAAGGGCAACACCGTTTCCAAATTCATAGAGGGCCCAGCCGCGGAGCTCAAAAGACTGGATGATATCTAGCTGAAATGCCTGTTCTTCAAGGGCATCTACTGAATTTTCGATTTCATCTACTTGATAATAGGTCCTTAGAAGCATTGTTTCACCCCTTTCGCCCTTGCCTTTGTAATTATTATCGTCCAATTTTGAAAAAATCTTTAATAAAGCCATCTCATCTTTAAAAGATTAAAGAAAATTAAGTCCTTATGCTTGACTCCCAATTATTGGGGCTTATCTCTATAAAAAAGAAGAGCAAAAGAGGAGGGTCCAGGCATGGGTAAGAAGAGGAGCAAAAGGCCACTCACACCAGAGGAGGTGGCCTCCTTAAAGGAGCAACTCTTAAAGAAGAAGGAAGAGCTTTGGGAGGAAATCAGGTCTGAGTTGAAGGGGAGAGTGAGTGAGGAATATCAGGAACTCCTTGAAAATGTAAAGGATGAAGAAGAACTGGCGCAAATAGACCTTGAGGAAGAGGTGATACTTGGGGTCTTGGAGGCCAGGAAGAGTGAACTTGAGGCCATAAGCCAGGCCCTTTGGAGGATTGAAAGGGGCGAATACGGAAAGTGTCTTGAATGTGGTGACTGGATCTGCATCGAACGCCTCAAGGTGCGGCCCTGGGCATCATATTGTCTTGACTGTAAAGAGCGGCTCGAGATGATCAAGAAGGCCGCAGGATCTAATCAGAGATGGCAAAGGTCTATACCCTAGAGAAATTCAGGAATAAGAGGTTTGTGTTTAAAGACCGGGACCATGCTGGTCTGGTGGTGGCCTCCATGCTAAGGCCGCACTACTTTAAAAAATCAGACTCCATTGCCCTAGGCATTCCATCTGGAGGGGTACCCATCGCCATCTCTATTGCCACGACCTTGCAATTGCCAATGGACCTATTGATCATAAGGAAGATACCGGTCCCGGGCAATCCAGAGGCCGGTATGGGCGCCATCACCCTCGGTGGGCAGATGTTTTTGAACGAGGCACTGGTGGAGCGGCTGGGAATTACCCCTGGAGAGATCCACGCACAGATCGAACGGGTCAAAGAAGAGTTGGCCATAAGAGACAGGCTTTTTAGGAGTGGGCGCCCCATGCCATCGCTCAAAGAAAAGACGGTGATCATTGCAGACGATGGGTTGGCATCGGGGTTCACCACCCTTGCCGCTGTAGAGTCTGTAAGGGATGATGGGGCAAGCTATGTAGTGGTAGCTGCCCCTACTGGTTCAGACACCGCAATCTCTAGGCTCGAGAAAGTGGCAGATGAAATCTATTGTCCAAACATTCGGTCAGGCCTCTATTTTGCCGTGGCAGAGGCATATGAAAATTGGTACGACCTCGAAAGAGAAGAGGTGATAGAGCGACTTAAAACCATAGGATTTTTGGACTGATCCATGTCCACCCCCTCTAAATCATCACCCTTTGGGAGTTAACTATCCCTTTTTCTCCTAAGACCCACGAGTCCCATGATCCCGCCCAACAACAAGATAGACGATCCTGGTAGCGGTACTGGGGTATAGTTAAATTCAAGGTATGATGCATAACCGCTTTCAGCACTCCTAATGTCGAAGCCTGCATAATTGGAGTGTAATGAATGGAAACTAAACGGTGCCCAGGAAATGCCATTACCCAAGTCCGTCTTTATGAGATCTGTCACATCAAATGAATGCCAGCCAAGGGACATGGATGTTGAGATAGTGCCCACTGTCTGGGTCCCATTAAGCCTTTGGGCGGCATTACCATTGGCTGTAGTGGCGTTGGGTAGGTATTTGATCCAGCCATAACAATAGTTGTCCTTCCTGTCGAGATACACATTAAGGGTCACTGAGTCGATGAGAGATGGATCTGGTGCGCCAGAAAGGGCATATTGTGTATAACCTGTTTCTTCAGATGAACTTCCTCCATACGAAGAGTAAGAGGCCCGAATGAAGTTGGCACTGCCGTACCACTGCTTCCCTGGTCCATTCACATAAAGATAGTATCCATCTCCAATGTATTCAGCCTCTATCCTGTAAGTGTCTGCACGGCCTGCCCCTGAAAATACAAGGCCACATAAAAGGATTACCAAAAAATGAATGCCCAGTCTCTGCATCTTTTTATTCCTCCTTTGTATTATTCCCTCAAACTTGACCGTTCCTCCACAAGGCTTGTAAGAAGCCACCTTTCTTCACTCTTATCCCTTCTCTTTTAGAAGAACTCAGTCACCGAGTAGGCCCGAAGTGGGTGTAAAACGCCGTTTCTAGAGATTGGGTCAGCATACCTTGGGGCCAGGCCACATAGATCAAAGTTATAGAAGGTAGCAGAGTGATAGAGATACATAGATGTCTTTTATGCAATAAATATTCCCAATGTTGTATCTGCCACCTCCTAAGATTGTGTCTAATACAGGCGCTGGGCTATTTCATGCTTCACAACCAGCTATAATCTTAGAGAAAATGAGGGAGATATATAACTGAGGAACTGGGCTGGGCCTTTTTTTTATTGCATGAAGAAAAGGTTCGAAAATGCCAGAGATACATCCTATGAGAAGACACATGAGACCTTGGGATTTTTCCAGTTTTCCAGACTTTTAGAAAAAAAGTCCAAGATCCTGGAAAAGCTCTTTAGAGATGAATGAGATCGGCAAGATCATATGGCGGGCGATGCGGGATTCGAACCCACGACCTTTGGCTCCGGAGGCCAACGCTCTATCCAACTGAGCTAATCGCCCGCGTGTGTCCAACGAGTTCCTCTCTGAATGCGAATCTAACTAGCCCCCATAGGGGTGTCAAGTTAGATCGGCGGGCTTTTTGAGGCTTGCACCGCAGGGGTAGAGAGCGTATCCTTGCCTAGCTTTAACGATGATATTAGGGGGCATAAATGGCGCAAAGACGTGCCAGGGCCTTGATGGTGCTTGGGACAGGAAGCGGCGTTGGAAAGAGTGTTATTGTGGCAGCAATACTCCGTTGGCTTCGGCGTCGAGGTGTGAGGTGTGCACCATTTAAGGCGCAGAACATGGCGCTCAACTCCTATGTGACCCACGACGGCCTTGAAATGGGACGGGCACAGGTGTATCAAGCCGAGGCCGCTGGGCTTCGGCCAGACTGCCGCATGAACCCCATCCTCTTAAAACCCAATGGAGACTCCACCTCGCAGGTGATCATCCTTGGAAAGCTGCGCTACACCATAAGTGCCAGCGATTATTATCGCTATTTTAAAGACCATCAGGCCATAGTACATAGTACCTACGATGAGCTTTCACAGGAGTTCGAGGTCATAGTCTTGGAGGGGGCTGGAAGCCCTGCTGAGATCAATCTCCAGTCGCGTGACCTGGTGAATACCAAAATGGCAGCCCATGCCCATGCCCCTTGTCTCATCGTTGGAGACATAGACAGGGGTGGTGTCTTTGCCTGGCTCAAAGGCACCCTGGACCTCATAGAAGACGAACACAGGGGGCTGGTGAAGGGGGTAATTATCAATAAGTTTAGAGGAGACCTGCGGCTTCTCGAGCCAGGGCTTAGGCAGTTTGAGGCACTTTCTAAGATTCCTGTTGTGGGCGTATTGCCTTGGCTAAGTGGTGTTACAGTGGATCAGGAAGATGGCATGTATACAAGGTTTATAGGCAGGCGCCTTGCCAGGGCAGATAAGGTGCGAATTGGGATCATCCACCTGCCGCGTATCAGCAACTTTACAGACTTCATCCCCCTTTCCATTGAACCAGATTGTGAGATAGAGCTTATAGAAGATGGTCGCGACCTGGAAAAGGACTTCGACTGTGTGATTATACCGGGCTCCAAGGCCACTATAAGCGACCTCAGGTTCCTTCACTCATCAGGATTGAAGGCTGGGTTGCTCGATCTCGATGAGAGGGGCGAGTGCGTCATTATGGGGATCTGCGGTGGATATCAGATGTTAGGGGAAAGGGTCTTGGACCCACTAGGTGTAGAAGGTGCCCCAGGGGAAATGGAGGGTCTTGGACTCCTTCCAATCGAGACCACCATGTCAGACGAAAAACACCTGTCACAGACCACTGGCCACTTCCTGTTTCCAGGCCTTGCGGCACCCACCCTTTTGATGGGATACGAGATCCACGCAGGGAGGACCCATAGGCTAAAACAGAGGAGGGAGGTGATCCCTATGGACTCCTCTAATGACTCCATTGGTATGTTCACAAGGGACGGTCGGATAATAGGCACCTATCTTCACGGGATATTTGATAACGATGGGATGCGCCGCTCCTTTTTGGACCTTTTGCGTTCCCGAAAGGGCCTGGCCCCAATCGAACGTGTGAGTTCCTATATGGACTTTAAAGAAGAGAACCTCGATAGATTGGCCGAATGGCTAGAAGGAGGGCTTGATATGGACTGGCTCTCGTCTCTTTTGAGGATCTAAGGGTGCAGACTTGAAAGAGCCCATCTTAACCCTATTTATTGCCCTTTTACTCGATCTTCTACTGGGGGACCCAGACGTGCGCCTTCACCCTGTAAGGCTGATGGGACATTTTATAGAAGACATTAAAGGGCTTTTAAAGGGGATGACCTTTCTGGGAGACAGGGTAAAGGGCGTAGTCCTCCTTGTGGTGACAGGGGGATTCTTTTCGGGTGCCACGTGGCTTTTCACCTCTTATCTATGGAAAAGCCATCCAATGGTGGGGGTAGTGGCGTCTGGTGTAATACTCTACTCAACGATTGGTCTTCGTTCACTGGGAGATGAGGCAATGGCCATCTATCACTTACTGGCAGACAAAGACCTTGAGGCGGCCCGCAAAAGGCTTTCTAGGATCGTTGGCCGAAGGACAGAGGGGCTGAATGAGACCGAGGTCTCCCGAGCCACTATTGAGAGCGTGGCAGAAAACTTTGTAGATGCAGTCTTTGCCCCCATCTTTTACTGGACGATCCTGGGCGCCTGGGGCGCTGTGCTCTATAGGGCTGTAAATACACTCGATGCCATGGTGGGGTACAAGGACGATGAACATAAGGACCTTGGCTGGGCATCGGCCAGGGCAGACGATCTATTGAACTACATCCCATCCAGGCTGGCCCCCTTCTTTGTCTATCTTGCATCACTATTTCTACTGGATAAAAAGTGTAGGGTAAAAAGAGAGAATAGACGTGGGCTGCTAAGCTTTTACACAGGGTGCCTGAGGGAGGGAAAGGCCCACGAGAGCCCCAACTCAGGGATTGGAGAGGCGGCCTTTTCCCTTGTGTTAAATGTCTGTCTCGGCGGACCCACCCTCTATAGCCACGGGGTGAGGCAGCGTCCCTTCATGAACCAAGGCGTACCACCACCAGACCCAAAGGGTATTTTCTGTTCTGTGCGACTCCTCCACACATCGGCCCTCTGGGCCACTGTCTTGGTGTGGTGTATCAGCGGGTTAAAACACCTTCTTTGAGTCCAAGAGGAGTGTTACAGGCCCGTCATTTACAAGTTCTACCTCCATGTGGGCCTGAAAGACCCCTGTCTTTACCCTTAGACCATGTTTCTCCTGGCAGGTTGTGCAAAAGAGTTCATAAAGGGCCTTTGCCTCTTCAGGAGGGGCTGCCTTGGAAAACGACGGCCGCCTCCCCTTTCTGCAATCTCCGTAGAGAGTAAATTGAGATACGACCATGAGTTCTCCAACAACATCCTTTATAGAGAGATTCATCTTCCCTGCGTCGTCTTCAAAGACCCTGAGCTGAACAATCTTGTCCACCAGATACCTTACGTCTTGATCTGTGTCGTCTCTTCCTATCCCAAGGAAGATCAAGAAGCCACTTCCTATCCTGGAGTGCTCTCTTCCCTCCACCTTTACTGCACATTGAGATACACGTTGGACTACTGCGCGCATGAATAACCTCCAAGAGAGATTTTGTACTTGATTTGCTAAATCGTTTTATTCATAATAGATTTGATGGGAAAGAAAACCCCCACCAAATTACCCCTACCACTGAACTGCGATAATTTCTTTAGAGATATACTGGAAAATTGCAATGATCTCGTGTTGTCCATCTCACCAGAGGGTAAGATCCTCTATGCAAACAGGGCATGGCGGGAACTCCTAGGTTATTCAGAGGACGATCTCTCCAATATGTCCATAATGGATATCATCCCTCAGGACTGCCTTGGCGAGTGCATGAAAAAGTTCGAGTCGATCCTCAGGGGAGAGGATATTGGGAAGATCGAAACCGTATTTCTCAAAAAAAACGGGGAGAAGGTCTTGGTAGAAGGTAGTTGTAACTGCATGTTCGAGGATGCACGCCCACTCTATGTGAGGAGTATCTTCAGGGATATAACCGAGAGAAAGGAGATGGAGGCAAGGCTCCTTCAGGCCCAAAACCTCGAGGCCATAGGCCTTTTGGCCGGGGGCATTGCCCACGATTTTAACAACCTGTTGACGTGTATCATGGGTCTATTGTCTGTGGCAAAGCTGTATGCCTCTCAATCAGAGCCGGTATGCGAGATCTTGAAACGGTGTGAAGATACGTGTCTCCAGGGAAAGGCCCTGACGTCCAAGTTCCTAACCTTTGCAAGTGGTGGAGAACCCGTGAGGAAGCGTACACCAACAGTGGCGTACTTTAAATCTACCATCGACAAGTTGTCCAAAAAGTTGGGGATATTGCCCCGCTACGAACTCTCAGATGAACTCTGGGACATAGACATAGACAAAGACCAGTTTGAAGTGGTGTTGGAAAATATCCTGTTGAATACAAAAGAGGCAGTGGAATCATCTGACAGCCCATCTGCTCCAATAGTAGTCTTAGTCACAGGGGAGAATGTCTCCATGCCTATTAACGGTAACAATGAGGGGGCGATAGATGACTTTGTGAAGATCTCTATTGTAGACAATGGGCCTGGAATACATCCCTCTGAGCTGTCTAAGATCTTCGAACCCTACTATTCCACCAAGAAAAAGAGCAATGAGAAGGGG
>WGBU01000197.1 GCA_015494155.1 Deltaproteobacteria bacterium | reverse complement strand
TCTACGTCTCACCCACTGGCACAGGTCTTGAGTGCTCTCAAGATGCACCCTGTGATCTACAGGTTGCCTTAAACCAGTGTGCATCAAATGGAGAGGACGATGTCGTCCACCTCCTAGGAGGCACCTACCATGCAACCCATGGTCCCTTTGTGTACGAAGATCAAACTGGTCTTGAAAACTCAGCCATTTCATTGGTGGCAGTCCAAGGGCTATCGCCTGAAGAGGTAGTGCTCGATGGCGGGAACAGCAGCCAGGTATTGGCCATAGAGGACCTATGGAATGGCAACACAAATGTCAATGTGACCATAAAAGGGATTACCATTAGAGATGCCAACAACACTAGCGGCCACGGTGGTGGGCTATACATTGGTGTCTCTGGCAGTGTAACCATCATCCATACATCGTTTCTACACAATGTAGCACCCTTTGGCGGTGGCCTCTATGTGGCCACTACAAACAGCACCATCACCATCGAAGATTGTAATTTCACTGGAAACAATGCAACCTACGGAGAAGGCGGTGGTCTCTTTGCATCGGCAATTGCTCAACGGGGTGTGCTCATCTTGAATGATTCTAGATTCTCTGGCAACTGGGCCCTCAGTAATGGCGGTGGTGCCAGTGTAAGCGCACAGGGGGAGATGATCGTGGCAAGAAACTGGTTTAACGAGAATATCAGCGCCACGCAAAGCGGTGGCGCCATAATCGCCTCGCCCCAGACCAGTTGTAGGACCTTCATTTTTACGAGAAACGCAATCCTCCAGAACAGTGCCCACAATTATGGAGGCGGGGCATACATCATGGAAAACGGCCTTAAGGACTGTACTGTGGCAGTGACAGACAACCTCTTTGCCCAAAACGGCCCTGTAGATGGAGCATACCTTGGGGGCGGAGGGCTCTTCTATACTGTTACACAAAGTGCCTCCTCCTTTATAGCCAATAACACCCTTGCGGAAAACCATGGCACATGGGGACCACAGGCCTATCTCATAGTAATGGATGAGACTTCTTCCATTGTCTTAATAAACAACATCTTCTGGCGCACAGGCGAGTTCTACAACATATGGATATGGACCCCAGTCAATGACCATGGAGATTCAGGCGCGATATATGGCTTCTATAACGATTACGCCCACGTGGTACGTCAAACCACAGGAGTCCATTATAAAATAGACGATATGGCGTGGGATGACTCACAGGGCAATATCCACGAAGACCCCAATTTTTTGAACCCTGCTGAGTTTGACTATAGAGTGGCCCAACACTCATCGGCCTGTATAGACAGTGGTACCACAGACCCACAACTTGTGCCACACGAGATACTCCCCCCATGGGACCTCAATGGTGGCCCTAGGATTGATGGATGCCACATTGACATTGGGGCACTGGAGGGAGAGACAGATGGCCTCCACGCCTGTATTGGTGATATGGACCAAGATGGGGATGTGGATGGAGAGGACCTCTACGCCCTCGCCTCCTCCATATACGCCCCAGCCTTGACCATGGGCGAGTTGGCTGAGTTTGGTTGCTCCAATTGCCTCCACTGCAATTGAGATCGACCCTATCGGCTGGATAACAGGGTGCATTTACACATTTAAGACCCTCTCTTTAAAGATACCAACAAGCCCTTTAAAGGCCTCGTTCCGCTCATTAGGGTCTGCCGTCTCCTTGACCTCGAACAAGAATTCGTATCCTGCATCCTTGGCCCTTTCCACTACTTTTCGTCTAATCTCATCGTGCCCACTTCCTGCCATATTAAGTACTAGGAACTTGTGGGTCCCACGGAAAAATGAGTCTACCCTCTCAAATGGCGCACCATCCCTTTCACTTGCAACCACTACCAGCCTGTCTGCACCATCTAGGGCCCTTACTGCCATCTCTCCCAGGCCAAAGGCCTCTATTATCGAGACCCTGCCTGTATCTATATCTTTTGCCTTTTCACGCACGCTCTTTACAAGGAGTGGGCCTCCAATTGCACCAGGCATGAGCTCGCCATAAATGAGGTTATTCTTTCCGTTTTCTACGTGTACCACGTGACCAACTTGCATGTTCGTCATCTGTAATGCCTTTTGCGGGCAGTGCTCTGCACAGACACCACAGCCTTCGCACTCGATAGGATCGATCCAGAGATCCACCTTATCTATGGCACCAAAGGGACAATTCTTGGCACAGAGACCGCAAGAGACGCAGACCATATAGTTTCTAAAAGGGGCATCTATGGTAAATGCATCCCTCTTTGTCTCTTTGCCCACAAAGATGTCCCTAAGTTGAGGGGCATCTACATTGCCGTCTACAAAATTCACCCCTTCAAGCCCTTGAATAAGGGCCTTCATCAACTCCGTCTTGCCACTGCCTGGATTTCCAAAGAGTACTACCTCCATCATTTCCTCTCACCTCCCCCCAAATTCCATATTTCTTCAAGGGTCTCCTCTCCCTCCTGGCGGGTGGTGCCCTCTAACTCTGGCACCACGGGTAGGGCAAGGGTCTTAAGTCCATAGCCTTCTGCGGCCTTTTGGACGCCCTCTGGCACCTCTTTCCCCCTCCATATCACTGCCCCTGGGATATCAAACCCTTGTACTATTTGTCCAAAGGTGTTTATCTCCCCCTCTACTCCTTCATGTGCCCTGGTCACGAGATAGAGCGATGACGCATCCTTCACTGCCCTTAGACTCATGGCGCCCAGGCCCAACGGGGCCTTTAGGATGGCCGGCCCCCCTTCGATGGGATAGGTCTCCTTTAGCCTCTTTATGAGAAGGCCCTCCCATGCCTCACCAGGTGCAAGCCGTGCTGCAAAAAAGGAGACCTTATCGGCCCTTCCACTCCCCACCTCACCTGCCTCTATTTCGTCAAAATAGATGGCGTTTTGAGGACATACCTCTTTACAGTGACCACACCCCCTACAAAAGTGCGGGTGTCTAACCAGTGTTTCACCTACTTTCTCTATTGCACCAAACCGACAGGCAGAAATACACTTGCCTGCAAGTGTACATTTCGTTCCATCTACCTTTGAGACCTGCCTCTTCACCACATCAGAATCCCAGGGGAAATATTCTATGAGCTTTGGATTGGAGACATCGAATTCATATACAAAGACATCTTCGCCCCGTTCTACTTTGTAGGCTGCAAGACTTCTTGTAAGCTCAGTGCGGCCCACATTGCCTTTTGTTGCCATTAATCCTAAGATCATACCCCACCCTCCTTACATTTATTCTTTGGTCATTTCACTAGGTATGTGAAAACAGAAAAGGTCATCTAAACGACTAATTTACTGATTTTTAATAAAAAATGGGGACTATCCCCTGGTTTGTCAATCAAGAATTAAAAGGGGCATGCTGCATAAAATGGCCCAGTTCCCCTGAAAGAACATTTTGAGGGGGAAGATAGCAATAGTTGACTAATATTCTTGAGGA
>WGBU01000196.1 GCA_015494155.1 Deltaproteobacteria bacterium | reverse complement strand
TTACCTTTTCACAGAGCACCCTTTTTTCTGCCTCCAGTGCATCGGGCGAGTCCCCAGATGGCTTTTTGTAAAAGTCTACTGCCCCATATCTCAAGGCATCAAAGGTTATCCAAGAACCCTCTGAGGTATAACTGCTCACCATAAGTGTAGGGGTTGGACAGCGGATCATGATGTGTTTTAACACTGTGAGACCATTCATACCTGGCATGTGGACATCTAGGGTGATGCAATTGGGCCTAAACCTTTCCAGGACATCCAAGGCCTCTTCACCATTATAGGCCTTTTTGACCAGACGTATCGCCTGATCTTCCGACAGGAGCTCCTCGAGCTTTCTCGCTATGAACCTGGAATCGTCCACTATCAAGACTCTAATACCGGCCTCCTGCATCAATTTATCCTCTCTTTTGCAAATGAGTGGATCCAGTGTTCCAGGACCCGCTGGAGTTCGAACTCAGAATTTAGGATCTGCTCTACCAAATCCTTGTCTCCTTGAAGATCCAGGCTCCTCTCAAAGGGGTCATAGATGGTGACCTTAGCCCCTGCACTCTTTATGGCGCCCTTGATCCAGTCCTCTATCTTGTTGCCAATATATAAAAAGTGTATAGAACCGTTAAAGGCAGAGGTGAGGTCCTGGAGATATCTAAGGCCAGATGTGGTATTCACACGCCGCAATAGGGGCACACCATTTTTGTCAAATGTGAGAGAAAACTCCCACTTTCTTGGGATGATCGCTGCTGCCCCTGCCAATATAGGGACTTCTGAGCCAGCTGGTAATATATCGAAGAGCACCCGCCCTTTAAGCCCCTCTGCACAGGACTTTACAACCAGCTCGTCCAGCTCGCTCACCACAAGGAGGCCCGCTCCTTTCAACCCTTCGCTCATGGCGAGAAGCCTGATGACAAAACCCATAGTCCCCCTCTGGGCTACTATCACAACGAGGCCATCTGGCCTCCTGGATGGACGCATGACCACCCGGTCCCTCTTGTGAAACTTTGCCCGTCTTATCTTAGTGGGATCAATTGCAGCCACCTCTTTGACAATGGTGCAGAGTTCATTGAGATTAAACGAGCGGGTCCTGTATGAGCTCCCGCCAGGTTTGGGGACAAAGTCCACTGCCCCCAGACTGAGCGCCGCAAGGGCAGTCTTGCTCGACTTTGCCATGCCACTAACCACTACAACTGGCCGTGGATATCGCACCATAATGTGCTTTATGGCTGTTATCCCGTCCATCTCAGGCATCTCTACATCCATGGTAATCACATCTGGTTTGAGTCTCTCCAGTGCCTTAAGCGCCTCCTTACCATGGGCAGCGGTCCCCACCACCTGGATGGAGGGGTCCTTTTGGAGTGCCCGCTTAATGGCCCTCTGTAAAAAGGGCATATCTTCCACTACAAGGGTCCTAATTACCTTTTGTTCTTTTTCTTTCATGGCGATTAATCCAGGATCTGATTCCAGCTCTCTCTCACCTTTTCTATGTTGGCCTTTAATTCTCTGGCCACTGCCTTTATCTCGTTTGCCCCAAGGCCCAAGTGCTTCGGGACGAACAACTTCCCACCTCTATAGTCTAGATCCCATCCGTCTCCCACCTTTTGGACCAACTGGTCTGCCACATAAATCACACAGGCCTGTCTAATATATTCACCTGCACCCTTTGGGTTATGATGATACCGTATGACAGTGGTCACCATGTCGCTGAATTTCCAGAGCGTTGCCAAAAAGGCCCCAATCTCTGCATGGGATACACCTAGCCGGACCTCACCATCCACAAGCCCAATGCCTTCTTTCTCGCTTAAAGCAATGGCCTCATCGAGTTCTTCAGAGAAATATATAGGCATGAGAAAGCGGCCTATATCGTGTATCAACCCAATGGTGAAGAGTTCGTCCTTGTCTAGGTCTCCACATCGCTCACCAAGTAGCTTTGCACAGTAGCCCACCCCCACTGAGTGGAGCCAGAGGTCATTGGCAGAAAATGCCTTTATCGTGAAATCACTGGCAAAAGAGCTCGTCACAGAGAGACCGATCACAAGGTTCCTGATCTCCTCAATCCCCAATACCACGACTGCCTTGCTAATAGAGTTCACCTCTCCGCTCAGGCCATAGTATGGGGAATTGGCAATCTTGAGGATCTTTGCTGTGAGCACAGGGTCCTGTGTTATGATCTCTTCCAAGGTCTTTGCAGAGGTCGAGATGTCGTCGAGCCTGTGGAGGACCTCAGAAAGTGTCTTGGGGGCTGGTGGTAACTCATCGATATTTTTTAATCTTTCTGTAATAAGACTTCCCATTTCTACTCCTAATATGCTATGCCTTATCTTCTTATCGTCACACCCCTTTAAAACATTAACCACTCTAAATCTGGCAAAACTATCTTTAAAGAAATCCTATTTTCAGTCGATAAAGGGCTTAAAGGGCCATTTTGGTCGTCCAAGAAACTAGGCATTGTGAGGGGAAAAATATGTCTGACCTAGTCTTAACCGCCCCAATCCTCGAAGAAACGAGGCAACACATAGAGAAACAATTGGTGGAGGCAGGGGTCCATACGGTCCTACTGATCGACGAAGCAGGCAATGTGATCGCTAGCTCGGGTAGAGATCTGGACAAACTCGATACTACTGCCTTGGCAGCACTTGCAGCAGCAAATTTTGGCGCTACAGCCCAGATAGCCAAGCTCATTGGCGAGGATGACTTTTCACTGCTCTTTCACAAGGGCAAAAGAGACAGCATCCATTTCAGTAAGGTAGGAGACAAGTTCATCCTAGTCACTGTGTTTGGCGACGATGTATCACTTGGGCTTGTGAGGCTCAGAGTGGCAGAGGTGGCAAAAACCATAGAAAAGGTCTTTGGGATAGAAAAGGTATAATGGCTCTAATAGATCTAAGCAGAAGAGAAATCCATTGTAAGATAGTCTACTACGGTCCAGGGCGGTGCGGCAAGACCACCAATCTCATCTACATCTACAATGCCATGGGCGACAAGACTAGGGGTAAGATGCTCACCATAGAGACCAAGGGGGATCGCACCCTCTTTTTTGACCTCCTACCGCTCAACCTGGGAAAGGTTAAGGGCTTTGACATCAGGATACAGCTCTACACCGTACCAGGTCAGACCATATATGAGGCCACTCGCAAACTGGTCCTAAAGGGGGTGGATGGGATCGTATTTGTTGCAGATTCCCTCAAGGTCCGCCAGACCAAGAACAAAGAGAGCCTCGAGGACCTCAAGAAGAACCTTCAGGCCTATGCACTAGACATCATGGAGATCCCTGTAATCTTACAGTACAATAAGAGGGACCTGGTCAATTCGCCTATCCCCACACTCACCATTGATGAACTCCAGCAAGACCTCAACCAAGAGCTCCAGACCACTTATTTCGAGGCAGCGGCCGTGAAGGGGATCGGCGTATTCGAGACCCTCAAGGAGATCAGCAAACGTACTGTGCGCTATGTGGCCCAAAAACACCTTTTAGGCAAGTAAAAAGGAGCTTAGCCATGACCCAGCAACAAAACGTACCAGACCCTGAACTCTTTACCAAAGAGATCGAGGACACCATAGACAGCCTCTTCACCCCTACAAAGGAGATTGAGATAGACCCCGTCACCAATGAGATCAGGGAATTGAAGCGCGAAACCACTTCTGAAGAGACTGTGGAAGAGTTGCAACCACCCAAGGTAGAGGTGGAAGAGGAAGAAGAGCTGACCCTAGAACTCGAAGAAGAGGAACCAGTGGAGACATTGGAGCTTGAGGGCACGGCAGAAGAGATAGAAGAGGTATCTCCCACCCTGGAGGTCCAGGCTGAAGAAGCACCCTCTGGAAGTGAGGAGTTGGAGCAGATGGAGCACCAGTTCAATCAGCTCTATCAGTCCCTTTTGACCCTCGAGTGGGAATTTACCAAAGAGGACCTTTCAAACTCCTATGAGATCCTGAAGAGCATAGCCCAGAAGATCGATTCCCTTGGCTCAAAGGATGCTGAACTCATAATAAATTCAATGCTCCGCATCATGGGTGCACTCAAGGAAGACCCTGAAGGTGTGAGCCCCAATGCCCCAAAGGCACTGGAAATGGGGTTGGAGGCCGTAATGGCCCTTGCAAGGGAAAAGGACCAGCCCCTGGAAGAGACCGAGGAGAAGGTGAAAAAGGCCAAGGAATTCATGGCACTGGTGCGCTTTGGTGAAGAGGCCAGAAAGGAACGCGGGGCAGTGACACAGGAAAAGGCCCAACCCCTACCTCAAGAGCCAGAGAAGGTGGTGGAAGTGCCAATCAAGGAGTCTGCCGCCCCCTCTACAAGCGTAACTACCCCTGAGATAAACCACGCGAGACTACAGGCAGTAATAGATGACCTCTCTAATTGTGTGGAACGCATCATACCAGTACAGGAACTCCTTTCGAAACACAAAAAGAGCCAGAAATTGTATAAATTCCTGGAGGGCATACGATCTGGGATCGAATCGTCCATTGAGGTCCTCTGTAGCGAACTCAGCCTGGAGGTACCAGAAATTCGGGTAGAAAAGGTCGCTCCAAAGGACCTAGTCACTGGCTTTACCACTACAATATCCCGGGAGCCACCACCATTTAATGAGATCCTGGTATTCTCGTGGGATGGTGAAAGGGTTGGACTCCTGGCAGATGAAGTGGGCTATATTGGTCCTGTACTTGGATTTGGTAAAAAGGTGAATTCAAAAGACCAGGTCTTTTCTCTGAGTGTCCTCAAAAAATGGCCTTGGTCAAAGGTGAAGAGTGTTGTGGGTGGTGAACTCGCGAGGTTGGACGAGTCAAGACTGCGCAGCCTGGCCCTCCCCATCATTACTCGACCAGACCTTGATGAATCCTCACTCGAAGAGAAGACCCCCAAGACCTGGATTCTACTCTATAGGGATGAAAAAGGTGTTGCCATACCAGCAGATGAAGAGCCCAAAAGGATCCCAGTTGATAAGGAGAGCAAATGGTTACCAGACCGTGGGGAAGAGAGCAAATGGCTAGGCACAATCTCCCTTGAAAACGAGGTGATAAAGGTGTTTTCCCTCGAAAAGGTATTCGAGTCACTCTGATCAACCCGACAAAAACTCCTTTTAAAGAGATTGATCCATGGAACAGATGCTCACTCCAGACAACATAGAGGCAAGGCTCCTAGAGGCAGAGATATATGCAGGCCAGGGTCTTGTAGAAGAGGCCAAGGCCATATATGAGGCAGTACTCTCGGAACTGGGCGACGATATTCCGGCCCACATCCGAACGGAGATAGAAAACAAGATAAAGGACCTCGGCAATAAAAAGGAGACCAGTAGCTCTGGTGTCATTGAAGAGACCACAGACGAATTTGAAAAGTCATACCTCAACTGTATTGGCCTCTTTGAGGCAGGATTCTACAAGGAGGCCATTGATGAGTTCACCCTCCTCCTAAAGTATGGCCAGCGCACAGGCCACATCCACGGAAAGATTGGCGAGGCCTACCTAAGACTCGATATGCCCTTTGACGCATTAGAGCACCTGGAAAAGGCAGTGGCATCCAATGAACTCTCCAGGGAGGAACGGCTCGACTACCTTTATCTCTTGAGCTTCACTTATGAGAAGACTGGCGCAGTGGCCATGGCGATCCAGGCACTAGAAGAGATCATGCGCCTCGATCCGAACTTCAGGAATGTCTCTGAACGGCTGGAAGACCTCACTAAGACAGCCAACAAGTATGGACGCTTTTACTATCTAATACAAGAAGGCATCCTCACGGAGGAGCAACTTGAAAGGGCCAAAGACATTGCACGATCGTCCAAAAAATCCATTGAAGAGATCCTCCTAACCCAGTTTGGCATTGAAAAATCTGAACTCGGCAAGTCGCTTGCGGAATATTACAGGACTGAATTCGTCGAATTCAACGAATTGGAGGTGGGCACAGCCCCATCGGCCATAAAGGGTATCAAGGAGCACTTTTTTAGAAGCAATACCTGCATACCCATCAAAGAAGAACGAGGGACACTCGTTGTAGCTGTGGACAATCCACACGACCTCGTCAAGATAGACAACATCAGGCGCGCCATCAAGGCCAAAGACTTCAGATTCGTAGTGGCACTAAAAGAGGACATAGACAAGTTCATCGACTACTTTTTCGGCAAATATACCATCCCAGGCCAGGATGAAGATGTTTTCGAACAGCTTGAGATCGTGGAAGAAGACCTTGATACAGCAGAAGAGGACGAGGCCCTGGTAGACGATGCAGACAGCATCGTGGTCCAGATGGCCAACAAGATCATCGAAGACGCCTTCATGAGAAACGCCTCTGATATCCACATCGAGAGCCTCACGGGAAAGAGGGGGGCTCTAGTTAGGCTCAGAATAGATGGTGAACTCATGCGGTATCAGAACATACCGTTTAACTATAAAAGGGCCCTTGTCTCCAGGATCAAGATCATGGCCAACCTGGATATTGCAGAAAAGAGGCTCCCACAAGACGGAAAGATCAAGTTTAAGACGCGCATGGGAAAGACAATCGAACTCCGTGTGGCAACCCTTCCCACTACTGAAAACAATGAGGACATCGTATTGAGGATACTTGCATCCTCAGAGGCCATGCCACTTGACAAGATTGGACTGCGCGAAGAAAACCTAAAGAATCTCAAAAGGATGGTAGAGATGCCCTATGGCCTCGTCCTGGTGGTAGGTCCCACAGGATCAGGTAAGACCACAACACTACACGCAGCACTGGGACACATCAACAGGCCAGAGAAGAAGATCTGGACTGCTGAGGACCCAGTCGAGATCGTACAGGAGGGTCTCCGGCAGGTCCAGGTCCACCCCGCCATAGGACTCACATTTGCCAGGGTACTCAGGGCCTTTCTCAGGGCAGACCCAGATGTGATAATGGTTGGTGAGACAAGGGATGAAGAGACCGCCACCACTGTGATCGAGGCATCACTAACTGGTCACCTGGTCTTTTCCACCCTCCATACCAATTCTGCACCAGAGACCGTTACCAGGCTCTTGGGTATGGGGATGGACCCATTCAACTTTGCAGATGCCCTCCTATGCGTCCTTGCCCAAAGGCTGGTAAAGCGCCTCTGTCCCAAGTGCAAGGAGGCCTACGAGGCCACTAAGGAAGACCTGGATGAACTCCTCTTTGAGTATGGCGACCACCCCACTAAGCCCCTGGAACTAGGCGATGGTCCCATCATTCTTTATAGACCTAAGGGGTGCTCCTATTGTAACAACACAGGCTACAAAGGACGTATGGCCATCCATGAACTATTGCTCACAGACGATGAAATGAAAAAGCTCATCCAGGCAAAACGACCAGTGCACGAGATTCAGGCAGAGGCCATGCGAAATGGTATGCTCACCTTAAAACAAGATGGAATATTAAAGGTGCTCGATGGGGCCACTGACCTCAAGCAGGTGAGGGCTGCGTGTATCAAATAAAGAACTAACGGCGGCGTTCGAGGATGTAGCGGGATATGGCCTCCAGGTGGTCCCTTGTAGGAGAACTAGGTGCAGTCCTCAATGCCTCAAGGGCACTGTCGATATGTGCCCTTGCCTCTTCATAGGCACTCTTCAGTGCACCAGACTCTGAGATCAGGGTGGTTACGAGCCCGACGTCCTCGTCCTCGACCCTCTCCTTATTCAAGATGTCCATTATCTTTGAGGCCCTTTCACCCCCGGCCTCAAAGCAGTGGATCAGGGGGAGTGTGATCTTTTTCTCTTTAAGGTCTGTCCCAATGCCCTTTCCGAACTCCTCTTCCTCAGCAATGTAGTCCAGGCAGTCATCTACAATCTGAAATGCCTTTCCAAGGGATGCACCGAAACTCCAAAGCGCATCTGCCTCCTCCTCTCTGGCTCCGGCGACAAGCGCCCCTATGGCGCACGAGGCAGCGATGAGCGCCCCTGTCTTACGCTCTACTACGGCATAATAAGTCTTTCTGTCCAATGAGGGGTCCTTTGACTGGACGAGCTGTATGATCTCGCCCTCTGCCATCAACTGTACTGTGCGGGCGATGACAGAATCGATCTCAGGGCTTCCAAATGTGGTGGCAATCTCGATGGCCCTGGCATAGAGATAGTCTCCGCTCAATATGGTCACCCGGTTGCCCCACACCCTGTAGGCGGGCGGCTTCCCCCGTCGTAGCTCTCCTTCATCTACCACATCGTCGTGGAGCAGGCTTGCCGCATGGAGGTATTCAGGCACCACAGAAAGGGCGTATGCCTTGTCTCTGTCGCCACCATAGAGCCTTGAGCATGCCACAGTGAGTACTGGGCGTATCCTCTTTCCACCAGATGTTATGATGTATTGGGCGACCTCCTGGATAAGCGGGTGTTCGCACTCTAGGGATCTTCTGAGATGATTCTCTATCTCTACCAAGTCATGTTTGAAGGGGTCGAGGGGGTGTCTTTTCATGGCCACACTTTTTACCAGCTTAATTGCCCCTTGCAAAGAGTAGTATTTTTTCTAAAGTTCCTGCCATGACCCCCATGTTCAAGCAGTATATGTCCATCAAAGAAGAGTACCCAGATGCCATACTTCTCTTCAGGATGGGCGATTTCTATGAGATGTTTTTTGAGGATGCCGTTGAGGCATCGCGTATCCTCGACATCACCTTGACCAGCAGGAACCGGGAGAAGGAACAGAAGGTACCCATGTGTGGGGTGCCTGCCCATGCCGCAGACCCGTACATTTCACGGCTGGTAAGGGCAGGGAAAAAGGTGGCCATCTGTGAACAAGTAGAAGACCCCAAGAAGGCCAAGGGCCTTGTAAGGCGGGAGGTAATCAGGGTACTCACCCCTGGACTCATCACAGAAGAGGATGGGCTTGAACCAAAGGCCAACAACTATCTGGTGGCAATAAATCCAGGGCGCAAAAAGACAGAACCCTGGGGCCTTGCCTACATGGATCTTTCCACAGGTGAGTTCAGGCTCACTGAGGTCTCAGACGAAAAAGAGTGCATGGAGGAGATCTTCAGACTAGACCCATCGGAGCTGGTACTACCAGATCCAGTGGAAAAGGACTATACCCTGGATTCATTCACAGAGATAGTGCAGAAGACCTTTCCCACACTCTTTATCACAAGGAGGCCTGGTGAACTGTTTGGGCTAAAGAGGGGGGAGAAGGTGCTCCTGGACCACTTCAATGTGAGATCCTTAGATGGTTTTGGGATCTCGGAGAGGAATCGTGCCATTGGTGCTGCAGCAGTCCTCCTCACCTATGCAAAAGAGACCCAGGGCGAACTCCTTGAGCACATTGGCTCCATAACGCCCTACTATCTAAGGGAATACCTGGTGATGGACGAGGCCAGCAAGAGGAACCTCGAGCTACTCGCCAACAACATAGACGGTGGAAAGGCCAACACCTTGCTCTCTGTGCTGGATCAGACGCTCACCCCAATGGGTGGAAGGCTCCTCAGGAAATGGATACTCTACCCTTTGGTTGATACAGTGCGCATCAACCAGAGGCTCGATGCCATTGAGGCCTTAGGCGGGCATCCGAGCGTACTCGACGAGATCAAGGAGGCCTTAAAAAGGATACACGATATAGAGAGACTCCTCACCCGCGCAGTATTGGGGACCATCAATCCAAGGGAGGTCCTGGCACTAAAGGAGTCCTTGGCCGCAATCCCAGCATTAAAAAAGGCCCTTGATGGCCTTGGAGAGGGTGCACCCGATCTCGTTCAAGAGATCTCTACATCCTTTTTGCAACTGGATTCTCTCCACGACCTCATAGACGCGGCAATAAGAGAGGACGCGCCCATGGTCCTAAGAGATGGGCGTGTAATAAAAAAGGGCTTTGACAAGAGGCTCGATGAACTCATAGATCTCCAGGAGAACACCAGAAGCGTCCTCGCCGGCATTGAGGCAAGGGAGCGCGAGAAGACCAATATACCCAGCCTCAAGATCGGGTTCAATAAGGTCTTTGGCTACTACATAGAGGTCACAAAGACCCACAGGGACAAGGTCCCCGAGGGATATATCAGGAAACAGACCCTCGTAAATGCAGAGCGATACAT
>WGBU01000195.1 GCA_015494155.1 Deltaproteobacteria bacterium | reverse complement strand
GGACTCATAAGGATAGCAGGGAGAAAGGAGTGTCCTGGCCGCCCACTCATCTACAGGACCACAGGGAGGTTTCTAGAACTCTTTGGCCTTAAGGATCTAAGGGAACTCCCCAGGCCAAAAGAGGCATGAAAGTGGGGGCACCTTGCCCCCCCACTTTCATTGATTGATTAACTTTTTAAGCTAGTGGATTTTCAAATATGGAGGCCCTTCCAAGTTCTGCCTCGATCTCCAAGAGTCTGTTATACTTGGCAAGTCGCTCACTTCTAGATGCAGAACCAGTCTTTATCTGGCCGCCTCCCATGGCCACTGTAAAGTCTGCAATGAAGTCGTCCTCTGTCTCTCCAGACCTGTGGGACACCACAAAACGCCAACCTGCCTTCTTACAGAGCTCTATGGCCTCCATGGTCTCTGTCACCGTACCGATCTGATTGAGCTTTATGAGCACCGAATTGGCAGCCCCGAGCTCAATACCCTTCTTGATAAACTCCGTATTGGTGACGAAGATGTCGTCACCCACGATCTGGATCTTGTCTCCCATCTCCTTGGTCATGAGGCAAAAGCCATCCCAGTCGTCCTCTGCAAGCCCATCCTCGATACTCACAATCGGATATTTGTCCACCCATTTTCTGAAGAGCTCCACCATGTCTTGATAACTCTTTTCCCCCTCACCAGAGCGGGAGAGCACATACTTACCATCCTGATAAAAGGAACTTGCCGCAGGATCTAGGGCAATGGCAATGTCCTGGCCCGGCCTATATCCTGCATTCTCTATGGCCTTTACAATGAGTTCCACTGGTTCTTCATTGCTCTTCAAGAGATTGGGTGCAAACCCTCCCTCGTCTCCAACACTCGTGGGATTCCCAGACTCTTTTAGGATCTTTTTTAAGGCATGGAATGTCTCTGCCCCATAACGGAGCGCCTCGCCAAAATTTGGCGCCCCAATGGGCATAACCATGAACTCTTGAAAGTCCACTGAACTGTCTGCGTGTTTACCGCCGTTCAGGATGTTCATCATGGGAACTGGTATTCGCCTTGCGTTTGGTCCACCTAGATATTTGTAAAGGGGAACTCCAAGACTCGCTGCTGCTGCCCTGGCCACTGCCATGGATACAGACAGGATGGCATTTGCCCCCAGGCGCGCCTTGTTCTTAGTGCCATCTAGCTCGATCATGACAAGATCGATCTCTGCCTGCCGCAGTGCATCCATTCCCTTTAGCCTTGGGGCAATGATATCTGTCACATTGGACACTGCCTTAAGGACCCCTTTGCCGTTATAGCGATTGGGGTCTCCATCTCTTAGCTCTACGGCCTCGTTCTCTCCAGTAGATGCACCAGATGGGACAGATGCCACTCCCACACTTCCATCCTCGAGTACTACCCAGGAACGTATAGTGGGATTGCCCCTAGAGTCCAGTATCTCCAATGAACGAATCTCTTTTATTGTTGTATCCATGGTCTCCTCCCCAAAAGAAAAGCATTCTTTATAAAAAGGTTATACTTTGCACCAGTGCGAGAGTCAATCCCACGGGGCTAAAGACAGGCCTAGCGTGAGGGCTATCTCCCTTCCCTTTTCTTGCATTTTAATATGTGCAATGTTAGCATCTCCACAAAAATAGTGACATAGCATAGGAGTGGTCCATGTGTCAGTCCAGTGTATATCTTGAGAAAGATGGCCAGGAAGAGGAGATCTTGAAAGACGCCATATTGGTCGAACCAGTGGAGGGCGGTGTAAAGGTGCAGGCCCTATTTGAGTCCCCAAAGGTGATTAAGGCCAGGATTAAGAAGATAGATCTCCTCAAGCACAAGGTCATATTGGAAGAAGAATGATGAGATACATAAGTACTAGAGGCGGAATAGAACCGCAGCCCTTTAGCGAGATCGTTATGATGGGACTGGCCACAGATGGTGGTCTCATCCTCCCAGAGAGGGTCCCGCTTGTAACTGGGGACGAGCTTAAGAGGTGGGAGAGGCTCGATTATCAGGACCTCGCCTTTGAGGTGATGAGGATATTTGCCACAGACATTGAGGCCTCCACATTAAAGGACCTCATCAATAGGGCATATTCCACGTTCGAACACGAGGATGTGACACCTGTACGGGAATTGAACGGCCACTACATCCTTGAGCTCTT
>WGBU01000194.1 GCA_015494155.1 Deltaproteobacteria bacterium | reverse complement strand
TACCAATGGAAGAAAAGGATGGGAGTTTGGGCCAGTGGGGCGGGCCGAGACGGGAAACTCTTCCCCCCTCCTGGTCCACACAGATAAAGGGTGGTGGCATCTTCAATTTTCTCAAAAGCCCCCTGATCTCACCAATAAGGGCCTTTAGAGCATGGGGGCCCGACCTGGTATTCCGTTTAAAGAGGATGAAGTTTCCCACCCTGAACTTGGTTATGAATCTCTCAAACTCGTGCGATAGGCCCTCCTCTGGGACCCCAATGCAGACTATCTGACCAACATCATCGATCATGCCCAATGATAAAGTGTCGAACCTGTTCATTCAAGACTTTCAGGGTGGGACAGGAAAGATGTGAGTCAATCTATCTTAACACCGCCTTTACCCTTTATAAACTCCCTTACGAACGCCAGTTCCTCCTCCTTGTCTTTTACCAATCCATCTAACCTTGCATCCCGCACTGCATCTAAGATCCTCTTATATATGGGGCCTGGCCTTATCCCCATGGCCTTGAGATCGTCTCCACTGACCTCTGGACGTATCTTCTTATACTCTGTGATAAATTTACTTACCTCCCGCTTGGCTGCTTCATTCCTCGACAGACACAGGGCGTACAACTGGTGTTCCAGAGGAAGGGGCAAAAGGAGCCTCGAGACTGTGCTAGGTCTAAGCTCGTCGCCCTTTTCAAGGGCTTTTACTGCCTCAATGGCCTTTTTTCTGAGATCTATAAATAGGGCCTCATCCTTTTTGGAAAAGTCAAGGCGAGCACAGAGCTCCCTAGAGGAGACAAGGCCAAGATCGGTCATGAGCACTAGCAGATATAGGACCCAGTGCCTGGGCTTTTCTGGGAGAAAGAGGAGTTCATACCAAGAGAGCACCCCCTTGGCCGCCCTTAGCCTCTCTAGTACCACCTCATCCAACCTCAAATCCCTGTGTATCACCTTTAAGAGCCCGAGTTCTTTAAGCCTCAGAAGCGCCCACTCTGGGTCCTGTTCATCTAAAATGAGCTTGAGTTCTCCAAAGAGCCTCTTCCCAGAGAGCCTCTCAAAGATGTTGAGCCTCTTGGCGTTTTTGATGAGGCGAAGCGTATGTTTTCCAATCTTAAAGCCGAATCGCTGTTCAAAACGGACTGCCCTGAAGACCCTGGTTGGGTCCTCCACAAAGCTTAGACTGTGAAGCACCCTTATGACCTTGTCTTTTAGGTCCCTTTGACCACCAAAAAAGTCTATCAGCAGGCCAAACTCCTTGCTGTTAAGCTTAATGGCCAGCGTATTAATGGTAAAGTCGCGGCGGTATAGGTCCAGTTTAAGGGACGAGAGAGAGACTGTGGGCATGGCCGCTGGATATTCATAGTATTCAAGGCGGGCTGTGGCCACATCTAGCCTGAAGCCGTCAGAAAAAATCACCTGGGCGGTCTTAAACTTTTCATGTGGCCTCACCTTGGCCCCATAGCGCGCCTTGAGTGCCTTGGCGAACTCTATACCATCCCCTTCTACTACTATGTCCACATCCAGATTCTCACGCCGCAAGAGGAGATCACGCACAAATCCTCCCACCACATAGACCCCCATGCCCAGTTCATCTCCAATCTCACCAAATTCACGCAGGCGCTGATAGAGCCAGTCGGGTACACGCTCCTTCAAAAGAGACGTTACAAACTTGGATTTGCCTCGTTCTCCAACTAGGGGCTCGGCCCCCTGTCTGGTTCCCTCTGTAAGTATCTGAAGCAGATCTGTACGGGTGATTACCCCCACACACCTCCCGTCCTTTTCCACAGGGACGAATCTCTGCCTTTCATCTATGATGATCTCCTGGACCCTGCTGAAGGTGTCTTCTGGTGTCACGGTCTTAAAGTCTGTGGTCATATACTCGCTAACTGGGAGATCCTTTAGCCCATGGTAGATGGCCTTCTCCACTGTACGCCTGCTGATGAGACCTATGCAGTGACCCTTTTCGTCCAGGATGGCCAAGACCGTGATACCAAACCTGGTGAGAGTGTCGTGGGCATCGCCAATTGTAGCGTCTGGCAATACGTACAACACAGGGGTGGACATGATGTCTGCCACTTTTGGCTCGGCCCCTAGTGCCCTGTAGAGCTCCTTTACAAGCCGCTCTTCTGCCTCCACCAGTGTAACCCCCTTGAGGGTCGCAGATGCAGCCATGGAGTGACCGCCACCTCCAAGCATCCTGAGTATCCTTCCGCAGTCCACAGCCCTTTCTCTGCTCCTTCCCACCACCAACACCTGGTCACCCAAGAGCGCCAGTACGAAGAGTACGGGGATACGCTCCATGTCCATCATTTCATGGACTACTATGGAAAAGTCCTCCACATAGTCGGGGTGTGAGGTCTTGGCTATGGTGATGGGAATGCCGCGGATCTCTAATCGCTCGGCAGTGTCCAAGAGGTCGTTTAAGAGGCTTATGTGACTGGGTGTAAACCTACTGGACATAAGGCGATAAATGGCTCTAAGGTCTGCGCCCTTCTCCAAGAGCCAGGCCGCCTCCTTTAGATCCAGGCTCGTGGTGGATGCGAACTGAAAAGACCCTGTGTCTTCATAGATTCCCAGGGCGAGGATGGTGGCCTCTTCAGGTGTGATATCTATATCGCGCCCCCTCAAGAGACCTGTCATCAGGGTGGCATTGGCGCCCACTTCCTTTAAGACCCTTTTCTGGGCCTCTATAGTCTCACCACCTCCTGGGTGGTGATCGTAGAGGATCACCTCTACACCCTCTCGCCCTAAGAGTGCTTTTAACCTCCCAATGCGCTGTGGTTGGGAGGTATCTACGATGATGAGACGACTGCAGCGCGAGAGATCAACACTCCTTAATGGCAAGAATCGTCGTTGAAGATCTGGGTGTTCTTTGAGAAATTCCCTGATCTCGCGCTCTTGACTCCCAGGGAGGACTATCTCCGCCTCTGGATGGAGGAGCTTTGCTGCAATACACGAGGAGACCGCATCAAAATCGGCATTCAGATGGGTTGTAATAACCGTCTGCGGTGCCTTGCGGTTCTCCTCGTCGCCCACTGTATTGTCCGTGGCAAGGCCAGGCTACTAGAATTTCACCCTATACGGATTCACTGTGATGACAGGGCAAGACGCCGCCTTAACAACGCCCTCTGCCACAGAACCAAACATTATCTTTTCAAGCCCCTTTCTTCCGTGGGTACCCATGACAATGATGTCGATCTCGTTTCTGTTGGCATAGTTGATGATCTCATCCACTGCATCGCCCATGAGTACCTGCGTAGGTATATTGGCGTCTTCACCAAACTCCTCTGTAACAAATCTGTCCATGGCCTTTTGGGCCCCCTTGATGAGCTCTTGTTCAAAGGATGAGAACCACGCAGCACCCATCTCAAAACCAGTGAAGTCCTCTGGCCCCCTCACCACATGGATCAGGTGGAGTTCTGCACCACATTTTTCTACTAAAAACTTCACGAACGGGAGAATCCTCTTTGAACCCTCTGTGAAGTCTACTGGAAACAATACCTTTTTGATTTCGATCATCGCCCCCTCCTTTCGTAGTTTTTAATAGTGTAATTACATTTTTGCCTATATGCAAAAACCTTTTTTCAAGGGCCCTACCTTTTTAGGGGTGAAATTCGTTACTTTTAGTATATATTAAAATGCTCCAGGGGAAAACATGGCAAAGCAAAAAATCCTCATAGCCAACAGGGGCGAGATAGCCATACGCATAATGGAGGCCTGCGAAGAGCTGGGGATCGAGACCGTAGTGGTCTATACCAAGGAGGACGAGGCCTCTGAACACGTACAGAGGGTGCTAAGAGAACCTTCCAAGTCTAAGAGGGCCTATTGTATATCTAGCTACAAGGACCCCAATGAGATCTTCTCTGTCTGTGACGAGGCTGGTTGTACTGCCATCCACCCAGGATATGGCTTCTTTTCAGAAAACTTCAGATTCGCTAGAAGGGCCGCACTCAGAAGCAGGCCCGTCACATTCATAGGCCCGAGGTGGGAGGTCATAAGGGATCTGGGCAGCAAGATAAATACAAAGAGGGTGGCAAAATCCCTCAATATCCCAGTAATACCAGGCTCTTCAACTCCTATCTACAATGAAATGGAGGCAGAGGCCCTGGCGGAAGAACTGTTCTTTATCCAGAAGGAACAGGGCATAAAACACCCATCCATCTTGGTAAAGGCCAGCGCTGGAGGTGGTGGGATGGGCATCGAAGAGGTGCGCGAACTCGACGCCTTCAGGCAGACATATAGGCGGATACAAAATTACGCCAGAAGACAATTTGGGGACGAAGGGGTACTCATTGAGCAATGCCTTACAGACTATCACCACCTGGAGGTCCAGATCCTCGCATCCAGGCATGACGAGTATGTACACTTTGGCACTCGCAACTGCACAATCCAGAGCACAGGGAGGCAAAAGAGGATAGAGGTGGCCCCTGGATTTGATCCAAAGATGGTGAACTACCCCTTTAAGGCCACAAAGGTGCTGAATGATATCGTTGAACACTCGCTCAAACTGGCAAGGCATGTTAAATACGACAGTGTAGGCACATGGGAGTGGATCGTTACCCGGCAAGGGCACCCCTATCTCCTAGAGGTAAATACACGCATTCAGGTGGAAAACGGGATTAGCGCACGGATCTCCAGGGTGAGGGGCCTGGGTCAACCAAACCTTATCAAGGAGCAGATAAGGTGTGCCTTGGGAGATGAGCTCGGCTACAGCCAGGAAGACATAAGTTTTGAAGGAACGAGCATAGAGCTCAGGATCGTTGCAGAGGATACGAAACGCGGATTTGCCCCTTGGTGCGGGACCATCACAGAACTCAGGTTCCCCCAGTACGAGTGGGCCACTGTGCACACCCATGTGCCTACTGACAGGCCATACAAGATCCCCACCGAATATGACCCAAACCTGGCACTGGCCATAATATGGGGTCCAACATCCCAGGATGCCATTGACAGGGCCAAGGAGTTTATAGACAATACTGTGATCAATGGATATGGCCCCCGCGGGGAATCCATCATTACAAACCTCCCATATCTCAGAGAGAGATTGAATGCATGTCTCAGGTTTGAATGAATAGACAGAGAAAGGGGCCAAGCGAACAGCTATGCAAGATACCAGCCATGTCCTTACCCAACTGCTAGAAAGGGCCCAATATCTCGGGGATATCAAGAACGATCCCACGTGGCGTGGGCTCGATGAGGTTGTTGAACGCATCAAGGAGCTTAAAGACTCCTTTTACGATATACCTGAAAAACAACTCATTCGAGAGATCGAACGTATTGAAGACCGCGTGCACTTCCTGGAGGATAGGGTTGCAGAGAACATCACCCCAATGGAGCGGGTGAACATCGTTAGGAGCACTCACCGTTTTACCCTCATGGACATCCTGGAGAATGTCTATGATTCTTATACAGAACTCGGTGGTGAAGGAGAGTGCAACCTCGATCCAGCCGTAGTTGTGGCAAGGGCAGTAATATCACGATTCGTCAAGAACAAGATCTATTCCCACCAGGTCATGGTAATAGGCCACGAAAAGGGGAAGGGTGAAGAGTTCCGAAATGGTGGAAGTGCAAAGCCATGGGGTAATGACAAGGCCCTCCGATACATGAAGGTAGCAGAGACAGAGGGCATACCTATCCACTTTTATGTATTCACCCCTGGCGCCTTTCCCATTGAAGACTACCCTGGTGCAGCACAGCAGATTGCAAGGAACCTATACGCCATGACCAAGCTCAAGGTACCCATGGTGAGCTTCATATCAGAGGGTGGATCAGGTGGTGCAGAGGCCATTGGACTCTCAGACTTTAGGCTCATGGCCTCGCACGGTTACTACTCAGTGATCTCGCCAGAGGGTGCGGCTGCCATAGAGGGCAAGATCAAGGAGGGTGAAAAGGTCCCGAAAGAACTCATTGAACACTGTGCCAAAGAACTAAAGATCACCGCAGAGGACAACCTCAGACTGGGGACCATAGATCGAATCGTCCAAGAACCGCCCCTTGGGGCCAGGAGAAATGACTTTGCCTTCTTCAGGAGACTTCGCTACGAGATGATTCGGGCCACTGACGAGGTGGTATTGAAGACCAAAAGTTTCAGGGCATTCAGGGCGTATGCACTCAGGCGAAAGAAGGAGGAGGGAAAGGACGTCCCAGATGAATTCGATGTGGTGGTAAACTGGAACCTCAATGGCCTGGAGAAGGAACGCCTGCTAGAGGCCAGGAGCAAAAAGTATAGGCGTATGGGGCTGAGATTCCTAAAAGAAGGTAGGCCCATCCTGCCTGTGATAAAGAAGGCCAAGGAGGCCCTTTCGAGGGGCTACTACGAGATCCGTTATGGACTCCTCAAACACCACAAAAAGAGCGTAAAGCAGCTCATAGACGATGTGTCGAGCGAAGGGGCTGCCATGCTCAAGACCTTCACAGACCCGGTGCTCTCGGTCTATGAGTTCATGTTTCTGGAGCCCAAGAAGAGGAGACGGGTGGTCAAACAGGATCATTCTCCTCTCCATTCGGTCTTCACCCAGGACTGGGAACAGTACACTAGCCCCCTATCCAATGAAGACCGTACTGTGACCTGTCCCAATGCTCAAAAGTATGGCTGTGTAGACCTCTGGGTCCCAGACCTTTATGGGGAGTTCGCTGGCGTGTGCCCCACGTGTGGCCATCACTTTCCACTTGAATATCAATGGTATATCAACAATCTTTTTGACAAAGGAAGTGTAAAGGAATTTAATCAACACCTCGCCTCCTCAAATCCTCTGGGTTTTAAGGGCTTTGATACGAGGCTCAAGCGGGATGCCAGGAGGACCAAGAGAAACTCTGCCATGATCACCTTTGACGCAGAGATAATGGGTCTAAAGGTGGTGGTGGCCATGCTCATAGGGAGTTTCAGGAATGGTACTGTTGGTACAGTAGAGGGGGAAAAATTCGTACGAGCGTGTGATAGGGCCCAGACCACCAAGAGGCCATTCCTATGCTATGTACATACCACAGGTGGCATCCGCATCCACGAAGGGACACTCGGTGTCATTCAGATGCCCAAGTGCACCATGGCCGTAAGGGAATACATAGATTCTGGTGGACTATACATAGTGGTCTATGACAACAACTCCTATGCAGGACCAGTGGCGAGCTTCCTTGGATGTTCGCCATATCAGTTCGCAATACGCTCTTCTAGGATCGGTTTTGCAGGCCCTAGGGTGATTCGCGAGACCTCTGGCACAGATGTCCCGCCAGACTATCACAGTGCGAGAAATGCACTTAAACGTGGACACATACAGGGCATATGGGACAGGAGGATGTTCAGGAAGAACCTCTTAGAGGCCCTTCTCAGGATGGGCGGTCCCAAACTCTATTACAGGTAGGTATGGGCAGGAGATCAATGATAGATGTCAATCTGAATGCATTGCTCAGACAGTACCGTTCCAATCCATATGAGGAACTCCACATAGAGACCCCACACACAGGGATCATCACGTTCAACGTAAAGGTGGGGGACCTGGTCAAGGGGCCGTCTGGTGCATGGAAGGAAAGGCCTGGTACGACCCTTTTCACCCTGGAACGGGAGGGCAATGTAAAGAAGATCACTGCCGAGCGTGATGGAGAGGTATCCTTTGTAAGGGACGAAGTGGATGGGGAGTTCTGCGAGGCACGGGAGCATGTGGTGACAATCCGTCACAGGCTCAGTAAGGACGAGATCATAAATTTTATACTCAGAAAGGTACTCTATGTCTTCGAGGCGCCAGAGACGGCCAGGTATTACCTGGTACCAGAGCTAGAGGCAGTGAGAGATCAGAAAAAAGAGATCACACTCAGTCCTGGGGACGACTTTCTCATAATGAGCCTCATGAAGCGAGACACCTTCCTAAAGTATGAAGGGCCAAAGGGTACCGTCTTCAGGCTCTACTTCAAACCAGGCGATATTGTTGAACAGGGGGAGCCGCTCGTGGGGATCGCAAGCCCAGAGGACCTAGACATAGTGGACAAGATCATACAGCGCATCCAGTCTGAATGGGAGGACTAGTGGGACGATAAAGGCCTTCTTTACTGCACTTAAATTCCTCACAATATTCAACATACCACCTAGGCTAGAGATAAAAGAAGAAGACCTTTCACGATCCCTGGCATTTTTCCCAATAATCGGCCTAGTTTTGGGATCACTTCTCGTGGGTCTTGATCTGGCGATAAGAGACGTGGCCAGTCCCCTTTTGAGGGGTGCTATGGGGTGTGCCCTTTTGGCATTCCTCACAAGGGGGCTTCACCTCGACGGGTTAGCAGATACAGCAGATGGCCTCTTGAGCGCAAGGCCCAGGGATGAAGCGCTCGCAATAATGAAAGACAGTGCCAC
The DNA here is from genome assembly GCA_015494155.1 of Deltaproteobacteria bacterium. GTDB lineage: Bacteria > Desulfobacterota > Dissulfuribacteria > Dissulfuribacterales > Dissulfuribacteraceae > WGBU01. The sequence continues at coordinate 11,917 of WGBU01000194.1, read as the reverse complement.
AGGGGCACTTGGGGCCTTAACCATTTCGATCATACTCATTTTAAAGACCGCTGCCATTTCGGACATAGTGCAAGATGGCCACACGATAGATGCACTCCTCCTTGTACCCGTGTGTTCTAGGTTGAGTCTGGTGGTCCTGGCATCTCTATCGGAATATGCCAGAAGAGAGGGGGGGCTAGGACAATACTTCGTGGGTAAAAACGCCAGAGGACACCTCAGTGTTGCCATGGCCGTTTCCCTTGGGGTGTCAATGGTGGTGGCAGGGCTTAAAGGGGTGGTACTCGTTACAATAGCATCGTTGATTGGCCTTATGTCTGCACGCTGGTTCAAGAGGCGTCTAGGCGGGGTGACAGGAGATTGCCTAGGGGCCCACCTCGAGACCTCAGAGACCTTGCTCTTTATTGTTGCCGCCCTCTCAGCCTAAGAGGTCCATGGAGATGTCCACGCTTGGGGCAGAGTGGGTGAGCGCGCCAATGGAGATGAGGTCCACACCTGTCTCTGCTATTTCCCTGACATTTTCTAGGGTGACGCCACCTGATGCCTCCAATAGCACCTGGGGCGCCAAGTCTCTACACATGGCCACTGCACGTCTCAAATCAGAGACACTCATATTGTCCAGTAAAATGGCGTCTGCACCTGCCCCAATGGCCTCTTTCACACCCTCCAAGGTCTCAACTTCCACCTCTATCCTGTACGGGTGTGGGGCATTGGCCCTGGCCCTCTCCACTGCCTCCCTTATACTGCCGCACGCCACAATGTGATTGTCCTTTATAAGTATCCCATCTGAGAGGGAATACCTGTGATTATGGCCTCCGCCCATCCTCACGGCATATTTCTCCAATAGTCTAAGGTTAGGGGTAGTCTTTCGCGTATCACAAATCCTCACACTGAGCCCCTTTACCTCTTGGACAAATCTGTTGGTCAAGGTGGCGATGCCAGAGAGCCTCTGGAGGAAATTAAGTGCCACCCGTTCACCCTCTAATAGACTTTTGACACGGCCTTTAAGGGTACAGATGGACTGCCCACGGCCAACCCTGTCCCCATCATTAAAGTAAAACTCCACCTGGACCGTGTGGTCGAGCACATGAAAGACCATACTCACACATGGGCAACCTGCAAGGACCAGGTCCTCTTTGGCCACTATCTTGGCCTGTGCCTTATCCATCCCGCCTATGGTCACATCTGTAGTAAGATCCCCATAGGGGATGTCCTCTTGGAGGGCATCTTCCACAAGCCTCTTTAAAAGGGGCCTTGGAAGGCTGTGGTCACATCCTCTTTTATCAAACACCGTTATCCTCTTAAAGACACATAAAGGTATCTAATTTCTTTTTCCTCCGCCCTCTCAAACGTCTTATGCAAGCACGACTTTATATGACGGCTAATTCCCTGTGACGTAAAGACGGAGTTACATATTAGACACTTACACTTTTTAGGTATTTGACCGTTCATGACTCTTTCTTCTCTCAAGGGTTTTCTTGTAAATGCTGATTGCCTGGGGTAATAGGTGCTTGATTCTCTCGATACGCGCCTGGTCTGTTGGGTGGGTGGACAGAAAAACTGGAGGCCTTTCTCCCTTCTCTGCCCCCTTCATGCGCTCCCAAAAGGCCAAAGCACATCTTGGATCGTATCCTGCCCTTGCCATGAGTATGAGACCGATATGGTCTGCCTCAAACTCCTGTTTTCTACTATAAGGTAAGAGTACGCCTACCTGGCTCGTAAGTCCATAGACCATCCTCATGGCGTTGACCGTAGTGGGCCCTTGGCTTGCAAGTGCTGCCTCTAGGGCCTTTTCTCCAACCTCGCTCAAGAGAGCAAGGGTCATTCGCTCTGCCCCATGGCGTGCAAGGGCGTGAGCCACCTCATGGCCTATGACAGTGGCAAGACCGCACTCATTCTGGGTATATTTCAAGATGCCGGTATAGACGAACACCTTTCCGCCAGGGAGGCAAAAGGCATTTACCACATCGTCTTTTTTGATGAGATAGAACTCCCAGTCGAAGTCGGGCCGGTGGGCAGCCTGGGCGATCCGATGTCCCACACGTTGGAGTAGGGCGTTCAGTTGAGGATCGTGGTCAATCTCTTCCTTTTTGAGTATCTCTTGGGCCGTCTTAAGGCCCAGGGCCTTTTCCTGGGATGGTGAGATGAGGATGAGTTGGCTTCTGCCTGTAACCGGTGCCTTGGCACAGGCCACCAGCAACAGCGCTAACCACAGTGAACAGGCTAGGACGCTAACGAGCGCCCTAAGTCTAGCGTTCCCTTGTACCCTCAATAAACTCCTCGGTCCTCCTAAAGGCCTCATCATCAGGATATTGTTGAGGTGGATGCTTCATAAAATAGGCAGAGGGAGAGAGGAGTGGCCCTCCCACTCCACGATCCAGGGCGATCTTGCAACACCTGATGGAGTCTATGGCTACACCTGCCGAGTTGGGTGAATCCTCTACAGAGAGCCTCAATTCTATATTCATGGGAACATCGCCGAATAACTTGCCCTCCATCCTTATGAAGGCGATCTTGTTGTCCTTCTGCCAAGGTACATAGTCGCTTGGCCCGATATGGATGTTCTCAGGTGGCAGTGGTTCTGCCAACACGGCCTGGACTGCCTCTGTCTTGGATTTTTTCTTAGACGACAAGCGCGCCCTGTTGAGCATATTTAAAAAGTCTGTATTGCCCCCAGTATTGATCTGATACGTCCTCTCAAGCTTTACGCCCCTCTTTTTAAAGAGATTTGCCAATACCCTGTGGACTATTGTGGCCCCCACCTGGCTCTTTATATCGTCGCCTACGATTGGTAGGCCCTTTTCTTCGAACCGCCTTGCCCATTCTGGATCACTTGCAATAAATACAGGCATATTGTTTATATAACCTACCCCTGCTTCAAGGGCGCACTCTGCATAGAAACGCACTGCCTCCTCAGAGCCCACTGGCAGGTAATTGAGCAGGACCTCCGTACCACTCTCTTTAAGGATGCGCACCACCTCGTCTTTGTCCTTCTCAGGGGCATCTGACAGGACAAAGGTCTGATTCTCAGGATAATCCTTCATATGGGGTGAGATCCCATCCAGTACCTTCCCCATCTCCACCTTGACCCCAGTGAGTGGCACATCTTTTGTGATAGTCTTGGTACAATTGGGTGGCGCAAAGATTGCTTCACTTACGTCCTTTCCTACCTTCCTGGCATCCACGTCAAAGGCAGCCACCACCTCTATGTCCCCGGGCCTAAATCCCCCTATCTCCCAGTGCATGAGGCCGATGGCATCTTCTGCAGACCTCTTCCGGTAATAGTTGATGCCTTGCCAGAGCGATGAAAAACAGTTACCTACCCCAGCTACTGCGATTCTTATCTTGGCCATTGGACAAAAAAACCTCCAAATCGTTCGTTATATCTCTGAAGGAAGATTACTCCTCTTCAATCTCCACCTCTAATTCAAAAAAACTATTGCCACAATCGTAACACTTGACATCAATGGTCTTGGAGTCCACCAAGGATACATATATTTCATCTGAACCGCACTCACATTCGGTTATATCAGAGTCTTTGATCTCTTGCTTGACAAGAGGACGGTAAGACATTGGAAGATCGGGATCATAAGTGATCTTCAATCTAAGGCCTCCTTTTCGTGCCGGAACCAGTGCTAAATTTGACCGGCGAGATTTGGCAAGCATCATAACCACCTTATAAGAGCCTTGTAAAGAGGGATTTAGGCTGTTGACAAAAATTGATAGGCGAAGTACATAATGCGAAATGAATCACTATTCAGTCCTATGAAAAGGAGGTATTACAGTATGAAAAAAGGAGTGAGTCTTTTAGTTGCATTGGTGGCAGTGGTCTTTGTTGGGTCTACTGTGTTGGCTACTGGTGGGCCAGAGGTCATTGTCCTCCATGCCAAGAAGGGTGACGTACATTTTCAGCATCACAAGCATCAAGAAAGGGCAAAATGTGGCGAGTGCCATCACTATAAGGGACCAGATGGAAAGCAGGTCATTGATGAAAAGGCCGAACATGCACAGAAGTGTGAGAATTGCCACAACAAGAGCTTCCCAAACAAAAAGCTCAACAAGCCCATGAAGGCATTCCATAAGAACTGCAAGGATTGTCACAAAAAGCACAAGGCACCAACCAAGTGCAGCTTCTGCCATAAGAAGTAATTAGGTTTAGTTTTATTAGCTGAATACAATTCCCCCAAAGGGGCCTTGTTAAAGGCCCCTTTTTTTATTACCTATTCCCTATTATGACACTGAATAGAATCATCTTAGACAAGTTACGTCTTATTCAACACCCAAAGGAGGCCCTCTTTAGCCAGACCCTCAAGGACATTCTGGACCTTGGACATACCGGCCCCTGGCGTGAGGAGTGCGGAAGGCTATTTACCAAGATCCTTACTAGGATCGCGGTAGAAGAAAATGTGAGCCCATTCGATGATGATGAAAGTGAGATCCTATTCAAACACCACCTCCCTGACTTCGTGACAGGTATGATCCAGGCCCTTGAAGAACTCATCTTCTCTCCTATAGAGGCCACTGATTTTGTTGCAGAGATCGAGGCCTTCGAGACTACACTCCATCTGCTATTAAGACTCATGGAGTGGACTGTCTGGAACTATGAGGGTGGGAGGTGCATCTATGGAAGGGACTCAGCACAAAAGGCGGAATCCATATTCCACTTGGCGGCCTTTGAGATCGAGGTGTGGGGAGACAGAGATGAGGTCTGGCTAAATGTTATAGACCTGCTCGAATCTGAATATGACATGAAGAAGGCCATTGAATCAGGAGATACTGTCTATTCCTGCACCACTTATAGCACTATTATCCATGAACTGCCGCCACACATAGTCATGAATAGAGAATATTGGCAAACAGCTCTAGGTGTTGCACCGTGTTTGATCGTATCTGTCCAATCGAGGATAGTTGACCAGACGAGGTTGAGGATTGCACTAAAGGACCTTAAAGAACCGGCCAAGGCCTTAAGTAGTGGGGTGCTTGAGGCAGACATCTTGAACAAGATAGCCAACTCCTGCGGCACTCCATTCAATGAATTCACACTTCACTGACATGAACTAGTCAAGACTTTATCTTTCACTCTTTAAAAAAAGAGGCCCGACCATTTGGCACGGGCCTCTTTAGGGTGCTAAATCAATCTATTTCTGATCAGCTATTTAATACCTGAGCTTCATCTCCGTCAGCCTCCACAGGGGCTGAACACTGGGTAGTGGTAATGTGGGCTATGCCCTCTACCTTGGCACTACACTGGTCTCGCACCTCTTTTGGACAATCCACAATCTTCCAGCAAGGCACATATTCTAGGAGCTTTTTTATCCCTGGTATGCTGATACCCTCGTCGTGGATCATGGACCTAAGGCATGTGATCCACTGTATGTCGTTGTGGGAGTATAGCCTTCTAGCCCCTGTATATCTCGGCTTGACTAGCCCTTCTGCCTCATAAATCCGGAGTGTCCTCGGGTGCACTCCCAGCATCCTTGCTGCAACCCCTATGGGGTAGACAGGGAGATTTGCGTCGGGCATTACGCGCTTTTTCTTATCGCGCTTGGCCATTATATCATCTCCTTTTAGCGGCATCTAGGAACTGCCTTTTAGTGTGCCTCGGACACATGACCCCTAAAGAGCCTCTCTCCCATGAGGAACAGCATTCCACAAAGGCTCATGCCACCGATAGTGATTAGGATCTCATGCATGCTTGGGGAGTAGGAGTAGAGCTCGGGTAACCCGACAATGTTCATACCATGGAAGTGTGGTACGAGCTGCCCAACTATCACTAGATCGTAGCGCATGAAGAAGATACCGATGATGCTCAGGAGGCCTGCTACGAACATCACCTTGGTGTTCCTCATCTTGGCAGCAAGGATCAACACAAATGGGGCCACGAGACCTAGTCCTATCTCACCTACCCAGAAGTTGGCTGCGTAAGGACCAGAGATAAGTGCCATGGTAGCCTCATACTTTCCTGGAGGATGTCCTGCTATACCAGAAAGCACCTTCCAGCAGTCAAAGAAGGCCAAAACAGCGATTAGGAGCAGACCGATCTTACCAGTGGCGCTAAGTGCCCTCTCCATGGACTCACTCATCTTCCAGCCATTGGCACTATATGCAAGATAGGTGAAAAAGAGGATTGCCGCACACCCAGAGAGCATTGCAGAGGCGATGAAGTATATGGGCATATATGGACCATGCCAGAACTCACGGCCATTCAACAGTCCAAAGACTGCACCAAGGTTACTATGGGCTGCAACACCTGCGATCACTCCCAAAAGGCCTGCAAGACCTGCTTCACGGTGCTTCTCTACCTGAAGGAGGGCAAATTCCACAAGCATGAAAAAGAGGTATGCACCATAGAGTGTCCCCATCCACCAGATGTTAGAGGTAAGGTTGGGACTAATTACATTATATATGGCCATTCTCCAGGGATTCTCTATCTCGAACCCAATGACCAAGAAGCCACTCACGATGGTGGCAATAGACAAAAACACTGAACGCTTCGCTATGGGCATGAGTGTCTGTACGCCAAAGACGTGGCCAATAGATGATACGAGGCAAAGACCTGTTGATGTCACCACAAAGAATACATAAGTGGCAATCAAAAGGCCCCATGGGACCTCCCTTGTGATACCATAGGCATGATCATGACCAATGAAGAATGCATGGATTCCCGCAGCTATCCCAATGGCAGTAAATAGCGCAAGGAATGCAATGACTGCATTATAGGTGGTGGAAGAAGTTGCAACTAAGCCCTTCTCGACAGTGGTTGCGGTTACCTGGTTTTTGGACATAGGACATACTCTCCTTTCTTAAGTTTTTATTTTTTCGTTTTTTCTCGATTAAAAACCTGTCTCGTGCCACTCATCCATCTTGTCTTGGATGAAAGGCCTCACCTTAAGGTCATAGATGGTGTGAAGTGTTGCACAACTCAACCAAAGAATCATGAAGATTAAACCTTTCATTTTTGCACCCCTTTTCCCCAGTGGCGGCTGGGTTTTTTAATTATTTCTATTAGTTAAAACTTTCATCTTCTTTTTTCTCCCAAATCCCTTCTCTCTAGCCCTATCTCACCTCCTTTCACCTTTATGGCTTTATCTGCTTTTAGTTTTATACTAAAAGTGGAAACTCTAGTTGTCAAGAAAAAAATTCAAAAAATTTCCCTTTTTTGAAAACCAGTAATTTTCCATTTTTAGACAAAAAGGCATAAAAAAAGTAGATAGTTGCAAGATTTGGTGAAGTAGAGTGGACAAAAGGCCATATCTTCTCGGGCGTAATTTTAGCCCAATATTTATAGCTCTTAATGGATCAGCCCATAAAAAAGTTCTACTTTTTAGCATAACTTATTGAAATATAAAGAATTTTTTTAAAGGATTTCAAAATCAATTTGAGCCCTCCTTTAAAGAGGAATAAAAGCAGAATTATCTATTATTGTCAAGTAAAGTGGAAATTAAAATGTAAAGATAAAGTTAAATGATAATGGATTGCATTAGAGGAATAGAGCTTTTCGTGTTCGATTTAAAAGGGGTAAGATGGAGTCTGAGAAAAGGGCAAAAAAAAGCCTTGGGTGGCGGCCCAAGGCTAAAAGGGCAATTGTGTTACTTACCAGCTATTAAAGAGCGCCCTTCTTATTTTTTTCTATGCTGTAACTCTCCTGATGTCAAGCCATTCAATTAATGTTCTTCTGACTCTGCACCTTCCACCTTGTGCATCCTATTGTATCCCATTACTCCAATATGGCATACGGCACACCTTGTATTGGATGCGAAGGCTGTGTCACCATCGTGGCATGCACCACAATATTTGCCCTCATAGAGCGACTTCATGGTAAAGTCGCCATTTTCTTCAGCAGTACCTGCGGCCTGTTCGAAGATGTCATCGTGACAGCTATCACAATCAAGGCCTGCATCTTCAATGTGTATCTTGTGATCAAAGACCACGGCCTTTACAGGCTGTGTGAACACAATGGGCTCTGTGGGGTAATCTGCCTCTTCATCGTCTTCGGCAAGGCTGAGGGAGATTATCCCTTGAACCCCAAGGCTCATCATCATTATTCCCAAGAGTATAGCGAGTTTCTTTTTCATAGTAACAACACCTCTCTTTCCTAGCCTTTTGTGTAATAGACATTGGGCATTGCCCCTGTCTCTGGCCTCAACACCCAAACCACGCGTTCAGGTTCATGGATGAGTTTATATACCCTGCTCTCTGGGTCTGAGAGATCGCCAAAGATCCTCACATCGGCAGGACATGCTGCGGCACAGGCTGTGAGCTTCTCACCCTTTGATAGCCTTGTATCAAAACAGAAGTTACACTTGTCAATAGCCCTCTTTTCCTCGTTGAAGTACCTGGCATTGTAAGGACAGGCTGCCATACAGGTCTTACAACCTATACACTTCTTGTAATTCATCATTACGATGCCAGTCTTTTTGTCCTTGTATGTGGCCTTTGTAGGGCATACTCGGACACATGGTGGCTGATTACAGTGATTACACAATACCGGCATAAACTCCCTTTGTGTCTCTTCAGGACCTATGGGTATCTCGCGTTCTAAAATGGTAGTACGGTAGCCATACTCGGGCACATTGTTCGTCTTGACACACGCCTCTTTGCACCTCTCACAGTCGATACAGCGGTCTTGCCTGATTACCATGCTGTAGTGTGGCTTGTAGGGATAGTGTTTCAACTGGATGCCCTCGAGCATACCATAGACATTGCGGGCGCTTGTTAATGAGAGTACTGACCCGCCGGCAAAAACTCCTGTGACCACAAGCCCCATCTTGAGGAACTTCCGCCGCTCCTCTGATGGAAGACTCTCAGGCCCCTCATTCCTCATTTTTTCAAGGTCTTCTATCTTCATTTTATTCCTCCATTGAAATGGAATTCTTTAAAATGCCGCCCTGGGTTCGGGAAATCTCGTACAATCTAATGAACTTTTGGTCCTTGTCAAGGGAAAACTACTTGAAAATCAAATCAAAACCAAGAAAATTCCAGCCCCAGTATTGCACTTGCATAAAATAGGATTTACAAGAAAAGAAAAAGATTAAATAGGCATTTTGTTTATATGAAAAATTCCACGTTACAGGCCAAAGGCATCCAAAGCAAATGCATCATCCTAGAAATTGACCCTGATTGGCGCATTAAAGATGGAGTAGACATTGTACGCACACTCTTGGGGCTAAAGGACATAGAAGAGAATGCAAATTTAAGTGCTGTTATAAAAGAACCCTCCCTGAGCATACTCAAGACCAACCTTCCCAAGGGTATTCCCGTCTGTGCCCTCAGTCTAAAAATTCGAGGGGCTGCTGACGAGTGCGAAACAGAATATCTCCTGGGGGCCATGCCAAAACAGGGGCCCGATGGCGAGTTCCGTGGCGCAGTCTTGATGCTAAAAGAGGTGACAGCAGGAAACATGCCACCTGAACTCATTCTCGACAACGTAGCCGACGGCGTCTTCTCAGTGGACAAAGAGTGGAGGATCACGTCATTTAATCCCTCGGCAGAGCGCATCACTGGATGGAAGAAAGACGAGGCCCTGGGACGTTTTTGCAGTGAGGTCTTTAGATCCAATGTGTGCGGTGGGGACTGCATATTGTCCGAGAGTGTACGCTCTGGACGCCAGATCGTAGACAAACACATCTTCATGACCAAAAAGGATGGTCAAAAGGTCCCTATAAGTGTGAGCGCCGCCCCTGTCTTAGACTGTAAAGGGGATATTGTTGGGGGCGTCGAGACCTTTAGAGACATCACACTGGAGCTTGAAAGAGACCTCATCTTAAACAGCATCACAGATGGCGTGTTTACCATAGACAGGTCTGGACGCATCACGTCCTTCAATAAGGCAGCAGAACGCATAACTGGTTTTAGCGCACAGGAGGCCATTGGTAGAAAATGCCACGAGATATTCCAGTCTAGTCTCTGTGGGGTCCAGTGTGCCCTTACAAAGAGCATGGAGACTGGCAAGCCCTATGTGAGGAGCCCTGTCTTTATTAGGCATAAAAAGGGACACATTGTACCCATTCGCATAGCCACATCACCTCTCTTGGACCATGAGGGCAACATCTTTGGTGGAGTGGAGACATTCCAGGACCAGACCCTCAAATTCCAGAGGGACATCATCGTAGACTCCATTGCAGACGGTGTCTTCACAGTGGACAAGGACTGGCGGATTACGTCGTTCAACAAGGCGGCCGAGAGGATCACAGGCCACAAGGCAAAGGATGCCATTGGGAAAAAGTGTCACGAGATCTTTAGATCGAGCATCTGTGGGCCAGACTGTATACTGGCCCAGAGTATTGGGCAGCGCACCCCGATTTCAAACCGGACCATCACTATTGAGAGGGCCAATGGCACCACGATACCAGTAAGTATCAGCGCCTCCCCTCTATTGGATGCAGACGGGAATCTCATCGGAGGGGTGGAGACATTCAGAGACCTCAGGGCCATAACTGCATTGAGAAAACGGATAACCAAACAATATACATTTGCTGACATAATCTCCAAAAGCCCCAAAATGCAGAAGATATTCGAGATACTGCCAGACATTGCCAAGAGCGACAGCAACGTCCTCATCTTGGGAGAAAGCGGGACTGGTAAGGAATTGATAGCCCGGGCCATACACAACCTGAGCCCGAGAAAAAGGGGGCCATTTGTAGCGGTGAACTGCGGGGCACTGCCAGACACTCTCTTAGAGTCGGAGCTATTTGGATATAAAAAAGGGGCCTTCACAGACGCAAAACAGGACAAAAAGGGGCGATTTGCAGCAGCAGAAAAGGGCACCATCTTCTTAGACGAGATAGGAGATATATCCCAGGCCCTCCAGGTGAAATTACTCAGGGTCCTTCAGGACAAGACCTATGAACCCCTTGGTTCTAACAAACCTGTAAAGGCAGATGTTCGAGTGCTTGCAGCCACCAACAAGGACCTGGCGCTCCTGGTCAAAGAGGGCAAATTTAGAGAGGACCTATACTATAGATTAAATGTAGTAAAGATAGTGCTCCCACCGCTCCGGGAACGACTGGAAGACATACCCCTTTTGGTGGATCACTTCATCAAAAAGCTCAATGTAGAAAAGGGTAAGGAGATAAAGGGGATATCTGATTCTGCCCTCACACTCCTAATGCGTTATGACTACCCTGGAAACGTAAGAGAACTGGAAAATATCATAGAATATGCGTTCATTCTCTGTCATGGTGAATACATCGAACCTCAGCACCTACCAGAACCATTTGTAGGTGGCGAGTCAAAGATAAGCGGTGTGAGCGCCTTCGCCATGGGACCCAAGACACTAGAAGAGATTGAAAAGGAGGCCATACTAGCCGCCTTGGAGAGAAATAGGTGGCGCAAGATGGCCACCTGTAAGGAACTGGGCATTTCAAAGGATACCCTGAGGAGAAAGATCGAACGGTATGGCCTTGAAAAAAGATAGACACATTGTGGTACAATTTTCTGCAAATGATCATTTCCAAGCCTTTCAATCTCTAAAGGTGCTGACAGGCCACTCCTTCCGATAAAATAGGCTTAAAATAAGCCCAAAAGTTGATCTTTGTATCATTACTCATTTCAGTTACTAATCTTAATTAGTTGAAATTACTTAATATTTGCAAAATAGGCTTGAGATAAGCCCCCTCAAAATCTATATGGCGTATTTTGCGCCCATATTGTCAAATATTTTCTATAAATTCTTCTTGAGGATACCTCAACATTTTCATTTTTATGTTTTCTAACTCTTTAATTTTACATAAAAATTCAACATAGAATGTGTGAAATTTCATACTCTAGCCAAAACTTGGCACGCTACATGCATTATAGTTTTGCGAGAGCGGACATAGGACATACTTAAAGCTCTTGCACAACTCAAGTATCAGCTCCCCGATTAGGGTGGCGGACCTATCGGGGAGACGGATCTTGAAAAAAGTTTCGGGTGGCGGCC
>WGBU01000193.1 GCA_015494155.1 Deltaproteobacteria bacterium | reverse complement strand
CCGTCTTTCTGTCCCGCATCCTTGGCCTTGTACGCGAACAGGTCCTTGCTGCCCTATTCGGTGCAAGCAATCAAATGGATGCCTTTGTAGTGGCATTCAGGATACCCAATCTGCTGAGAGACCTCTTTGCAGAGGGTGCTCTAAGCTCTGCCTTTGTCACTGTGTTCACTGAATATGACACCAAATTTTCTAGGGAAGAGACCGTTCGCCTCGTCTCAAGTGTGCTTGCCGTCCTCACCATCATCGTCTCTTTGATCGTCATCCTGGGCATGATCTTCTCAAAAGAGATAGTCATGGTAATGGCACCAGACTTTAGTGAAATACCCGGAAAGATCGAGCTCACGACCACCATGACCAGGATCATGTGTCCGTTTCTCTTGGCCATTTCCACTGCATCCGTCTTCATGGGTATTCTCAATGCAAGGGGTCATTTCTTTCTCCCCTCTATGGCCTCTGCGCTCTTCAACCTCTCATCCATCATAATAGGTGGGGCACTGGCACTCTATCTTCCAACAATAGGCGTTGAGGGGATAATAGGTATGGCCATTGGGACCCTCATTGGCGGGATTGCACAGATGGCCATACAACTCTCACCCCTTTTAAACGAACTTGGAAAGGACTTTTTTACCGTACGCCCCCTTTTCGACCACCCTGGCGTAAAAAAGATCATGAAGCTCATGGTCCCTGCTATAATCGGTCTTTCAGCCACCCAGATCAACATATTTATAAACACGAATTTTGCATCCCAGTGCCCACCGGGAAGTGTGGCATGGCTCAATTACTCCTTTAGACTCATCCTGTTCCCTATCGGGGTCTTTGGTGTGGCCATTTCCATTGCCTCAATGCCCCGATTTGCAAGGCAGGCCGCCAGCCAGAATATGGATTCCCTGGGAGAGGCGCTTTGTAATTCCCTGGCACTTGCCCTCTCCCTCACCATACCTGCCTCTGTGGGCCTCTGGATCTTGGGAGAAGACATAATTAGGCTCATATTTGAACGGGGTGAGTTCCACCCCTTCGACACACTCATGACCACACAGGCATTGAGGTTTTATGCCATAGGCCTCTTTGCATATTCATGTGTGAAGATCATAGTCCCTGTCTTCTATGCACTCAATGACACCAGATGGCCTGTGGTGACGAGCTTTCTGGCAGTGGCCATGAACATAGTGATCGTCGTCTCCACCCTCTCCACCCTACAACACAGGGCCATTGCGCTCTCCACCTCTGTCACCATGATCTCAAACTTTTTTATCCTAGCCATGGTCTTATATAGGAAGATTGGTGGATTCCCAGTTTTGCCCCTCCTAAAAGAGGTAGCAAAGATGGCCATAGCCTCTCTACTCATGGGATTGGTAGTGGCCGGACTCTCCACTCTGGTCCATACCCCTTCTTCACTCGTGGGCCGGGCAGCAGCCACCCTGGGGCTCATAGGGGTGGGTGGGCTTGCCTATGTGATAATGGGATTTATTTTAAAGATAAAGGCATTGAAAGGGCTAACTGAGAAGACCTTTAGAAAAAACGTGGCATAGAATTTGCTTTATAATTTATGACGACCCTTTAAGAATTGATTGGAGTAGATGTGCGACCCATGAACGTATGCCCAGTACCAGTACTATCTCGTGACAAACGTATAAGGCTTCAGGCCATAAGGGACTATTATGAGAGTAAGATCCAATGCTTAGAACTCATAAACAACAATCCTAAGCTACTGCGCCTTGCGTGTTGGGATGCGCCATTTGAAAAGACGAGTCTGACAGATCCAAAGACACGAAAAAAATTTGTAAAAATGTGCTTAAAATATTATAAGAATAAATTGAAAGATGTTGAGAAGAAACTAAAAAAGATCAACTAGCCCATCACCCTTGCGCAAGGTCCCTTAGTGGCGATCAAACTTAAGAGGGTCCTTATTGCATATCACGCCCCCAAGGCCCTATATCTTGGCACTGGACTAGTAGCCATCATTTTTGTATGTTCCTGTCATGGTTATCTTCGTCACTGGGACCGATACAGATTGTGGCAAGACATTTGTCTCTTCCTTACTGCTCAAGGCGTTTCTTGTATTGGGGATAGATGCCTCATACCAAAAGTGGGTAAGCACTGGCAATAGGGACTATTCAGAGGACGCACACTTTGTCTATGAGATGGCTGGTATAACCCCACCCCCAATGGCGGGGAGCCTTGAGACACCATACTGTTTCTCACTCCCTGCATCTCCCCACCTGGCAGGAGAACAAGAGGGAAAGTCCGTTGACACAAGGCACCTTGAAGAGTGCACCCGTACCTTAGGAGAGAGACACGAGCTTGTCATAGTTGAAGGGGTGGGTGGCCTCCTAGTACCCCTCACACGGGAAACACTCTTGATCGACCTTGTGGCCCAAATGTCTCTTCCTACAATCGTGGTGGCGCGAGCAGGCCTTGGGACCATCAATCATACGCTCCTAACAATAGAGGCCCTGGAGAGGAAGGGAATCGAGATAAGGGGCCTCATAATCAACGAGGATAGACCCGCAAACCCCTTAATTGCCCAGGACAATCAGGCTATAATAGAAAAATTCACAGGGATTTCACCCCTTTGCCGGATTCCTCATCAATCACACATTGACAATTCCTTGATAGATGAATTAAAAGAGGCGGCCAAGGCCCTCTATGCGCATCATTAGGAGTGAAGTGTAAGTGGATGAGAAAAATATAAGGCACCTCTTGAAAATAGATCGGGACCTCGTCTGGCACCCTTACACGCAGATGAAGGATTTCGAGGTCATGGATCCTCTCTTTGTAGAGAGGGGGGATGGGGTCTTTCTCTTTGATGTCTATGGAAGGGCATATTATGACACCATCTCATCTTGGTGGTGTATTACCCACGGACACAATCACCCCTTCATAGTGGATGCCGTAAAGCAGCAACTCGGCCGGCTGGATCAGGTCCACTTTGCAGGTACCACCCACGAACCAGCTATAAGGGCCGCTCAACTCTTGATTGAAGCCTTACCTAAGGGGCTCGACAAGGTCTTTTTCTCAGACAATGGCTCTACGGCTGTAGAGGTGGCCTTGAAGATGGCGGTCCAATATTGGCATCTCACAGGTAAACCAGAAAAGAATACCTTTTTATCCCTTGAAAGGGGCTATCATGGAGATACCCTTGGCACCATGGGCCTGGGCGGGGTACCACAGTTTAAGGGTCCATTTGATGCACTCACATTTGACTCCATCAGGCTACCTGCCCCCTATTGTTATAGGTGTCCGGTTGAAAGAGAAAAAGAGACCTGCCAGGTAGAATGTCTAGATACGCTAGAGAAGATACTCCTTGAACGCCAGGACGAGATCGCCGCCATGGTCTTAGAGCCCCTTCTCATGGGTGCTGGTGGCATGTTAGCCTATCCTGTTAAGTATCTCAAAAGGCTCAAGGAGTTTCTCGAGGGACGTGACATATTCTTGATCTTTGATGAAGTGGCCACAGGATTTGGCAGGACTGGCACCATGTTTGCGTTTGAGCAGGCTGGTGTTGTGCCAGACATCTTGTGTCTCTCAAAAGGACTCACTGGGGGTACACTTCCCCTTGGTGCCACAGTGACCACCAATGAGGTCTTTAACGCCTTTTACGCCGACTACAACGAGGGTAAGACCTTCTTCCATGGACACACCTTTACTGCCAACCCCATAACCACTACTTGTGCGCGGGCCTCTCTCGAACTCTTTAAACGGGAAGGGGTCTTGGACCATGTAAAGGATGTCTCTGCCTTTCTTCAAAGGGAAGTGCAGCGCTTCTCTGACCTCAATCTTATTGGAGACATCAGGGGCCTAGGAATGGTGGTCGCATTTGAAATCGTGAAGGACAAAGGTGGCAAGGTACCCTACCCTTCGGACCTCCGAATGGGATGGAGGGTCTATCTGGAGGGTCTTACCAAGGGACTCATACTAAGACCGTTAGGGGACGTAACCTATCTCTTCCTGCCTCTTTCCATCACAAAGTGCCAGATTGAAGACTGTCTTCAAAGGGTGTGGGACACATTCAAGCAATGCGAGAAGACCTTTTTGACCTCATAAGGGAGGCCCTCAGGGTAAAGCTGACCCACAGGGGGACACGCTTTGGGGTCTGTTCCATCATGAATGTGAAAAGTGGCGCATGTAGTGAAGACTGTGCCTATTGTGCCCAGAGCAGGTACCACAAGACCAATTCACCCATCTATCCCATCAAGTCAGAGGATGATGTCTTGGCCCATGCAGAAAATGCCCAAAAGATCGGGGCCAGGCGCTTTAGCCTGGTTGCCAGTGGCCGAGGCCCCACCAAGGGAGAGATTGAGAAGATTGCAAGACTGATAGAAAAGATTAGAACCAACACAGACCTATTACCCTGTGCCTCGCTGGGTATCGTTGGAGAGGGCGAACTAAGGGTTTTAAAGGATGCAGGACTCGTAAGGTATCACCACAATATCGAGACATCCAAGGAATATTTCCCCAAGATCTGCACTACCCACTCCTTTGAAGAGAGGATCGAGACCATGAAGGCAGTCAAGGCCGTTGGGCTCGAACTCTGTTCTGGCTGTATCCTTGGCCTAGGAGAGACCGAATCTGACAGACTCTCCATAGTGGAGACCCTTAAGGAACTAAGGGTAGATTCTGTGCCCATCAATATCTATGTGCCCATCGAGGGCACCCGTCTGGCACGGTTTGGCTCTAGGATAAGCCCCTTGGATGTGATAAAAACCATTGCACACTTTAGGATTGCCCTAAAAGGCCCTGCTATACGCCTTTGTGGCGGCAGGGAAAAGGCCCTTTTGGACTTTCAGGCCCTTGCATTTATGGCAGGTGCAGATGCAATGATGGTAGGAGGTTACCTTACTACGCCAGGCAGGGAACCATCCCTTGACCAAAGACTCATCCAGGAGATAATTAGATTCTGGATTTCTTATGAGACTAATCATATAAAGGAGGCCCCATGAAAGAGGTTAAGGAGTATCTATTGGATGCATTTCAGGGAGAGTCCCAAGCAAACAGAAAATATCTGGCCTTTGCACAAAAGGCAGAGGCCCAGGGATTGACGCAAATAGCCAAGATTTTCAAGGCTGCTGCCGAGGCAGAGACTATACACGCACTCAACCACCTGAAGGTAATGGGTGGCATCAGGGATACTGTGGAGAATCTCAAGGAGGCCATTGACGGCGAGACCTATGAATTCAACCAGATGTACCCTGAGATGATCGAGGCTGCCAAGAAAAGCGGTGACAAGGAGGCCCTTCGCACATTCCACTTTGCAAACGAGGTGGAAAAGGTACATGCAGAACTATTCAAAAAGGCGCTTAAATACGCAGAGTCTGGAAACGATGCCCCTCAGGCCACTATCCACGTGTGCCCTGTGTGTGGCTATACAGTGGAGGGGGAGGTGCCAGACAAATGCCCTGTCTGCGGCACAAAGGGTTCTTCCTTTAAGGAGATAGCATAGAACATTGATTGATTGATCATGCCAAGGCCTTCCAAGAGACGTTCAAACGATATCATAGAGGTGCTATTTCAATTCCTCACCCGTTTTTCAGGGAGCTTCATCCTGATCCTGCTCCTCATAATGCTTGCATCTTTGACGTGGGAGGCCTGGCCTGCCATCAAGAAGTTTGGCCTGCGCTTTCTCATCTCCACAGAGTGGGACCCAGTGCTTGGAAACTTTGGTGCACTCACCACCATCCTGGGTACCCTGATTTCCACTGCACTTGCCATGCTCATTGCAGTACCCTTGGCCATTGGTGTGGCCATATTCCTCACAGAGCTTGCGCCGCAGCCACTGCGCCCCATTTTGGGCACTGCTATTGAACTCTTGGCAGCAATCCCCAGCATCATATACGGCATGTGGGGGCTCTTTACCCTGGCCCCAGTCCTGTCTGAATACATCCAGCCTTGGATGACTGAACACCTGGGCTTCATCCCACTATTTGACGGTCCTCCCATGGGAGTAGGCATGTTTACAGCTGGCCTTGTGCTCTCCATCATGATTCTTCCCTTTATGGCCTCTGTGATACGCGACTGTTTTCTCATGACACCACAGGTCCTAAAGGAATCTGCCTATGGCCTTGGCGCCACTACCTGGGAAGTGATCAAAGATGTGGTACTCCCCTATGGGAAGAGGGGGGTCATTGGAGGCCTCTTTCTCGGACTTGGACGTGCCCTAGGGGAGACCATGGCAGTTACATTTGTCATCGGGAATGCCCATGAATTGAGTTGGTCTCTCTTTGACCCGGCCAACACCATAGCCTCTACCCTGGCAAACGAATTTACAGAGGCATCTGACCCCATCTATCTGGCCGCCTTGATCGAGCTTGCACTCGTCCTCTTTCTCATAACGTTCGTCATATTGGGGCTGGCAGAGTGGTGGCTATACAGTGCTAACGCAGGGGGGCGCAAGAGTTGAAAAAGAGATCCCCGACCCTCAGAAAGGCAAAAAACCTCTTGGCACTTCTATCTGCAGGCCTTTCAGCAGCAATTGGCATCTTTTTTCTCATCTGGATACTCTGGGAGATCACAGACAAGGGCATCTCCTCCATCAACTGGGAATTCTTTACTGAACTTCCAACCCCGCCTGGCGAACCTGGCGGTGGGCTTGGTAATGCCATCCTTGGAAGTGTCATCATTACCCTGATTGCCACCCTTTTAGGTGTTCCAATTGGTGTATTGGCTGGTACCTACCTGGCTGAATTTGGACACGGGAAATTTGGTGGCCTCATAAGGTTTATCACCAACACCTTCGTCAGTGCTCCATCCATTGTAGTGGGCGTCTTTGTGTACGCCATAATGGTGGTGCCCATGAAAAACTTTTCAGGGCTTGCTGGCGGCGTCTCCCTTGGAATCATCATGCTACCTGTGGTCACCCGCACAACAGAGGAGATCCTGAGGCTCGTTCCAGTGGGATTGAGAGAGGCAGCCCTTGCCCTGGGAGCCCCTTATTGGAAGATGATCGTATCTATAGTATACAGGGCCGCCAGGACAGGGATGATCACTGGCATTATCCTCGCAGTGGCACGCGTCTCTGGTGAGACAGCTCCGCTCTTGTTCACTGCACTCAACAGCCCCTACTGGCCAAGTGGCCTCACAGAACCCATGGCCAATCTCACAGTCACTATATTCAACTATGCCATGAGTCCCTATGAAGATTGGCAGGCAAAGGCGTGGGGAGGCGCCTTTCTAATCACGATTGCGATACTGGCCTTGAACATATTTTCGAGATTCTTGGCTCAGAGGGGAACTAAGGGTTAATGGAAAAAATGCGAGAAAAGACCAAGACACTCCTACCAGACCATGTACCAGTGAAGATCAGGGTGAGGAACCTGAACTTCTACTATGGTAAATTTCAGGCACTCTTTGACAACAATGTGGACATTGCTGAACGGCAGGTCACTGCCTTCATTGGCCCATCTGGTTGCGGCAAATCCACTCACATAAGGACATACAACAGGATGTTTTCACTCTATCCAGACCAGAGGGCCACTGGCGAGATCATCATGGATGGGCAGAACATCCTAGGGGACGATGTGGACCTCATAGAGCTGAGGACAAGGGTTGGGATGGTGTTCCAAAAGCCAACCCCGTTTCCCATGAGTATCTTTGACAATGTGGCATATGGCATAAAACTCAAGGCCAAACTCCCTAAAAACGAGCTTGAGGCCCGTGTGGAAGAGGCATTGAAGGGAGCTGCCCTATGGGACGAGGTAAAGGATCACCTCCACGCCTTGGGAACAGACCTTTCAGGTGGTCAACAGCAGAGGCTCTGCATAGCAAGGGCCATTGCAGTGGAACCAGAGGTCATATTGATGGATGAACCATGCTCTGCCCTAGACCCAGTGGCCACATATAAGGTAGAAGAACTCATAGACAGGCTTAAGGAGAGATTCACTATAGTGATTGTGACCCACAACATGCAGCAGGCAGCAAGGGTGTCCAATTACACTGCATTCTTCTACCTTGGAAGGTGTGTCGAATTTGGGCCCACAGAGAAGATATTCACAGCGCCATCTGAAAAGGAGACAGAAGACTATATTACAGGGAGATTTGGCTGATAATCCCAGATCTTGACATTGAAAGGGGGCAAAAAGGAGACCATATGATCCCTGTCATCGCCATTGATGGCCCAGCAGGGGCTGGAAAGAGCACGATAGCAAAACTACTTGCAAAAAGATTGGGCCTTCAATACCTGGATACAGGAGCCATGTACAGGGCAGTTGCACTGGCTGTAAAAGAGGCCTCTATTTCCCCTGAAGACGAAGCTAAGATCGAGAGACTCCTCCCAACGCTTACCATAGACCTTGATGGAGAGCGGGTCTTCCTCAATGGGCGAGATGTCTCACACCTCATAAGGACACCAGAAATAGACCTTTTGGCCTCTGCTGTATCGAGACTTGGTGCCGTAAGAAGATATCTCACCCAATTACAGAGAGAGTTTGCTTCAAAAAAGGGGGTAGTCGCCGAAGGTCGCGATATGGGGACCGTAGTCTTTCCAGATTCACCCTACAAGTTCTTCCTAACTGCCACGCCTGAAGAACGTGCAAAAAGAAGAAAAAAACAACTTGAAATGCAAGGTGAAAACGTGTTATATGAAACTATATTAAAGCAAATTAAGAAGAGAGACAAACAAGATTCAGACCGTGCTATCGCGCCCTTGAGGCAGGCTGAAGACGCACAGTTGATCGATACGACAGGGAAAACAATAGATGAAATACTAGACGAAATAATAAGGAGAATCAAAAGTGGCCAGGAAAAATAATTCAAAGAGTAGTGAGGAAAAGAGGAGATTCAACATCGACGAATGTCTTGGGTTTATAGCAAATAGGCTTGTAAGGGTGTTTCAGAAGGCGTTCGACAAAAAGCTAGAGGGATATGGGCTCACCAGTGCACAGTTCTGCGTACTGGCAAAGCTTTTAGAGGAAGAGGGCATCACTCAGACAGAGCTAGCCCACAGGCTCTACATAGAGAGCCCTACCCTAGTTCGTACCCTCGATAAGATGGAGGAGGCGAACATTATCGAAAGGCGCCGCGACCCAAGTGATAGGCGTGCCTATCACATACACCTCAAACCCAAAGGGCGAAAAATGCGTGACTTTGTCGATGAAATCGGTTTTGCAGTACACAAAGAGGCGACCAAAGGCCTTACCAAGGATGAAATAGAAAACCTCAGAAAATCGTTGTTTAAGATATGGCAAAATCTTGAAAATTTGTAGTATCTCGTATGTTGCATGCCCTTCGGGGCATGTTTATTTTGTCCTTTAAGTTAGGATACTAATTTTGAGTTAAGAGGTAATAAAATGATCAAAAGAATTCATTTCATCTCCATTTTTTTAATGATTACCCTACTATCTCTAGTCTCGTGCGCCCCAAAGGGGGTCATTTGTAGTAAAGGCGCACCTGAGGAAAAGGGGGGCTATCAGGGACTCATCATCCTGGGTGACAAAAAGGAGACAAAGATAAGAGAGAGCCTCTGTAACAAAGATATAGACAAAATCCTGTCCCTTATAACTACTCTTGATCTCTTTCAAAAACAGAGACTTAAGGAACTTACCTGTGGCGAAAAGGCATCCTCCCAGGGATTTTTCGACTTCTTCTCATCCCTCGAAGAAGAGGCAAAGGCCGATATAATCAGGGCGTTTGCCACATATAGCTATTATATACATGGATATGGTTGATAGTCTTAGGTGCTGGTAGTTACCAGTTCCTTCAAGGCGAGGGCGTCTTTTACAGCAGATCCATCATCTGTATTGTCAAGATAGCAATATGTGTCTCTTTTTAAGGACTTCATCTGGTCTAACCACCACGATAGTGCCTCCTTGCCATACTCACCATGGTAAAGTCTTTTAGGGCCGTGGAGTCTAAAATAAGAAATGGGGCCTGTGGCAGTTATGGTCATGGGGTATCTATCGCCAGTGTGGCTCACAACCCATGCCATAGAGTGTTCATCTAAGAGATCGAAAACCTCCGTGCAATGCCAGGTCGGGTGCCTTGCCTCTAAGGCCGCTATAGACCGAGGACTCACCCTTTTGAGCCTTTCCAAAAAACGTGTGAATAGCACCCGATCGTAAGGGAGATTGGGCGGTAGCTGAAAGAGCACAGGCCCGAGCTTTTCCTTCAACAACCGTGCCCTCTCAAAAAAGATCTTCAAAGAATCTTCTTCAACGTCGAGACGTCTTATGTGGGTAATGTATCGACTTGCCTTTACTGCCCAGATGAAACCCGTGGGCGTCTTTTTGTACCATCCTAACCAGGTCTTTTCTCCGAAGCTCCTATAAAATGAGGCATTCAACTCCACTGTATCAAAGTACCTCAGATATATTTCAAAAAACCTAGACTTGGGTGCATCACCATACAAGTGACTTCTAAAACTCTCATAATTCCAGCCACTTGTACCTATAAAAACCTTCATCACTTAAAAAGGTCTCTTATAAGCCTCTTTAATTCTGCCAGTTTAAACGGCTTGCCCAAGACCCCATCGACACCGCGATCCCTTAGGTCCTTCTTTTCATAATCTGCCCCCCAGCCAGTTATGAGGACCACCTTTGTATTAGGATTCCTCTCCTTGACAGATTTGGCAAGTTCAAATCCACTCACACCAGGCATTCCAAGGTCTGTGATGACGAGATCAAAGACCTCTTCCTTTAAGATAGACCGTGCCTTCAAGGGGTCTGCAATACCAGTGACATTGTGCCCTAGACCCTTTAAAAGTGTTGTCAAGAGCTCTACAATTATGAATTCATCATCTACGATCAATACCTTTAACGCTTGAGGAATCGCTATAGGTTCAGTTATAAGCGTATCTTTATCAACGGGCTTTTCGGCCTCTGGACTGGTCCTCAACGGGAGCCTTATGGTAAATTTTGTGCCTTTGCCCTCTTCCGACTCGAGTGCAATGGCTCCTCCACAATTTTGAACGATCCCTTTACTGACACAGAGTCCGAGTCCAGACGCCTTCACACCTTTTGTGGTATAAAATGGGTCAAAAATCTTCGAGCGCTCGCTCTTTGGAATCCCTGTCCCACTGTCGATTATGTCTATTTTTACCTCTTCATCCTCTCGTCTCGCACATACTGTCACAGTGCCCCCATCTGGCATGGCCTCTAGGGAGTTCAGCAACATATTTACCAGCACTTCTTTGAGGTCCTCTGGATCGATCAATACCTCGCCTACCTCTTCAACATCCACATTAAAGTCTACAACCACTCCTTCCTTGTCCCTGAGCTCCTTGATCCTAGGTGTGAGGAAGTCGATGGCCTGATCAACAACAGTAGGCAGACTCCGCGTATTTAACCTGCCTCCTTCCTCACCACCTCCCACATAGGCATTGAGCCGTTCCACGATCTTGGCACCTTCAACCACAGCATTGTGGATACGGTTAAGCCTCTCCTTGTGTGACTCGTTCTCTAACTCCCTGTCTAGGATCTCGATGTTGCCCAATATCATGGACAAAATATTGTTGAAATCGTGTGCAACCCCTTTGGCCATGAGACTCAAGGCCTTCATCTTCTCTATCTGGACCATCTCTTCGAGCCGCTTCCTCTGGCCCCTCAGGTCGTGGAATATGAGCATACCCCCAATACCATGGCCCTTTAGTGAAAATGGATGATAGAAGATGTCTACTGGTACGAGTTCACCATTTACTGCCCTCAAGATCCCAGAATTGATCTGGACCATCTTTCCAGCCTTAATGGCACTGGATATCTTTTCTATGTCTGAATGTCTCTGGAAGAGTACATCAAACGGCAACTGCAAGAGCTCTTTTGGGGTGGCCTTAGCCATGTTGCAAAGGGCATCGTTAATGGAGTATATCCTGCCGCCAAGATCGATCAGGGCCAGCCCCTGTGGTACTCCGTGGATCATGCTATCAAAGAGTTCCAAGGCCTCTTTGAGTTCCTGTTTGCTCTGGGCAAGCTCCCTCGTCTTGGCCTCTATGATTCTATGGACATATGTACTGGAGACCTCACCCTTCCCCTTGAGGTCAAGGGTCTCCATGAGATTTGAAATCAATTCTGCAATTATGATGAGATCCCGTCTCTGGGTGATACTAAAACTCCTAGGGCAGGATGTACTCAGATTGATCACCCCAAGCTCACCCAATGGGAGACAGGCCATTGAACGTATCTTGACATTTCCCTTACTAACCCTGGGGATGTTTTCTATAGAGGTATCTTCTATAAAGATGGGCTCTTTTGAACTGAATACCTTCCAGGCAATGCAGTCGCCTTCCCTAATGCAAAGCTCTTTATTGAACTTTTCCGCCCCTGATTCATCCAATAGGTCAAGGATTCCCTTGGCTGCAATGAGGACCAAGCCCTGCCGTTCATGATCATATTCGAGGATGGAACAATTCTCAAATCCGAGCTCTAGGGAGAGACAGTCCACCATCTCCTTGAGTATCTCTCTTCGTTCCCCACCCTTTTTTGCAATGTGGGTGAGGCCCAAGATTACGCCCAGTGTCCGCCTGTGTAAGTGCTGATCCCCCCTAAGGTGATTTAATAGCCTAGAGATGGATTCAGTGTGGTCCGTGCCACTATCCATAATCCTATCCCCCATGAATCAGTCTCATTATCTCATCTACATGTTGCCTTATAGACTCTTCTCCTTCCTGTACCTTCTCAACCAATGGCCTGGCCCACTCGTACCCCATGAGGGCCTGCGACAATGGCTCAGAATCTAGACTCAATTCACCATCATCTTCCAAGGACTTAGCCACTAGATTGGAGATGCCAGTGAGGACCCCGTGGATAGAGGGGTCTTCATCTGTGGAAATTTCATGGTAGTGGTGTTCAGACACAGCAGCCTGTATTGCCTTTGGAAGTTTCCAGCACTTGCAAAGCACCTCTCCCACTTCTGTATGGAGGAGGCCTTTGTCACGCTCTGCCTCTATAAGGGTCAACCCATGCTCTCTCCTGTGTGTCTCAATCTGTTCATATTCCTCTGAAAAGTGGGATGCGAGGATGAGGTGGCCAAGATCGTGCAACAGGCCCATGATCATGGCCTCGTCGCCTTTGACCTCGCTTACGTTCATCTCCTTGGCCATAAAGCCCTCTATTATCCCAGTAAAAAATGAATGTCGCCAGAACTTCTCCAAATCAAATGCAGGAGATGTGAAGATGCCTGAAAACTGTTGTTTAAATGCCACTCCCACTGCAATACTCCATACCTCCCGTGGCCCTAAGAGCAGGATGGCCTTTGAAATCGTGGATATCCTCCCAGAAAATCCAAAATAGGCACTATTGGCCACCCTTAGGACCTGTGCCGATACCCCTGGATCAATCGAGATCACCTCATCTAGGTCTGCAGAGGCATTATCGTCATCTGGCAGTATGGAGATGAGCCGCTCTAAGATGGGAGACGGTGCGGGTAAATCTTCAATAAGGGCGATCTTACCTGGGATGTCACACTCTATCTTTTCCATAACTTAAGGTCCCACCCAGTTAGGTCAATCTAATCATACCATCGGCAAGATCCCTCAGTTTCTCAAGATTTTTTAGACTAATCCTGTCATTTTTTCGCTCGATTATCTCCTGATCTTCAAGCTTCCTGAAGACCCTCGAAAGGGTCTCTGGGGAGGTACCCAAGATGGTCGATAAGAGATTCTTTGAGACCTGTAGTCTTATTTCGCTCTCTGAAGGCCCTCGGGCATCTAGTTCTGCCACAGCCAATATGTATGCCGCAAGCCTCTGAGGCACTTCTTTAAGCGCAAGGTCTTCTATCAACCTGGAGAACGATCTCAGCCTCATGGCCAAGACGCCCAACATGGCCAATGCAAGGTCTGGGTGGGACCTTATGGCATTTACAAAGCGATCCTTTGGGAAAAATAACACCTCACACACATCTAGTGACATGGCATAAGCTGGATAGTCCATACCAAAAAAGACCGCCACCTCCCCAAAGGGCTCACCAGGCCCTAGTATATGCAAGGTCTGTTCCCTGCCTGTTACAGAGATTTTAAAGATGCGCACAGTCCCCTGTTTGATCACATAAAAACCGCTCGCCTCATCCCCTTCTGAAAAGATTATCTCTCCCTTTTTGAATGTCTTGATGGATGAAAGGGCGGCAAAGGAGTTTAAGATCTCCTGATTCAACCCTGAAAAAAGTAGTGTTTTCCCCAAGAATTCAGCGATGTTTCCTTCCATGAATCCTTTCTATATCACCTCCACTCTCCAATTTGCAAGTAAAAACGAGTCAAATAAGCTATTTCTTGACATGTTGATCAATTATTCTTAGGATGCAACGAAATAATTTTATAGAAGGAGGCGTAAGAGGGGACATGAAGTTACACAGGATCGTAAGAGGTCTTTTTCTCATCCTTTTCCTTGGTATTTTTCTTGCCCCGCCGTGGGCCATGGCAAAAAGGCCAATCAAGATAGGGTCTTTTCTCGCCCTGACAGGCCCAGCGTCATTTCTAGGAGATCCTGAATTAAAGACCTTGAAGATGTACATTGAAGAGGTCAATGAAAAAGGTGGTATCGATGGTCACAAGGTAGAACTCATATACTACGATACAGGTGGCAAGGCAAAAGAGGCCAAAGACATCGTTAAGAGGCTTATAAAAAAGGACAGGGTGGATGTCATTGTGGGAGGCAGCACCTCAGGTACCACACTTGCCGTAATCGATATCGTCCAAAGGGCTAAGGTACCACTAATATCCCTTGCGGGCTCCATCAGGATTATTCAACCCGTGAAGAAATGGGTCTTCAAGACCCCTCACACCGACAGGATGGCCGCTGCCAAGATCTTCGAAGACATGAAAAAGAGGGGGATCACCAAGGTTGCACTCATCACTGGTGACGGTGGGTTCGACAAGTCTGGTAGGGCCCAGTGCCTAGACCTTGCTCCAAAGTATGGGATCGAGATAGTGGCAGACGAGAAATACTCCAACTCAGACACAGACATGACCACGCAGCTTACCAAGATCCGTGCCACAGACGCACAGGCCATACTGAACTTTGGCTTTGGCAAGGCACCTGCCATTGTGACCAAGAATGTGAGACAGCTTGGGATCAAACTACCCCTTTACCAGTCTCACGGTGTTGCTTCCAAGAAATTCTTGCAACTTGCCGGCAAAGCGGCTGAAGGGGTGAGACTGCCCGCAGCAGCGCTCCTTGTGGCAGAGAAACTTCCAGATAGTGACCCACAGAAGAAGGTACTCCTGGCCTACAAACACAAATATGAAGCAAAATATGGGCCTGTCTCCACCTTTGGTGGCCATGCATATGATGGACTGTTCATTGCCCTCGATGCGATCGACAGGGCAAACTCCCTGGACAGGGCAAAGATTCGTGATGAGATCGAGAAGACCAAGAACTTCATAGGTACTGGCGGGATATTCAACATGAGCCCAACTGATCACCTGGGTCTCGACCTCAGTGCATTCAAGATGCTCGAGGTCAAAAATGGGGATTGGACCTTAGTACAATAAGACAACCAATTCTTCAGGGCCTGCCCCTACTCTCTCTTCAGGGGCTGGCCCTGAGGATACCCGCCAACCTTACCAATCACTCTCTCAAAAAAGCATGTTATTGGATCAACTAATTCAATTTTTGATAACAGGGATCACTATTGGCGCGATCTATGCCTTGGTAGGCCTGGGATTTTCACTCATATACAATGCCTCAGACGTGGTTAACTTCGCACAAGGCGAATTTGTCATGATAGGGGCCATGAGTGCCATATTCATATATGGGGCAGGTGTGCCCTACTTTGTAGCCATTCTCATAGCCATCTTCATCTCCATGTTTGTTGGCGTGGCCCTTGAAAAACTCGCCATAGAACAGGCCCGAAACGCTACAGTGGTCACTACTATCATCATCACCATTGGGGCCTCCATCTTCCTAAGGGGTGCTGCACTCCTCATTTGGGGAAAGGAGATCTATGGCTTCCCCAGCATATCAGGGGATGACCCAATAAAGGTCGGGAACATCACCATCTTACCCCAAAGCCTATGGATCATGGCATGCACTGCACTTTTCGTCTTCCTTCTCCGCTATTTCTTCCAAAAGACCCTAACAGGTAAGGCGATCTTGGCCTGTTCATTCAATAAAAAGGCGGCCTACCTCATGGGGATAGAAGTCAAGCATATGTTGGCCCTCGCCTACGGTATCTCTGGACTCCTCGGGGGAATAGCAGGCGTACTGATCACTCCCATCACGTACATGACATACGGGGCTGGAGTAATGTTGGGGCTCAAGGGATTTTGTGCATCCATACTCGGAGGAATGGGGAACTCCATGGGTGCGGTAATAGGCGGGCTCATACTGGGGATAGTGGAATCCCTTGGAGCTGGCTTTATATCCTCTGGCTACAAAGATGCCATAAGTTTTTTCATCATACTATTGGTGCTCTTCTTTAGACCAGCAGGGCTATTTGGTAAGACAGGGGTGGAACGGGTATAAAATGAGACTCGTAGGGCTCTACATCTTCTTGGCAGTCACCATCGGGCTCGGCCTTCTATTTCCAGACAATTACTATGTGAGTGTTGTTGGCTCTACGGCCTTTTTCCACATCATACTAGCTGTTGCCCTAAATCTATTTATGGGCTACGCTGGGCAGATATCCCTTGGACACGCCGCCTTTTTTGGCATAGGTGCCTATACGTCTGCCATTTTGACCACCCGTTTCAACTTGAATCCGTTCGTTGCCATGTCTGCTGGGGCCATGTTGACAGGGGCACTTTCAACGCTTCTTGCGCGCCCCATACTCAAATTGAAGGGACACTATCTCGCCATGGCCACCCTGGGCCTCGGGATCATAGTGCACATTTTCTTAGTACAAGAGGAGTGGTTGACAGGTGGGCCAGATGGACTCTCTGGTATTCCGCCCATAAAAATAGCCTCGTTGGTAGTGGACACAGACATCCAATGGTATTTCATATTGTGTGCAGTAAGCGCCATGACCATCTGGATCTCACTCAATCTCATGGACTCCAGGATGGGACGTGCCCTAAGGGCCATACATGGTAGCGAGATTGCCGCAGAGGTGCTAGGGATCGATACTGCCTCTGCCAAGGCACAGGTATTCGTCCTCTCTGCTGTACTCACATCTATTGCTGGCAGCCTATTCGTACACCAACAGGCATTCATAAGCCCTGATTCCTGCAGTTTTGCCTTTTCAGTGGAGCTCGTGACCATGGTGGTGCTTGGTGGCCTTGGGTCAACCTTTGGCGCTGTATTTGGTGCCGCAATCCTCACATTCCTCCCAGAATTTTTGGTGCACTTCGAGGAGTTAGAGGTATTGCTCTATGGGGCAATACTCATGTGCATAATGATCTTTCTACCAAAAGGAGTATTTGTGTCAGCCGTTGATGGTGTGATGCATCTATTTCAGCGTAGGTGTGTAAGAGATGTCGGCTCTTCTTGAGGTAAATAGCGTATCTAGGCGTTTTGGAGGCGTAGAGGCACTAAAAGATATCACTTTTTCAGTGCATGGCGGCGAGATCTTTTCCATTATAGGCCCTAATGGGGCTGGCAAGACCACACTCTTTAACCTTTTGACTGGCGTCTTTTATGCAGATGAGGGCTCCATACTCTTTAATTCTCACGACATCACCAGAAAAAGGACCTTTGAAATTGCAAGGCTT
Organism: Deltaproteobacteria bacterium; assembly: GCA_015494155.1. Classification (GTDB taxonomy): domain Bacteria; phylum Desulfobacterota; class Dissulfuribacteria; order Dissulfuribacterales; family Dissulfuribacteraceae; genus WGBU01. The sequence continues at coordinate 3,674 of WGBU01000193.1, read as the reverse complement.
GGCATACAGCGTACGTTTCAAAATCTCCAGATCTTTTTGAACATGAACTGTATTGAAAACGTGAAGACTGCGTGCCACACTAGGATCAGTTCGGGGATGATAAGTGGTTGCCTCAGGTTGAAAAAGGTGATCCAGGAGGAAAGGATCGTTGAAAAATGGGCTATGGAGGCCCTCGACTTTGTGGGGATGAAGGATCTTGCCCTTGCGCCATCAGACACGCTGCCTTATGGTCTCTTGAAGAGATTAGAGATTGCCAGGGCATTGGCAGCAAAACCGTCACTCATACTCCTAGATGAACCTGCGGCAGGATTGAACGATACAGAGACCCTGGAGATGAGACACCTTATCGAATCCATTTCCCGCAGCGGAATTACTGTCATGCTGGTTGAACACAATATGAGCCTGGTGATGGAGATATCACACCGCATCATGGTGCTCAACTACGGCCAGTGTCTCAAATTGGGCACTCCCACAGAGGTCCAAAAGGACCCAGAGGTCATCGCTGCATATTTAGGCGAGGCAGCAGGTTAAAATAATCAACCAATGAATCTATTTATAAGGTTAGTACCTGGTCTCTTGAGGCTACTCCCATTTCCAGGGGTACATGAGTTTCTGGGTTTCATTCGTACACATTTCATACAAAACAAAAGACAACTCGATGCACACACGCTCATGGTGGAGTTGTCCTCTATACAGGAGGTCCTCCTCACTACAGAGGACCTCATGAGTGGCCTTAGAAAGGCACAGTATGTACCCATGGGCATAGACGTCATCCCAGTGCAGATGATCGCCCTCACAGAGAACGACCCACAGAGTTCTCACTGGGAGATCGCCCCCCCTGGCTATCTCCTTTCAGATTTCGATTTTGAGGCGTCGAACAAAGAAAAATGGATCTATGGATTTAACGTATTCAATGTGGGCAGGCAGCTACCTTTGGGTGAGATGTATTTTCCATACAGGCTGCTATTAAAGAATGGCCCATATAAAAATGAATGTTTTCACTGTGGCCTCCACTCTCACGACACCACCAAGTGTGAGAATCTATGGATTGCCCATGGAGAAGGTAAGAATATACTAAGGGATCTGGCCACCTTCTCGCCAACCCTTTGGATGGAACAAATACGTCATGGGAGCAAGGAAAAATCGTTTCTCGACGGGCTCCACAAGATCTTGCTAGAACTCCGTCATCCCTTCAGGCCACACTTTGCCCTGGAGGTCTTCAAGACAAAAAACCCCGACCTCATGGTGGACCAGCACGATCAGCGGGGCGATACAGTGGACAATGTCCTAAAACAGATCGAAAAGTTGATGGAGGCAAGGGACTTACGGGGGCTAAGACTCTTTCTAGATGAGAGACTCAGGGACACCAATAGACAGGATCTCCACATTTTTAATGGACTCCTACTGCTCCAAGATGGCGACATCGATGGTGCACTCCTTTCCCTTCAACGGACAGAGACCTTTTCAAAGTCAAACAAGTTTAAGGCCTATAGCCTCTTACTTCAGGCACGCATTCAGCTCTTGTGGGGTGGTCTAGAAGGAGCATGGGCATCCATTATAAGGGCTAGTACGATCCTACCCAACGACCCCTATCTCAAGTATTGGCATCTGGTCTTTGCAGCCATCACAGGCCACAGGCCCGAATATAAACGCAGTCTCAAGGCCTTGGCCCACAGCCCCCAGTGGCTAACGAGGCTCCTTTGTGAACCTATGCTCATGGGTGAAACTACTTCTGTAGAAGGCCTATTCAAGGAGAGGCTCATCCAGGTCCAGGAACAGGTGGATGAGAAGCTGAGTACCTTGAAGACCTTGGCAGAACACGGCAACAAGGCCTTTCCTCAGGGCAAATTCGAAGGCTTTTTAGTGGAGCTGAGGGATATGAGCGGTAAGGTTCCAAGCCTTGGACTCATGGGCCTCACCACCCTCTATCGGGATCTCTTGGACCTTTCAACCAAGATCTATGCAGAGATAAATAGGAATTACAACACCCTGTACAGGCGTCTGGTCTCGGCTAGGAAAAAACTCGTCTATTGCATGAAAAAGATCCCATCTACGCCCAAGATGGCCAGATTCGAAAAGAGGGCCATGGAATTACATCAAGAGATCAAGAAGGCCCTTAAGGATCTCAGGATCATAAAAAAGATCAATGAACTAGAGGGAATAGAAGAAAGGGTTGTTGGATGGGAAGAAAGGGTTAAAAGACTCCTTGAAGACGTAGATCAGGAGATCATGAAGGAGTATCACCATGAGCTCATAAAGAAATATTGCAGGATAGGAGTTGCCATTACCTTGGCATCGTGGGGTCTCTTTTACCTATATTCTATATTGACCGACCTATTCAAATGATAGTCTTAGGCCTCCCCACACAGACAATCACTTCATAGGTGACCAAAATGCCTCCATATCTTTCATGGAATAGCTCATCTATCCTTCTAAGCTCCCCCCTTGATATCTGAAGGGATCTACCTTGTCTCACCCTTGGGGTCACCCCTGCATATTTGAGAGCTCTTAAAAGATTCAATGTATCAGGGTAGGCCCTCATAAACCTCAAGACACTTACATACTTGGGGGAAAAGTGCTCCAAAAATCCATTCAACACCCTCTCTTTGTCTGGAAAGCCCCTCGATACTATTTGGTGACCAGAGACCTCTTCGACCAGTACACCGAGTTCCCACAGGGTATTTCTAGTAAAAATGGAGCATGCGACTATACCATCCCTCTTTAGTATTTGGCTTATCCCTGAGAAGACCTTATTTAAGTCTCTGGACCAGTGGAGGGCACTATTCGAGAACACCACATCGAGGCTCCCTGGTCTGATCACACTGCCACAATACTCCATGTCTAGATTGACGAGTTGGACCCTTCGATCCTTTTCTAGAGACCTCTTTCTCGCCTCTTTCAACATATCAAGAGCGATGTCGGCCAGGATCACCTCCCTTGGTTCAAGCCATTTCAGTAACTGGCTCGTAGCATCACCACTTCCACAACCAAGGTCCATTAATCGTCCGATCTCTTTACCCTTCACCTCTTCTACAAGGAGTGATCCAACGATTGTGCCAACCTCCTTCTGGACCTTAGAGGCATGAGAATAGACCCTTGCTACCCTAGAAAAGGATTGTTTAACCGCCGCCTTCCACACCTATTAGCTCCTTAAAGAATCCCTGCTCGAGAAATGGCAGGTGACCACAACCCTTGAATAGAACGACCTTGACCCCTTCATCGACCTCTGGCATCAAACCAACTGGTGCCACAGCATCGTCTTCACCATGGATGAGAAGTGTCTCAGCCTCTGTCCCACAGGACTTAAGCTCATCCACAGGGTTTTCTTGAAGAAACTCTAGCCCTCTAAGCAACTCGTCTATGGTAAAGGTCTCTATAAACTTTTCCTCAATTCCCTGTTTAAATCTCTTGTAGGCCATGGCCTGTCCCTTAAAGCACTCCCTATAGAAGTATCTGAGACAGAGCCCCTTGTCCCTTTTGAGCATCTCACACATAGACTCGATGAGTACGGCTGGATAGTTCTTCCTCATGGAGCAAAAGACAACCCTATGGACCACCTCTTTAAAGAGATCGATGTATCTATACACATAGACCCCTCCCATAGACCAGCCCATGAGGATGACTCGCCTCCCCTGTCCTTTGAGGCCCTTAATAAACTCCAAATACTCCTCTAT
>WGBU01000192.1 GCA_015494155.1 Deltaproteobacteria bacterium | reverse complement strand
TGGGGTGAGCGGAGGGACTTGAACCCTCGACCTCCGGGGCCACAACCCGACGCTCTAACCAACTGAGCTACGCCCACCACAGTCTCAATTTTGTACGCCCTATTTACTTTGACACAGCCTTTGTGTCAAGGACTTCTGGGCTCTTATTAGAGTTGAGTTTGTCATCAATGGCATAGTAGTTTTTTTGTCTATTTCTGTTGGTCCCTGATCCAAGATTCTACCTGGGCAAGGGTGGGGAGCCTCCCTTGGGACATTACCTTGTCATTTATTATGAGGGCAGGGGTCTTCGTAACTCCATGCCTCCATATTTCATCGAGTTCGTGTATGTGGGTGATATCTGCTTCGAGTCCCCATTTGTCCAGGATGTCTCTCACCATCTCCTCAAGGCGGTTACAGCTTACACATCCTGGGCCGAGGATCTTTATGTCCAAGAAGCCATCAATATCTTGTTTGTCTCCCTTGCCTGTTACCTTACACCAAACTGCCTCGAGGCCAGAGAGGTATTCATCTTCAAGGCCTGTTGGGATGTAATTTTTGCCCCTTATCGTCTCAAAGATACGCTCTGCCGCCTTTCTAGGGTCAAGATCCTTGTTAGAAGCCAAAAGGTTGGCTATTGCAGCTTCAAGACCTATGATCCCTATCCTTTTCCCCCTGACTACAATGGAACTGGGTATCAAGGTTACCTCCGTTCTCTTTCTCTAAAAACTAATTTAATCGGTGTATAGGGCACTTCAAGATTATTTCTAAAGTGATTAATCAAATATCTTTTATACTGCGCCGGGATTTTGTCTGGATAATTGGCAAAGATAAGGAATGTCGGGGGTCTTGTGCCAATCTGGGTAGTGTAGTACATTTTTAAATGGTGTCCTTTTGATATAGGTGGCGTACGCCTTAAAAGGGCCTGTTGCAATATCCTGTTCAATCTTCCTGTTGAGACCTCTATAGAATAATCTTCAAACACAGTGTCCACTAGTGGGAAGATGGCGTTGACTTTACGTCTTGTCTTTGCAGAACAGTTGAGATGAGGGGAATACGGGACAAATCTTTTTGCCATCTTGAGCTCTTCTGTCCTTAGCTTCGCCAAGCTCTCATCGGTAATAAGATCCCACTTGTTGTAAATTGTAATGCATGCCTTGTAATATTCTTCGGTATAACCGATGAGCTTTTTGTCCTGGTCGGTGACTCCCTCTTTGGCATCTAGTACCACGATACAGACATGGCTCCTCTTTATGGCCTCAATGGCCTTTAAGACACTAAATTTTTCTATTCGCATCTTGGTCTTGCTCTTCCGTCTGATGCCAGCAGTATCGGCTAAGAGGATGGGCCTTCGAGAAGGACGCTCTATGAGTGTATCTATTACATCCCTGGTTGTACCTGGCACATCAGAGACTACTACACGTTCTTCTCCAATGAGGGCATTGAAAAGGGAGGATTTCCCCACATTGGGCCTTCCAATAATGGCCACTTTGATGACCTCGCCTTCGTCAAGAGATCTAAAGTGATCCACATCTGGACCTCTTTGACCGTCTTCTACTCCCCTAGAGAGTCTCTTTACTATCTCTTCTTTAAGTTCATCTATGTTCCTTCCATGTTCTGCTGAAATAGGTAGGATATAATCGGCACCAACCTCATATAGTTCTCCCATCAAGGTGTCATCCTTAGGGGAATCTGCCTTGTTGCCCACAAACAGTATGTCCTTTCCAAGGGTTCTCACATGCTCAACGATTTCTCTGTCTTGTGCAGTGAGTCCTTGGCGGACATCAAACATTACTATGATGAGATCTGCCTCTCTTGCCACCTTAAGGCTTGCCTCACTCACAAGCCTTGAAAGCACCTCTCCATCGAGACCCTCTGCCTCGATACCGCCAGTGTCTGCAACAAGGATCTCCTTTCCCAGGATTTTCGCCTTTCTCGTCTTTACATCACGTGTAAGCCCTGGCGTAGGATCGACTAGGGCATCTCTGGTCCGCGTCAACCGGTTAAAGAGGGTGCTCTTCCCTACATTGGGACGTCCGATCAAGACTAGAAGGGGGCGTCTTCCTGGGTTGCGATCCCTACTATCTTCATCTAAGTTGTAAGTATGTGATTGTGTTTCTTGTGACATAGAGACAAAAATAGGCTAATGGAGGGCAATTTGCAATGACTAGAAAAAAAGTAGCTCTACTCCTTGCACCTGGTTATGAGGAACTGGAGGCGGTTACAGTAGTGGACATAATGCGCAGGGCAGAGATCGTGTGCGATATAGTGGGCATTCAAGAGGGACCCATCCCATCTGCGCGTAATGTAAAGATCGTGCCCGACCGTTTGATCGATGATATAGTGGATGAAACCTATGACATAGTCGTCCTCCCTGGTGGAATAGAAGGGACAGAGAACCTTGCCAGAGACAACAGGGTAGTTGCCCTGCTCACGCGGCATCTCAAGATGGGGAAAAGGGTTGGTGCAATATGTGCTGCGCCAACTGTCCTTGAGCGTCACAATCTAGTCACCGGCAAGACCATAACGTGCCATCCTGTCTCCAAGGCGGCGATAAAGAAGGCCAGTCTATCGGACGATAAGGTTGTGGAGGATGGCCTTGTCATTACTAGCCAGGGACCTGGCACTGCAATGGACTTTGCCCTGAAGCTGGTGGAGATCCTGGCAGGGGAAGACAAGGTTCTCCAGTTGAAAGAAGGGCTCTTGGTAAAATAGATGGGAAGAAAAAAGAAGAACAAAAAGGTCAAAACAGATAGCAACGTAGTCGTTACAAATCTCCCAGTGGGCCAGGATGAAAATGGCATCAGTGCCCTTCCTGCAAGCACGCGAGATGCACTCACCCAATATCTCTCCGAGATCAACAAGTATCCACTCCTCTCAAAAGAGGAGGAGGAGAAGTTGACTAAGGCATATTACGAGACCAAGGACCCTGCCATTGCCTCGAAGATTGTCACTGCCAATCTCAGGCTTGTGGTGAAGATTGCCCTGGATTTTCAGAAGTTCTGGATGCAGAATTTCTTGGATCTCATACAAGAGGGCAATATTGGATTGATGCAGGCAGTAAAGAAGTTCAATCCGTATAAGGGGGTCAAATTCTCATATTATGCCTCGTTTTGGATCAAGGCATATATACTGAAATTCATCATGGACAATTGGCGACTTGTAAAGATTGGCACAACTCAGGCCCAGAGAAAGCTCTTTTATAACCTCAACAAGGAAAAAGAGAGGTTGTTTGCCCTGGGATTTGATCCTGTCCCAAAGCTCATATCTCAACGGCTAAATGTGTCTGAAAAGGATGTCATAGATATGGAGCAGCGGATGGGCTCGTGGGAAGTGAGCCTCGACTCCCCTATAAAAGAAGATGCCGATGAAAAACACATAGATTTCTTGAAGTCACAGGGGCCATCACTGGAGACGGAGATTGCAAGGGAAGAGATCCAGGAGCATATTCAAGAACACTTGAAGGCCTTTAGGGAGACACTCAGTGAAAAGGAAAAGATCATCTTTGACCAGCGCATGCTCACAGACGAACCCAGGACACTCCAGGAGATAGGAAAGGACTTTGGTGTCTCCCGCGAGCGCGTAAGACAGATAGAGTCCAGGATAAAGCAAAAGTTGAAGAAATTTCTCAAACAGAGGATCCCAGATATAGAAAATTATTCTGAAATAATCGGGGAAGAATGAGAATGTACAAAAGATCCTTCTTTATTTTTATTGCCATTTTTTTTATCTCCAATCCATCACCTATTATAGCCCAAATTACCACTGGATTGAGTCACACCCATGCCTATGCCTACTTTATGGAGGCCATAATCGAGAAGGCCCGTGGCAACTTTGATATGGCTGAAAAGGCCCTCAAAGAGGCATTGAAGAGGGAGCCAAACGAGGTCTATATCCTCAAGGAATTGGCTGAGGTAGCAATTCACAGAAACAACCTCGAAGAGGCCACACACTGGGCCAAGGAGGTACTCAGTCTGGCACCAGACGATGTAGATACCATGATCCTATTGGCGAGGATCTATATGCAGGAAAAGAAGGTGCCACAGGCCATAGAACTCCTAGAAAGGGTATTGGAAAAGGACCCCGGCAACAGGCAGGCCCTCTTTTATTTGGGCAACCTATACATGGAAATCAAGGACTATGCCAAGGCAATAGAGACGTTGGAGAGGTCCTCAAAACACCAGTCCCCTGGTTCCTTCATGATACACTACTATTTGGGGCGTCTTTACCTCGATTCAAAAAAATTAGACAAGGCAGAGATGCATTTCAAAAAGGCCATCGAACTCAATATGGATGTAGCCAGTGCCTACTATGGCCTCGCCCAGGTCTATAAAGAGAAAAAAGAGGTGGCCAATGCCATAAGTGCCTACAAGGCATATCTAAGCAGGAGGCCAAGTGACCTTAAGGCGCGCGACGAATTGATTCAACTCCTAATAAAAGATAAGCGCAAGAAAGAGGCAATACATGAAATAGAAGAATTCATCCAAAAAGGCGGGCAAGACCCCAGGGTCGGATTAAGGGCAGCGGGCTATTTTATAGACCTGGGCGATTATAACGGTGCACTAGAGGTAATAGAGAGGTTACAACAATTCTACCCTGCAAGTCCGCAGATCCATTTCTACAAGGCAATTGCCTACGAGGGTCTCGGAAAGTTTGACAAGGCTGTGGCAGAATATGAGACAATAGGCCCTAATGATCCCGTTTTCATCTTGGCGAGGCTTAGAATATCAAGGATTCTCAGGGGAAAAAAAGAGTATGACAAGGCACTGAAAGTACTTAAAGAGGTGGTGGATAACAAGAACATACCACACAAGACTCAACTAAACGAGGTCTTACTCGACATGGCCCTTTTGCTGGACCAACAGGGAAAGAGGAAGGAGGCCATAGAGACGGCGAAGAAGGTCTTGGAGGAATATCCTGACGATCCATCCGCACTCAATTTCGTGGGTTACACATATGCTGATATGGGAATCAAGTTAGATGAGGCGGAAAGGCTCATAAAAAAGGCCTTGGAGAAGAGGCCGAACGATGGCTACATCCTAGATAGCCTAGGATGGGTGTACTACAAAAAACACAAGTATCACAAGGCAATAGACATCCTGGAAAAGGCCGTTAAGGCAGTCCCAGACGACCCCATTATTAATGAACACCTTGGCGATGCATACTTTGCCAATGGAAACTATGAAGACGCAAGGGATCAATATGATAGGGCATCTCGCCTCTTCAAAGATAAAAAGGACAGACGGCGGGTGGAAGACAAGCGCGACAAGGCACAAAAAGAGCTCTGGGAGCTCATGCCATTTTGATCCCCTCTAGTAACTCCCTTAAGGCCCAGGCAAAGTCTTCTGGGTAGTGGCCAGTTATGTGACGGCCCTGGGCCTCGCTCATTGAGCCAGGCGAGTTCTCGTGTCTGGGCAAGAAGCAGTAAAATAGGTGTTGTTTACTATTCAGTCTATGATAACGTTTTGATATCTCAAATACAGTTATCATCTCCGCTCCAAGGCCACCCAATGCACGCATAACCTTTAGAATGCCACTGTCTAGAGATTTACGCATTGAGATATCGGCCTCGAGTACATTCCCTACACCCCGCTTTGCCATGATATGCACCTCGCCCTGTGAGCGTTGTGCCAGTGGGCAATAGGCCATTACATTTTCATCCTCGAATATCAAAAGACTACGAGGTCCCTCTTGAGATTGGTCTATCCTAGAACCGCTATCCCTTATGGTGGATATGTAGCAAGGGAAAAATTCTCTACCAGTCTCACCTTGGAATTGCTCAATATGGTCCCATACGAGGTCTCCTACAATGTAGGTGGGGACGCCATTTGTGGTCCTGTGGGGGACAAGGGCATATTGATTGTGGATCTGCTGATGCGATGCATGGAGCCTATAACCACTCGATGCATAGCCATACCCATAGTTCCAGCCCCAAAGGTTTCCAGTGAAAAAAGGGACATTACCCCCTTTGACCTCTGCCTCTAAAAGCCCAAAGACCTCTTTCCGCAATTCCTCAAGTGCCTCTTGGTCTGTAGAATATGAGATCTTGGGTACCTTTCCAGACAAGGTCCGATACAATTCCAGATAGATTCTCTGGTAATAGAGGAACCTGAGGCCCTCCATGTCTTCTAAAGTGAGGTCCTTTATGTTGTAACGCACCTGGTCGTGCGCCATATTGGATGCATAGTGTCCCCATGGGATGTAGCTATTTTTCCTTAGATACTCCCATACGTGTGTATTTCGTGTCTTGTACTCGCCAACAATTGGGTTTTCGCCCTGGGCACCTGGATTCAAGACCATGACCCTCTTAAACTCGTCTGGGAGATGAGGGTTGTTGGCAACTGTTTCGAAAAGTGGCTTATCATGTATTATTGGCCTAAGTCCACCAGATGTACCATGCTCATATCTTAGTCCTACTGGGTGCCCTGTCTCGTCTGTCTCCATCTCACAGGAGATCACTGCGATCTCCTTTAGAACCAGTGGACTCTTAGAGTTTGCTGCAAGGGAGAGGAGGACGTGTCTTGGGAGGTCTTTAATACTGCATCTCCTGCCGTCTAAAGTTAATTCGCCACGGGCCATGGCCTCGAAGATTCCATCGTTACTTTGGGCTTTCTCTGGAGGAGGTACCTTTTTAAAGGAAAATGAGAGGGGATTCCTTTTAAATTCATCTGCACGTCTCTTTAAGATGTAAGTAGTGCCCCAAAAGGGAAACGGGTTTTTTATCTCATATACAGGTTCACCATGGGCTATTTCTAATATCGGGGAATCAGGAAAGTTTGCGTGGTTTAAGATCTCTTCACCCTGGAGAGTCGAACCGAGCCTCTTTATAGCCTTTCCACTCCTTACATTCACTACACTGTACTTTGGTTCGTGAAGTCCAATAGGAAATGTAGCAGTATCTCCACCTTTGCACTTGTTAGACATAGTGAGAAACTCCTCTTATAACAGGGACGAGGTGCGGCGTCTGTTACGCCTTCCAAGGGAGTAGCCGATGAGCCATCCCAGTAACAAAACACCACTTCCTGCCATGAACCACCTGATATTCTGATCGTTTTTTAGGTCGGAATTTTCACTCTTAAGAACCGCCACCTCTTTTTTTAGATTGTTGATCTCCATGACCTGTTTTTCATATTTTTGCTTCAAGGTGACGATATTCTTGGAGTCTTCAAGCAACAGATTGTATTTGTTGGTGATATCGTCCTTTTGCGAAAGACACGTCTCTCTCTCCTTCTCACAGGCGTTAAGGGCCATCTGAGTATCTTCTAGCCTCTTTTTTGAGGTCTTGATGGTGCTTTCAAGCTCTCTCAGCCTGTTTTTCGCCTCTTCTAACTGCATCTTGGGTGGGGGCTCAGGGCTGAGATATCTACTCAATATCCATCCCTCTTTACCATCTGCCAACCGTACCCTAGACCATGGGCCATCTTCTTCTATGAGTGTTACCTCTGTGCCTTCGTGCAATACTGCAACGATCTTGTACTGTCTTCCCTGTCCACTCCTAATGGGAACTTCTGCCTTGGGCACTATGTAAAAGACAGATGCAAGACTTGGCACAAGAAACAAGATAAAAAAGGCCAGACAGACCATGTGGGCAATAAACAAATTCCGCCATATTGTATGTTTCATTTTGACCTACCAAAAATCGGGATTAGGTGTTTAATTATCTCTTAACCTTTTACAAATTTAAATTCAAGAGGAGGGGATCAATGGAAAGACGCAGGTTCTTAAAGGGCTTAGGTGCAGTGGCGCTTGGTTCAACCGTGGTGTCTCGGGCTACCAAGGCATATAGCGCTGAGAAACGTTTTGTCTGGCGAATGGTGACCTCTTGGCCGCCCAACTTTCCAATATTACAGACTGGGGCAGAGAGGTTGGCACGAAGGGTAGGGGAACTCAGTGGTGGTCGACTCACCATCCAGGTCTACGCAGGCAAAGAGCTCGTTCCTCCACTTGGGGTGTTCGATGCAGTGAGCCAGGGGACAGTGGAGTGTGGCCACAGTGCCTCATATTACTGGGCAGGTAAGAGCCCTGCCTTTCAGTGGTTTACCTCCATACCCTTTGGGCTCAATGCCCAGGGGATGAATACCTGGCTCTATCAGGGGAATGGGCTAAAGTTGTGGCAGGAACTCTATGCTCAATTCAATATCGTGCCAAGACCCGCAGGAAATACTGGGGTCCAGATGGGCGGTTGGTTCAACCGTGAGATAAACTCCTTAGAGGACTTCAAGGGACTCAAGATGAGGATGCCAGGGCTTGGTGGAAAGGTGTTGAAGAAGGTAGGTGGTACAGTGGTACTGCTCCCGGCAGGCGAGATATACACCTCACTTGAAAGGGGTGTCATAGATGCCACTGAGTGGGTTGGTCCTGCCCATGATCTGAGGATGGGGTTCCAAAAGGTTGCAAAATACTACTATGGTCCAGGGTGGCACGAGCCAGGCAGTGTATTGGAGTTCATCGTGAATAAAAAGGCCCATGACGCCCTGCCAGACGACCTCAAGGCGGTGCTCGATGTGGCATGCGCAGAACTAAACGTCCAGATGCTTACAGAATTCGAGCATGAAAATGCCAAGGGGCTCCAGACCCTTATGAAAGAACACAAGGTAAAGATAAAACACTTCCCTCCAGAGGTCTTAAAGGGCCTTCGCAAGGTTGCCAAGGAGACCATAGAGGAAGAGGCCTCGAAGGATAAGATGGCGCAAAAGATACACAGAGACTTTTCTGCATTCCAGGAGAAGATGAGGCCATGGGCCAACATATCTGAGCGTGAATACTACAACTTCATCATATAGGCTCAGTCTCCGAGCACCTGTGGGAGCCAGGTTGCAAGCTCTGGCACGACGATGACCACTAAGAGGGCGATAATCTGGAGGATCACAAACGGGATAATGCCCCGATAGATCTCAGGGGTCGTAACCCCTGGGGGTGCGACCCCTTTGAGGTAGAACAGGGCAAAGCCAAAGGGCGGTGTGAGGAAAGAGGTCTGGAGGTTGATGGCAAAGAGTATTGCAAACCAAACTGGATCAAAGCCCAGGTGTTTCATTATAGGTGCTAGGACTGGGATGTGGATAAAGGTGATCTCTATGAAGTCAAGGAAGAAGCCTGCTACAAATACGATTCCCATGACAATGAAGAGTACCCCCCATTTTCCATAGGGGATGTGGGTGATGACCCCCCTTAAAAATATGTCTCCCCCAAGGCCGCGGAAGACGAGTCCAAAGGCCGCTGCACCAACCAGGATTATAAACACCATGGAGGTGAGTCTACACGTGGATTCAGCGACCTCGCCCAGGACCTTCAGGGTAAAGCGTCCTTTGAGTATGCATAGGAGCGTTGCCCCAAATGCACCGACCCCTGCGGCCTCTGTGGGTGAGGCGATCCCGGCAAAGATAGAGCCCAAAACAGCGACCATTAGGAAAAGGGGTGGTATGAGGGCGCCCAGGGTAGTAGCCAACGGGACCTTTCCATTGTCTCCGTCAAATATGGGTGGGGCGTCTTCTGGACGAATAGTGGCCTTCACATAGATATAAATACAGTAGAGGAGGACCAAGAGTAGTCCAGGGATAACAGCCCCCATGAAGAGTGCTCCAACTGACACCCCAATGATGTCTCCCAGGAGGACCAGCACTATACTGGGTGGAATTATCTGACCCAGGGTCCCTGATGCGGCAATAGTCCCTGTAGATAGCTCGTTTTTATATCCCCGCTCCATCATCGTGGGGAGCGCCAAAAGGCCCATGGTCACTACAGTGGCCCCAACAATTCCAGTAGATGCCCCAAGTAGTGCCCCTACGATTACCACAGATATGGCCAGCCCGCCTTTAAGTCTGCCAAATAGCCTTCCCATGGACTCAATAAGTTCTTGGGCTAGGCCTGAGCGCTCTAACATCACACCCATGAAAATGAAAAGTGGCACTGCCACCAGGGTAAAATTGGTCATGATACCCCAGATCCTGAGGGGTAATAGGTTAAGAAAATTCCAACCTATGAAATAGACACCAAAAAATAGGGCAGTTCCCATGAGTGTGAACGCCACTGGAAACCCCAAGAGTAAGAGGATTGTAAGTGTCAGAAACATCCAGCCTGCTGCTTCAGGATTCATGAGGTCTCCCCTTCTGTTTCACCTTTTTTGAGATCGAGGAAGATGACGAGGTTGTCCAGAAAAAAGCTAATGGCCTGTAGGCCGAGGAGTATGAATCCCACTGGGATCATGACCTTGATGAGATAGTAGAATGGGAGGCCACCAGGGTCTGGGGAACCCTCATGGATCGCCCATGAGGCCCTTACAAAAGGGATCGTAGTCTTTATCACCATATAACAGCCTGGCAAAAGAAAGATCACGGTCCCTATGAGGTTTATAAGTGCCTTGGCCCTTTTGCCCAGTCGGTGATAGATTACATCCACCCGCACATGCGAGTTCTTTTTAAGTGTATAGCCAGCACCCAAAAGGAACATGGCCGAAAAGAGTGTCCACTCTATCTCCTGGTCGGCTATGAAGCTACGCTTAAAGCAGTACCTCAAGACGACGTCAAAGGTCACCATGAGGACCATGATGACCGCCCCCCAGGAGACGAGTCTTCCAACAAATTCATTTAGCCTGTCGATATGTCTCTTGAGTCTCATGAAAAACATCATAGTTAAGACATCCTTCTAAAACCCATCGTTGCTTTTTTCAAGTTTTGTCATATAGTGGCTAGAAATTCTTAAAAAGAAGGGAGGATATGCTATGCGTTTAATTCTTTTGGGAGGACCTGGTGCAGGTAAAGGTACACAGGCAAATTTCATAAAAGAAAAATTTGGCATACCTCAGATATCCACAGGTGATATGTTGAGGCAGGCAGTAAAGGATGGGACGGAGCTTGGCAAAGAGGCCAAGAAGTACATGGACGCTGGCCAGCTCGTACCAGACGATGTCATTATTGGCCTGGTAAAAGAGAGGATCAAGGAGCCCGACTGCCAGAAAGGCTTTCTCTTCGATGGCTTTCCACGCACCATTCCACAGGCAGAGGCCCTCAAGGAGGCCGGAGTAAAGATAGACTACGTGGTAGAGATTGCAGTCCCAGACGAAGAAATCATAAAGAGGATGAGCGGAAGACGCGTACACCTTCCATCTGGCCGTACATATCACATCATCTACAATCCACCCAAGGTTGAGGGTAAAGACGACGTCACAGGCGAACCCCTGGTCCAGAGGGAGGACGACAAGGAGGAGACAGTAAGAAAGCGCCTAGAGGTCTACCATGCCCAGACAGAACCCCTGGTAGAGTTCTACAAGAAGTGGGAGGCCTCTGGTGATCCAAATGCCCCAAAATATATAAGGATCGATGGCGTTGGCACAGTGGATGAGATAAAGGAAAGGATCTTTAAGGCACTAGGAGCTGCCTAAGAGCCCATTTTCTTTTTCTTTACATAAGATGGGGGGATGGATGAGGATCGTATATCCATCCCCTGTTAGACAAAGAACCCCAATTCTGCCTGGTTACTTACTCCATTAATGCCGCCATCTCTTCTGCTTCATCCAGTGCCATCTCTGCCATTTCATCGAGTAGGCGCCCTGATAGACAATAATCCTCAGAACATGTAGCCTTTAAGACCTCAAGCTCATCGTATGGTTCCATGGTGTTTAGATACCGTATGCTCGCTACAATACGTACCGCTGTTGGCACCTTCTGAGATCTGTCGTCATAATGGTGGGTGAGGATAGAGGTCTTTAGATTGTCTGGAAATTCCCACTGCTCTGCCATAAAGCCACCAATAGTCTGGTGATCGAAACCAAATCTTTTCCGCTCTAGTTCTGGGAGCTTTTTACCATTCACTTCGTCCCATTCATCCAGCGTCAAACAATATTCATCTTGTTTTGACGCTATCAAGACGGGGACAGCGATGTCTTGAAGTAGTGCAGCCGTAAAAGAATCATCTTTTGAGACTGGGTGGAGTTCTTCTGCAATGCGCCTTGCAAGGCTCGCCCTGAAACCAGAGGTAAACCAAAACCGCCTCAAATTCAGGCACGGGGCCTTTATCTTGGGAATGGATTCCCTGACAGCCAGGGGGAGGATGAGGGATTCCAGCCTCGACCTTCCCAATAGATTCACTGCATGTCCCACATTGGATACCTTTTTTCTAAGTCCAAAGGCCGCTGAATTGACGCACTTTAAAACCATTACGTGCATACCAGGGTCCTTTTCAATCTCCTTGGCCACTTCAGAGAGGGATACGTCTGGGTCTCTGAGCTTTTTTAGTGCGTTCATCACTGTCTGGGGGAAGCTGGGGAGCTCAAATCCGTTCAATAGCTCCTTTAAGGCCTTTTGGGGGTCTTTTTTCCTGCGTTGGAAGAATTTGAACATCTATTCCTCCGGATTTTAAGTGGTCATTCAGATCTTCGGGCCATCTTGTTTGCCAATATCGAAAGGAGCCCGCCAAGCATCAGGTAACCTGTCATTACCTCGAGCATGGCCACAATTTGCCCAGATAGACTCTTTGGCACTACATCACCATAGCCTAAAGTGGTAAGTGTAACAACGCTGAAATAAAGTGACGAAAGCAACGTGGGATATTGACCGTAGTCGATACCTACCATGGTGTAGAGCCAGGCAAAGAAGAGGGTGATCACCATAGTCCAGAGTATCCAACGCAACATGCTCCGGCCACAATCGGAGGTGACGAGCCAGATCCAATATATGATATTGGTGAATCTGCTCTTTTCTTTGAATTCTTTTAGGTAATTCTGGTCCATAATGAAACGGCGAAGGAGGTATCCCCCAGCAAAATTGATGTCCCGTATATCTGCACCTATCCAGCTTGCCCGCTCATATCCATCGAGTGCCCTTAGGCGCGCCTGCCTGAAGTCTGTATTGTCAAATTTCGCACGGGCAACCCTACAGAGGCTAAGATCTGCATATTGAAGTGTGGACTCAGTGAAGTCGGCCCCTCTCAAATCTGCCTCTCTTAGTCTACATGCAGTCATGTCTGCGCATCTCAAATCTGCCCTCCTAAGATCCGCTTTGGTGAAAGTAGTGGAGTGCAGATCTGCCTCAAAGAAAGATGCGCCCTCGAGATTGGCAGCGCCAAAACCCACCTTGTGTCCCTCTATATTTTCAAGGTGAGCGTGTGAGAGATCAGCACCTGTAAAGTCTGCCTCAGAGATATAGGCACCATGTAGGAGGGCCCCTTTAAGGTCTGCCTTGAAGAAGATGGTCTTTTCAAGCCTGGCATTCCTAAGATCCACATTTTCGCCCTTTATGAGGCTTAGGTCTGCTCCACTCAGGTCAACACCCTCGAGGTCAAGCCCAGATATGTCCTTTATCCCAGGCGGCAGCGAGCGATTTTCTTTTATATATCGAATGAGTTCTGCCTTTTCCATTTTGTCCTCGACTACTTTATCGAATTTCAGGCAAAAACCCTTAAAGCCAAAAAGACTCGTCCTTTTGGTTGGTGATAAGATAGTGGGCTGTTATATTGGTGTCTTAAAAAAGGAGTTTAAAAAAAATGATAAGATCTGGTTTAAATCCACTCAAACTCATCCTGGTTTTGGTCTTGACTATATACTCCGTCGTTTCAGTGCCATCTACCACATATGCTGGTGAGGAAAAGGTCAACAAAAGGAGACCTGTAGTGGTATTGGATCAGTCTCATGGTCAGCACTTTGATTACTGGGGCACTAGGGCCCTTGACCTCTCTGGTTTTAGACAAGAGATAGAGAAAGCAGGTGCTGTGACACGTGTCGTAAAGAGTGGATTTTCAGACGAGAATGTACTCAGGGGTTCCTCGTCAGTGGTGATATCTGGTGCATTTGTACCACTTGCTGAGAGTGAAGTGCAAAATCTCTTAAAATTCGTTAATAATGGCGGAAGGTTACTCATCCTGCTCCATATAGGTCAGCCATACTATAAGCTCTTAGACAGATTGGGTATTTCTGTCTCAAATGGAGTGATACGGGAGAGACAAAACGTACTGGGCTCTGGGGGGTTGGACTTTCAAGTGATGGACCTCTCCAAGATGCCACTCCTTAAGGGGCTTGGCCACTTCAGTGTGTACGGCTGTTGGGCACTCCTTCCCAGGGGAAGGGATGTGGTTTCCATTGCCCGTACTAGCCAAGCAGCGTGGGTCGACCTTAACAGAAATAGGATGCTCGATGGTCACGATGTGGTCAGGGCCTTTTCTGTTGCAGTCAAGGCGCGGATGGGTAAGGGGGAGGTGATCGTCTTTGGGGATGATGCCATATTTCAAAACGCCTTTTTAAGGGGTAGGAACCTAGAACTTTCAAAGAGGGTGGCCAACTGGCTCATTGGAAAAAGGCCGTTTCACCGGGATCTTAAAAGATATATATGATCCCAAACTTAAGCTTCGAAATGGGCTTTGCCCCTAGGACCTTGCACCTTGGACAAACTCACCGATTGCATTATATGAGTTTAAAAGGCAGTCGACAAAATTGTCGAAAAAACGAATCATCTTGTCGATGAGCGTTTTATGTCTTGTGAGATTGATTGTTTTAATATGCTGATATTACTATATATATGCCTTAGAACAATTTTGGCATAGCAATTGTATATCCTTATGTAAAAAACACATAAGGAGGACCTTAGTCATGAGGTTACAAAACAGGATCAAGGGATTCGTAGGTGTCGGGCTTTTAGGTGCAGTTTTGATGGGCAGTGTCGCCCTGGCAACAGACTTTTCAAAGATGTCCACCGATGAGTTGGCAAACCTTCGAGGTACCATCTGCTCCCAATCACCAGATGAATGCAATCAGTTCAGGCAGGAGTGGCACAAGCGTATGGCCTCTATGACCCCTGAAGAGAGAGCAAACTACATGGCGTCTTGTCCTTGGTGTAATCGTGGAATGAAAGGTAGAGGTATGATGGGAAAGGGAATGATGGGAAGGCACGGCAATTGTAATCATGCGTGTATGAATTATCAAGGCAATTAGCCGTTTGGAATGGAGGGGACCAGTTCTGGCCCCCTCCCAAATGAGGCCTTATGAGTGTATCAAGTTGCCCCTACTACCTGGTCTTAATTTTGCTAGCAGTGCCATTTATTGCCAATGGCCATGTCATGGCCAATGAATCTACCACGGAATCCTCCAAGGCCACTATTAGTGGTAGGATAGTTAAGATAGACTTAAAAGACAGGTATTTTGAACTTGAGCGGAAAAAGGCAGGATCAGTTGTAAGGGTCTATGTAGATGACCCCTCGCGCCTTAGAGGTCTTAGAAGGGGCCTTCATCTAAAGGTCGTTGCTGAAAAGAGTGATTTTGTTAATGGGTCATATATGGCCCGAGAGATAATGACCCCTGGTTCCACGTGCAGGTGCGACCCCACAGGTGTAAGGGCCCGTATAAAAAGGGCCATGGGTAGAGGAGGATGGTCTTGTGGCAGTAGGTGGTCAAGACCAGCCCCAGGCAGAAAATAAGACCAAACAAAGTGGTCTCCCCCTATGGAAGGCCAATGTATTGGTCTTTTCCTTTTTGTTTGTCCTGATAGTTGTACTCTTTTTTTTCCAGATGGAAGAGATGAGGCGTGCCTTTTTAGAGGACCAGATGACCCACGCCAAGATCCTTTCTAGTGTCTTCAGGTTACATGTGGAAAATGCCATCGAGTCACAGCGAATCACCCATTCCATTGTAAAAAGACTACTCCTCAATATAGGCTCTTTTATTGATTATTTGGACGGATTCGAGCCATTCAGTCGGCAAGAACTAGAGGGCTTTTCAAAACGTCTGGGTCTTTATGGCATAGCCATTTTGAGGGGGCCCGATTCTGTGATCTCCAGCGTGAAGTCGTGGTCAAAAGCTGTCCCATATGAGTGCAATGAAACCTCTGAAGAGTCTCTAGTCCTCGACAGAAAGAACCACCTCTTTGTCTTATCCATAAGGCGGCACTATGGAGAGGGATGTGTTGTGTGCGCCCTACACGCCAAGGATTTTGAGCGGCTCCAGGACAAGATTGGACTCGTCGCAGTGGTGAAGGCGCTGGAACAGGTGGACGGAGTCTTGTTTATAGATGTGGACTCAGGTCGCATTCCAAAAATAGAGGTAAGGCCCGAGCTTTCTTCATCACTGGTCTCTGTAAGGATTCCCATTGGAGACAGGGTGTTAAAGGTATGTCTCGATGCCTCCCTCTATAGTGATACTATAAAGAGGCTATGGAGAAATTTTTTGACCATGAGCCTCTTCTTATTGATCTCAGGAGGAGTCCTTTCCTACTGGCTCTATCTCATTCAGAGACGTGCCATGATGCGGGCAGTGGAGATGGAAAAGGCCTTGGGAAAGCAGCGCGAGGAGGCCATGATTGGGCGTGCAGCTGCCACCATTGCCCACGAGGTGCGAAATCCATTAAATGCCATACACATGGGGCTTCAGAGGATATTGCTCGAGTCCGACTACCTCAGGGAAGAAGAGCGCAGGATGATAGAGATAAGCCTAGAATCGGTAAAGCGCGTAAATGGCATTGTCTCAGACCTCTTAAGCTTTTCAAGGCCTATTACACTCAAGACTGGTCCAGTGGACATATGCAAGGTCCTGGAAGAGATGATGATCTTCTTAAACCTAGAGAGAAAGGGAATACGCGTGACCAGGGCGTGCAAGGAGGACCCCATTGTGATAGAGGCAGATGAGGGCCTAATTAAGCAACTATTTCTTAACCTATTAAAAAATGCCTTAGAGGCTCAGCCAAGGGGTGGATTTCTAGACATTGATGTTGAGAGAGATGGAGACGGTGTAGCCATTACACTTAGAAATGGGGGCAAGGTCCCAAGCGAGGATGAGATTGAACGTATTCTTGAGCCATATTTTACAATGAAGACCAAGGGGTCTGGCATTGGTCTTCCGTTTTCAAGGCGCATCGTAGTGGCCCACAGTGGGCGATTTTCAGTGGCAAGTAAAAATGGCGTGTTTGAGGTCAGGATATGGCTTCCAAGGAAGGGAGGACGAAAGACGTGAGGATATTAATCGTAGACGATGAGGCTGTACAGCGCGAACTCCTCAAGGGATTCCTGGAAAAGCTGGGTTTTGAAGTCCTCGAGGCAGAAGATGGTGAACAGGCCATTGCCATCTTTAGGGAAGAGCCCATAGATCTGGTGCTATTGGACCAGAAGATGCCAGGTATCAGTGGGGAGGAGACCCTCGAACGCTTGAAGGCAATAAACCCACTGGTGAGAAGCATCATGATAACGGCCTATGGTTCCATAGGGACTGCGGTGAACGTAATGAAATTGGGTGCAGATGACTTTTTGGAAAAGCCAGTGGATCTCGAGGTGTTAGAAAAAAAGATCCTCAGGATTGAACAGGATATCGAGATGGATCAGGACCTAGAAGAGGTAGAAAAACGGATGAAAGAGGAGGAAGACAGGCCGCTGCCAATCAATATCATCGCAGAAAGCCGTCCCATGAAACAGGTATTGTCCCTGGTACAGAGGGTGAGCGTCACTCCGTGGACTGTATTGATCCATGGGGAGACAGGGACAGGTAAGGAACTCATTGCAAGACTCATCCACCTTCTAAGTGAACGGAAGGATCGACCATTCGTCGAACTAAACTGTGCTACCATCCCTGAAAATCTCTTTGAGAGCGAACTCTTTGGGCATGAAAAGGGGGCATTCACAGGTGCTACTTCAAGACGTATAGGATTGTTCGAGACGGCAAAAGGGGGTTCCATTTTTCTAGATGAGATAGGAGAGTTGCCACTCAGCCTACAGCCAAAGCTTTTAAGGGCGCTCCAGGAAAAGAAGATCACCAGGGTGGGATCGAGTGAGGAGATTGAAATAGACGTAAGGGTCATAGCAGCTACTAATCGAGATCTAAAGACAATGGTTGAGGAGGAGCGGTTCAGGGAAGACCTCTATTTTAGGTTAAATGTATTTGAGATCACCATCCCACCTCTAAGGGCAAGGAAAGAGGACATCCCAAAGCTCATAGAGTATTTCACTGATAAATATGCATTGAGGCCCGTGAAGTTTTCAAAAGAGGCCATGGACATACTCATAAAATATCCATATCCAGGCAATGTGAGAGAGCTCGAACACATTGTCCAGCGCACCATCACCCTGGCAAGGGGGAGCGTCATCAGGCCAAAGGACCTGCCACCAGAGGTGAGGGCCGGCGAGAGAGTGGCTAGCCAGGGAGGCCCCTTGAAAGAGCGCCTCGAGGCAGTAGAGCGGGAGATGATCCTCGCAGCCCTTGAACGGTGCGACTGGGTCCAGACCAGGGCAGCAGAGGAGCTTGGGATTAGCGAGAGGGTGCTGAGGTATAAGATAGAGAAGCTTGGTCTGAAAAGGCTTAAGGGTTAGCTCACTTTAGAAGTGATTTAGAAATAATATCGCAATGTTATTGAGATTTGATTGTTGTAGAAGTCTTCGAACTCAAGGGATGAGTCGTTTTCCATGTGCTCAAATGTGCTGCTCACCCCAAATTTCTTAAAGGACTTTATGAGAGAGACAGAAAGGTCTCTAAAGTAGTCTGTCCTGTTCCCAAAGGCCGTCTTCCTGTATCTTGCCCTCTTCCAGTAGGCTGCAGTAACGAGATCTATAGAGTATGGGAATGAGACACCAAGGCTTGCCCCAAACCCAAACCTTGTGAAGCTCTCATACTTAAGGGATGAGAAGAGCCTCTCGCGGCTTGCAGAGAGTGTGAGCGTGAGGTTGGAAAAGAGGTCTTTCTGGATGGATAGATAGAGATTCTCAAATCTGTCGTCGCGTGGTTTTGACTTTTTGAGTATCACATCGCCAAATGGCATGTCAGGTCTCATCCCCTGCTGATGAAGGGGCATTGTGGCCGGCCCATTCATATGATGGTGTTGTCCAATAGGCTCCATAGGGGCCTTGGGGGATTTTGCAGCAATGGACTTCATGGTGCTTGCCATACCAAGCCCTCCCATCATAGCACCCAGGTCTTCAATACCACCTGGTGTGCCTGGTACGGTCCTACTTCCAAGGGGTGAGGACGGCCTTCTAAAATCGAGCCAATCGATGGAGCCACCACACTCAATCCCCAGGTCCAGGGTTGGAAAGAGTTGTATTGAAATACCTACGGTACCGACATTTCTATCGTCTTCTGGTATTACATCACTTCGTATTCTTGATCCTGCAAGATATATGGCCGGCTGAAACGTACCCTCTTCATTTATGTAGCGAAGCTCAAGGTGTGTCCCCAAATGGGTGTCATCATCCCCCCTAAAGTACCTCTTACCATGAGCGTCTATCCCAAATGTGACTAAGATGTGATCAGCAGGGGTCATACCCTGGATGACCTCTAGAGATAGTGTGGAAAAGCCGCTTCCCTTCTCTCCGCTTGAGACGAGCCCTGGATTGGAGTCGTAGCCCGTTTCGAACCCAATAGAACCCATTAGGGCAATTGAGGGACCAGGATGCCAAAGGTAAACACACGCAAAAAGATAGAGGAGGGCCTTTAAAGCCCTCTGCCTAAGAGTTGATGACATCCATGAGCTCCCTGTGATCGTTCACTATGAGATCTGCACCTTTTAGGTCTTGGTCTTCCAGGGTGGTCTTTAGGGCAATACATTTTAGTCCAGCCTTCTTTGCAGACTCAATCCCGGCAGGTGCATTCTCAATGGCAATGCACTCATCTGGACCTTGGCCAAGGGTAGTTACGGCCTTGAGGTATGGGTCTGGGTGGGGCTTTCTCCTAGATACGCTATCCCCAGTAACCAGACAACTAAAGAGATCTAGTAGCTGTGGAGGCAGTATGCTCGAAAGAATGTCACTATGTGAGCTTGTGACAAGGGCAGTTGGAACCCCCCTTTCCCTCAGCCTCAAAAGTATCTGGGGTATCTCTGGAAAGGGCCTTATCTTTGAACGGTAGCAGGTCTTAAATATCTCCTTTTGGCGCTCCAAGATGGCCTCGAACTCCTTCTCACTAATCTTACAACCATTCTTACAGAAGAGACGGGCGGCAGTATCTGGTTCTATGGCCCCTTCATAGAGATAGAGTATCCGTTCTGGCACATTAAGGCCAAATTCCATGAAGGCCTCTTGCCACGCCCTGACGTGATAGGGCATGCTGTTTAGCACCACTCCATCCATATCGAAGAGATATGCACCTTGCCTCTTCATCGCTGTGCCACCAACCTCGAAAAGAGATAGCAACTCTTGTCCTTGTGGGCAATGAAACCATTTTTTGCATTGGCACACCAGGCCATTTTATGCCCTGTGACATCTGAGGTCCAGAGCCACGATTTTTCTAGGTCGAATACAGACTCCACACAGTGCCCAGTCTTATGGGGAATGGGGTCTAAGATGGTCACAATCTCTTCTACAGTGGGAAGGTGCCAAGTGTGAAGTCCGCCAAGCCCTGCTTCATTGAGCCTTTCAGCCCTTGCCATGGCAACTTGCCAGGGAGTGGGAAAAGATGAACCATGTGCCTCCCACACGAGTCCTGTTGCCTCGTCAAGGACCATGAATTCATCAATGTGTCTGTACCTGTTGGTAGTCCACACCTTGGGCCTGTAAAGATCGTCTAGAAAGAACTGTTCTAAGGCCTCGTCCACAGAAACGACCCTTGGTTCGGACCTGATTTTACTTTTAAAAACCCCGTGGCCCACCTCGGCTTTGGGCATAAAGGCACATTGTGAGAGTGTCTGCTCCTTCCAAGTATGGTAGAGCCTTTTTAGGGCGCTTTCCATCTCAAAGGCACATCCAAAACGCTTACTTGTATCCTCCATGAGCGCCTTTTTGATGAATTCATCCCATTCCGGACCACAGTCTGGATTGTACCTCGATAGATTTGGCTGTTCCTTTTTTTTGGGAAACCTACCTGTAAGCATCTTAAAGAGGAGTACTCCCACTGAATAGAGGTCTGTGGCAGGGGAAATCTTGTGGCCCTTCTTCATGAGCTGCTCTGGTGCCGCCCAATCAGGGCTTCCCACAACCAGGTTCTCTGGCACCATGTGAGAGATGGGGGCATCTTCCATGTGGACCAGGCCAAAGTCCGCAATCTTCACCTGGTCGTCGTCTGTGAGGAGCAGATTTTCAGGTTTTATATCCCTGTGGACAATTCCAGCCTCATGTAGGCACTGGAGGCCCTTTAGGACCTGGAGGGTGTAGCTCACTGCATCGTCCAGTCTTAGCACCCTCGACGGCTGCCCCTTTCCTATTACGTCCTGGAGGCTTATACAATAGAATTCCATTATGAAAAAGGGCTTCTTACGCCAGTAGTCGAAGTCCCACACCTGAACCACATGGGGGTGCCTGATGCGACCGAGTATGCTCGCCTCCCTAAAGAAGAGTTCCTCCATGTTTTGGAGGCCAAGGAGATCTTTTAGCAATGGGTCTGGCTGAAGTAATTTTAGGGCAGCTACCTTTTCTATGCGAGGGATCTTCACCCTAAATACAAGGCTCCAGGCACCCCTTCCGAGAAAACTCAAGATCTCATATCTTCCAATAGACTTCATGGCCTGCGTCCCAAAAGCCTTTTGGCATATGTCTCAGGAAAGCCCCTCTCAATGATCATCCTTGCCACTCGCATCCAGTCGTATTGGATGAATTTTGTAGTGAGCTCCCTGTTGTCTAGATCCAGTATGAGATATTTTGCCCTTGGATCACCATCCCTGGGCTGCCCAACACTGCCTGCATTTATGATATATCTTTCCCCTGGATAAAGCGACATGGTACCCTCAGTTAATGGTTTTACCCTGAGTTCACCTGTTGGTTTTAACCTGTAGGAGAAGAGTTCATGGGTGTGTCCAACAAGCACTATGTCCTGCTCCAAAGAGGAGAGTACCCGCTTTATACCCCTCTCTGGCACCATGTAGAGGTAGGTCTTAAAGGAGTTGGGAGGAAATCCATGGACCAAGAGGGCCCCGTTTGTCGTCATGGTAAGTGGAAGGCCCTTCAGGAACTCTAGGCTCTCTTCTGAAAGGAGTCTCCTTGTGAGGGCCACCACAGTCCTTGCCTGGGGATTGAACCACTTTTCTGCCCTAACTGCATTCACTGCATAATCGTGGTTTCCCATGACCGATTTAATATCCAGGGCACTAACAAGCCTTACCACCTCCTCTGGTTGTGGGCCATAGCCTACAAGGTCTCCCAGTGAGAGAAGTTGGTCTACCTGTTCTCTCTCTGCGTCCTTAAGGCATGCCTCTAGGGCCAGCAGGTTTGCATGAATGTCTGAGAGGATGGCGATCTTTTTTCCCATTTATTCGTTCGAATCAGGTGACATAAAATTTTTTTTGACCTATTCTTCTATAAGAGAGATAAAAACAAGATCATCTACATGTTTCAAGGAGAAAAATGGAGACCTTAGATGAGTAGGTTTGACTACGACATGATCGTGATAGGAGGAGGGGCAGCAGGTCTAACGGTCACGGCAGGGGCTGCGCAACTGGGTGCAAGGACCCTGCTAGTAGAACGTGAAGAGGCACTTGGCGGAGATTGTCTCCACTATGGGTGTGTGCCCAGCAAGACATTGATTCGTACTGCAAGGCTTTATCACCAGATGAAGAACTCCAGCTATTATGGGCTCCCATCCGTGGAGGTGCCAGAAGTCGACTTTTCCCAGGTGAGGAGAAGGATTCGCGATGTCATTGCCACCATAGAAGAACACGATTCTCCAAAGAGGTTCTGTTCCCTTGGGGCCAAGGTGGTCTTTGGAGGGGCGGAATTTCTAAATGAGCATGAGATAAGCGTTGACGGCCGGCACTATAGCGGAAAGAAGATCTGTATCGCCACAGGATCAAGCCCTGCCATTTCCCATATAAATGGATTGAATGATATATCATATCATACTAATAAAACGATATTTTTTATGGATAGGCTACCTGAGAGGCTCATAATTCTGGGAGGTGGTGCAATTGCCATCGAGATGGCCCAGGCGTTCTCTAGGTTAGGCTCTCTGGTAACGGTGTGCCAAAGGAGTGATAGGATCTTAACTAAGGAAGACCCAGATTGTGCCCATCTCATTCAAGGTATCCTCGAAGGGGAGGGGGTGAAATTCCTGCTGGGCACCAAAGTGAGATCAGTTGTAAAGGCCCCAGATGGGGGCATTGGAGTAAATGTACACCGGGCATCCACAGGAAAAGAAGTAATGGTAGAGGGAGATAACCTCTTGGTGGCCCTTGGGAGGAGTGCCAATCTGGCTGGTCTATCGCTCGAAAACGCAGGGGTAGAGTTCGACAAAAAGGGCATTGGTGTGGATGCTAGGCTTAGGACCAGTAGAAAACACATATTTGCAGCAGGAGATGTAATAGGCAAGTATCAGTTTACCCACGCAGCAGGCTATGAAGGTGGGATTGTTGTGGCTAACGCCATATTCAGGCTCCAAAGGAAGGTGGATTACACCTTTTTGCCTAGATGCATTTACACAGATCCAGAACTTGCAACAGTGGGCCTTACAGAGGCGGAGTGTCTGGAAATGGGCATTGACTTTGAGGTAATAAAAGAGCCTTTTAGTGCCAATGATCGTGCCATCACAGAGGGGGCCACCACTGGATTCATTAAATTGATTATTGGAGAGAACGGCCGTCCCGTGGGGGTCCAGATCTTGGGGCCACATGCAGGGGACCTACTCTCCCATTGGATGGTGGCGTTAAATGGCAGGGTGAAACCATCCACTGTTGCACAGGCCATCCACCCCTATCCCACATTTGGCGAGATAAACAAGAAGGTAATGGGCAATCTCGTATCGAGGTGGCTCTTTTCCGACACAATGAAAAGGGGCCTTAAATTCTTCTTCAACCTGAAGGGGAGGGCGTGTGGCATTGAAGAGCAATAGACTTAACAGGTGCAATTGTGTGTGTTACATGTATCCAATAAAAATTGGAAGAGAGGAGACCAAGAGATAATGCCAAAGCGAATCTACAATTTTAGCCCTGGGCCTGCCACCCTCCCATATGAGGTGCTTGAAGAGGCGTCTAGAGACGTCCTAAACTTTAAGGATAAGGGGATCGGTATCCTCGAGATATCCCACAGATCCAAGGAGTTTTCACAGGTGATCCAAGAGGCAGAACAGGACCTGCGGGACCTCTTGGGGATACCCGACGACTACTACGTGCTCTTTTTACAGGGCGGGGCATCCACCCAGTTTGCCCTTGTGCCCATGAACCTCTTGTTGCCAGACAAAAAGGGCGCATATCTCAATACGGGTACCTGGTCGAAAAAGGCCATCAAGGAGGCCAAGACCATTGCCAGGGTCCAGGTGGCCTATTCGAGCGAGGAATCTTCCTTTGACCACGTGCCCACAGACGACCAGTACCATGTGGACGAAGATGCAGAGTACCTCTATTTTGTCTCTAACAACACCATATATGGCACCCAGTTCCACTCCTTTCCAGACAAGGGAAAGATGCTAGTGAGTGACATGAGCTCCGATATCCTGTCCCGTCCCATTGATGTTACGAAGTTTGGACTCATATTTGCAGGTGCCCAAAAGAACATGGGACCTGCAGGGGTCACAGTGGTCATCGTGAGAAAGGATCTAGTAGAACGTGCCCCAGAAGATCTCCCCACCATGTTCAAGTATAAGACCCATGCGGAAAAGGGCTCCATGTTCAACACCCCGCCCTGTTTTGCCATCTACTGTGTGGGGAGGGTCCTCAAGTGGCTAAAGGCTAAGGGTGGAGTGGCTGAAATGGAGCGGATAAACAGGGAAAAGGCCAAGAGACTCTATGAGGCAATAGACGCATCCGATTTCTACAGGGGCCATGCAAGGCCCGAGTCCCGATCCTACATGAATGTCACCTTCAATCTGCCCACACCAGAACTTGAGCAGGAGTTTGTAG
>WGBU01000191.1 GCA_015494155.1 Deltaproteobacteria bacterium | reverse complement strand
TTGAACCAGGGTCTGTGCCCAAGACCTCGAGGATCTCACCAGAATTGATCTTTTCGATCTCCTTTTTGGTCCTCAAAAGTGGCATTGGACAGCTAAGGCCCTTAGCATCCAATGTCCTTGCTACCTGGAGTCCATCTGGGGCTACTTTAAAATCACTCATGATTCCTCCTTATTTCTTTTATTTTTTACTCTTTCTGCATCCTAAAAAGGACGCAAGGCAAAAAGGTTACATACCTACGATGAACTTATTGGAATCCTCGTTCCAATCCACTATGAGGTACCAGAGTCCCATGACCACTGCGATGAGGATCAAGGTCCCTCCCCATCCCAGGACATCTGGCAAGAAGATGTGTTTACCGAGCTTACTCCCCACATGCATCGGCCCTGTACCCTCCATGTGAATGGCACGGAACCAGTGCACCATAATAGCGTTGGATACTCCAAAGAATGGGACTACGAGCCATAGCTTCATCTGACCTTCTCCTACCCTCCACAGAGTACCACTACCACAGCCACCAGCAAACATGGCACCGAGTCCAAAGAGGATGCCTCCTAAAATACCACCCCAACCGAAGGTGCCGCGCACATAGTTTACAGGGTCAAGTACCCGCTCCGCACCCTTTACAGCCTCTTCACTGGCATCCATGACATCTTCTAAGGTATCTGCCAGGTCCTCATCACTCACTTCATCCACATCGATATCCTCTAGGGCAGAGACAACTGTGGCCTGCACTGCAATTGCTGAGTTGCGTTGTGGGACCGCATACTTCAATACTGCACCACCGATGGCAAGGATCACGATACTGAGTGCCACTGACTTTGCAAGGGTACAGTCGCCTGTCATGTGGGGCTCCCTAAAGGCCTGCACCATGCACCACCTTCCACGCTGCATGGCATATCCAAGGCCAGCAGACAGAAGCAAGATTCCACTGAGAGACGCAGTATAACCGTCATCGGCGCCGGAATAAGTATATGCCCCCCAAATGAGGAGGCCAATGCACACAATGGCTATGATCACCTTGAGGGCGAAGGGAAAGTCAAAGTTCTTTCCACCACTAACACCCCAGGTGATATGTTCCATTTCCCAGTAGATGTATTTGAGCCCCAGTATCACACCGATTACAAGCCCAATCCACATGGTAAAGCCATTGGCACCAAGGTTTCCAATGGCGTTGTACATACCGCCAACATTACAACCACCGGCAAAGGCAGACCCAACGCCCATGAGTATGCCTGCAATGATTGCCTTTACATATTCCCATGGTGGTGGGAACTTGAATGAAAAGTCATTCCCAAGGCATGCAGAGATGAATGCACCGGCAACAAAGCCTATACCAATGACCGAGCCGGAATTTATAATGAAGCTCGAAGGTCGCTGGTCGAATATCCCTATCCCATATAGGATCCATTCACCCCAGTTCCTTACAGCCCCCACTGCGCCCCATGGCCGCCACCACGCCATGATGAGAATACTCAAAATAGCAATAATTACACCTGTTACAGTTGCGTTCCACTCTGTCTGACACAATGTCTTGTACAAGTTCTTGGCCTTTTCAGCAAAGGTACTCATGGATTGCCCTCCTCATTATCCCTTAGTACATATGCTCTTGCATGAACCGCTTTTATCCAATAGTTTTACGGTGTGAAACGGTTCACGTTAAACCCTGTATCAAAATTCAACTATGGTGTCAAGCCCTGAAATGAATTGGAATTCATTAGGATATCTAAAGAATTTACTATCTTACAAAAAAAGTTACAAAATTGTTTTGTTGCTAAAGGAGTAGTACCATGTATTGTCCCAAGTATCTTTTTTTCTTATCACTCATGTCAATACTCATTTCAGCCATTACACTCCCCTCCCCCACCTACTCAAAGGAACTTGCCCCAAATCTATACAAAGTCTTGATTGGGGGGAGATTGCCTACGATTATAAAGGAGTCTTCTAGAAGCCCGGTCGTGGCAATCCAGATATGGGTCAAGGCAGGTAGTTCTTATGAGACAAAGGACGAATGGGGTATCACCCACCTCATTGAACACATGATATTCAAGGGCACAGACACGCGAAAGGCAGAAGACATAGGCGGTGCCATTGAAGCAGTTGGTGGCACCATAAATGCCTACACTTCATTGGACTATACAGTCTATCACTGTGTCGTCCCAAAACAGTACTGGCGGGAGGCACTCGACATACTCTCTGATGCAGTCCTGCACGCCGCATTTGACAAAGACGAACTCTCAAAAGAGAAAAAGGTGGTGTTAGAAGAGATCAGGATGCGCGACGACGAGCCCACATCCAGACTCTCCAAGCTGCTAATGAAGAGTGCCTATGGGGAAGACCACCCATACGGACACCCTGTCATCGGGTACCCATCCACTGTTTCAAGGTTCACGCGGGAAGACTTGAAGCGCTATGTAAAAAGGCGCTATCTACCCGAGAACATGGCCTGCATCGTTGTTGGCGATATTGAAAGCCAGGAGGTACTCGGTGCAGTAAAAGAAGACTTTCAAAAGTTTATAGAGACCACACCGAAGCCAGTAGAAGAGACCCCCAAAAAGGGAGGTGCATCTTCCTCTGCCCACACATCACTTGCCGTAGAGGAGATGGATACCCAGGAAGGATATGTGGCTGTGGCCTTTAAGGGGGTGCCCAGCTTCTCAGATCCAGATGCCCCCATATATGACGTGCTAGGGGCAATCTTGGGAGAGGGCGAGAGTTCAAGGTTGGTGAGGTCGCTCAAAAACAGGATGGGACTCGTCCACGGTATCGATGCCTATGCCTTTACCCCCAGGCTAGACGGACTCTTTGAGATCACCATGAACCTAGATCCAGACAAGGTGCACGACGCACTCTCACAGCTCTTTCAGGAACTCTTCAAGATCAGCAAAGACGGCGTACTGGAAGAAGAGCTCTCCAGGGCCAAGACCCTTGTGGAGACAGACTTTGTGTACGATCAGGAGCAGATGCAGGGTGAGGCGCGAAAACTTGGTGTTTTCGAGATCCTGGGTAGTGGTCCGCAGGATGTACAGAAGTACCTTGAAAAGGTCCGATCTGTAACGAGTGACGACATAAGGCGCGTGGCCTCCAAGGTATTTTCGCCCAAGGGGCTCACTGTGGCCATGGTAATGCCACAGGGCAAGGGCGGCCAGTTGAGTGCAGAAGACCTTGACGTCTTGATCAAGGAAGCGGCCCTTCAGATGGGGGGGCTCGGCCTTGGGGAAGGCACCTTTGGTCCTGTGAGGCTCGTGAGGAAGGCCCAGCTCTCCAATGGGCTAACAGTCCTTGTGAGAGAGGTCCCAGATGTACCCACTGTTGCGGTCCGCATTGTATTCCCAGGGGGCGTAAGGTATGAGACCAAGGCCAATAATGGCATCTTCCACTTCCTCGCCTCTGCATGGACCAAGGGGACCGAGACCCACAGTGCCGAGGGGCTCTCTGAGCTCATCGAGGGGCTTGGCGCATCCATTGGAGGATTTTCTGGTCGAAACACCTTTGGCCTCAGCGGTAGGTTTTTAAGTACCAATTTTGACAAGGGCCTTGACCTCTTTACTGAGATACTCCTTACCCCCTCATTTCCCCAAGATGAGGTGGAACGGCTAAAACCCATTGTCATTGCCCAGATAAAGAGGCAGGACGACTACCTGCCATCAGTGGCCATGCGCACCTTTAACAGGCTTCTCTTTAGCCCACACCCCTATTCCATGGACACACTGGGTACAGTAGCGAATGTAAAGGGCTTTACCTCAAAAGATCTCAAGGGACTCTACAGGCGCTTTGCCATACCAGAGAGAGGGGTCCTCTCGGTGGTTGGTGACGTGGACGCAGACGCCCTCATAGCAACCCTTGAGACCCTCCTGGGTGGGTGGCGGCCTGAGGCACAAGAGGTCCTTCCGGAATTACCAGCCCCTGAGCCTTTGGAGACACCCAAAAGGCAAAATATAAGGCGGGAACAAAAGGAGCAGACCCACATAGTCTTGGGCTTTAGAGGCCCCACCATCACCGGGGAAGATAGGTACCCCATGGAGGTCCTGAGCGCCGTCCTCTCTGGTATGGGTGGAAGGCTCTTTAAAGACCTCCGCGGCCAAAAGGCCCTTGCCTATAACGTAACATCCATGGTGGGACTAGGGCTCGACTATGGCTCCTTTGCCTTTTACATTGCATGTAGTCCAGAAAAGGCCAACAGGGCCATAAAAGGCCTGTGGCAAGAGGTGTACAGGGTCCTCCAGGAACCAGTGACCAAGGAAGAGCTGGAGAGGGCCAAGAAGTGGCTTATTGGCCGCTATGAGATCGGTCTCCAGACCAATGGGGCACAGGCAATGGACATGGCCTTAAATGAACTCTATGGCTTGGGCTACAATTTTGGACTCAAATACATCCAGAACCTCTCTAAGGTCACCCCTGAGGACTGTCTAAAGGCTGCAAACAAGTACCTGAGTGGCGATGCCTACATACTGGTTACAGTTGGGCCATAGGGGCCGCTATGGCAAAAGAGACCGTTAGTATCATCACCAAATTGGGGGCAAGGAGGGCCACTCGAGTGGCAGAACAGATCGAGGCCTTCTTGCTCTCTCAGGGTAAAGGGGTAGTGCGTGAGGCAGTTGGACCAGAGGTTGGTCTTGTAGTGGTGCTGGGCGGAGACGGCACCCTGCTTCACGTGGCCGAGGCGGCCTATAGGTACGATGCACCGATCCTTGGGGTAAACCTGGGTGGACTTGGCTACTTGACAGAGATCAAGGTGGAGGAAGTAGAGGGGGTCTTGCTCGACTTCTTTTCCCATAGGGCTACAATAGAAGAGCGAATGCTCCTTGAAGTAACCCACCATGACCACAAGGGACAGGTTGTCTCAAACCATATCGCCCTAAATGAAATTGCCATATTGAGAGGACCCTATGGAAAGGTAATAAATATACCCACCTGGGCCGACAACTCATTCCTCACCACATATCGAGGAGATGGCCTAATCATTGCCACACCCACTGGCTCTACTGCGTACAATCTGTCGGCAGGCGGCCCAATCCTACACCCAATACTGGAGACCATGATCCTCACTCCAGTGTGCCCCTTTGCCTTGAGCGCAAGGCCCATACTTTTGCCAGCAGAGATGGTCCTCAGGGTGGGGATGGAGGCATCTATAGAACAGTCGGAGGACTACTCAATCTCTCCTCCACCCCTTTACGTAGAGATAGATGGGCGGATGATCTGTGGGGTACTCCCAGGACATACCCTGGAGATCAAAAGGGCAGAGAGGCGACTCAAGCTATTGAGTTCTCCCTCATCAGGATACTTTCAGATCTTGCGGGAAAAGCTGGGTTGGGCAGGCCACCTGTCAACCTGATACAGACTCGCCTTCGGCCTCCTTTGCAGCCTCTTCCTCTGCCTCTCTCTTGATCTTGGCCATGAGCCTCTCCTTTTCCTTCTCCATGGCCTCTTTACCAGCCTCTACGGCAGACTCCAAAATGACCTTTTTCTGCTCAACGAGCTCCTTGCTCCTCTCCAGGAGTTCACTTGCCTTGTCCCGCACCTCGTCAGCCACCTTGGTGGCCTCGTCTTTTACGAAAAATGCCTGTTCCCGTAGGCGCTCCCGAGTTTCAGGCCCACTCCTTGGAGTCAATAGGGCACCCAGTGTTGCCCCTACTACGCCGCCCAACATAAAGGAGAAAAATACCGTACCAAGGGAAAAACGTCCTTCATCGTATGCCATGATCATCCACCTCCTTTCTTCGACTTCTTGGGCCCGTTACCCAGGCCCTTTGATATATATTCAAGGGATGCCTTGGCCCCGGTGGCAAGGCTTGCCACCTCCACGGCCAGGCCCCACAGCCCACTCCTCACTACACCAGTTACAGAACGCACTGTCTTGGCGGCATCTTCTGCCGCATCGAAAAAGCCAGAGACCTGGTTCACCTTGTGCCTA
Organism: Deltaproteobacteria bacterium; assembly: GCA_015494155.1. Lineage (GTDB taxonomy): Bacteria > Desulfobacterota > Dissulfuribacteria > Dissulfuribacterales > Dissulfuribacteraceae > WGBU01. The sequence continues at coordinate 6,088 of WGBU01000191.1, read as the reverse complement.
ACATCCTTGGTCATGTATTCAATGTCTTGTGCCACACCCTGTACGCTATCGATTATAGGGCCAAAGGACTCAATCCCCTTAATCAAGGCATCCTCCACCTCCCTAGACCTCTTTAACGTCTCATTCACCTGGTACATCACCTCATCAAGTCCGTCCTTCAGTTGAGATATCTGACCGTCCAACTTCTCGATCTCCTCGTCTACATGGATCATGACATCTTTAGCCCTCTTTAAGACCTCTTCTGAACTCTCCCTAATCCCTTGTAGACTCCCTTGGGCACTATTCAAAAGCCTCATCAATTTAAAAATAAGCACTATCAGGGCGATTGCCAGCACTATCCCTGTGCCCAATAAGATCAACAATAGGGTATCACTGTTCAAATGGTTTAATCCCCCTTGTATAATGGTGAATGTACCCACACTTTCACCATAAGTCGTGGGCCCGAATATGCAACCCAAAACTCATTTCCCTTTTGAACGATTTAAGATATGATAGCGCCATGAAAAAAGAACCAATTCTCGATGCACTTAAAAGGCGGGTGATCCTTGGGGACGGGGCACTTGGCACCTATTTCTACGAAAATGGTGTACCCCTTACAGCAAACATAGACCTCCTCAATATCACAGACCCTGCCCTTGTGGAAGAGGCACACGAAGACTATGTGAGGGCAGGGGCAGAACTCCTGGAGACCAACACCTTTGGTGCCAACAGGGTCAAACTCCAGGGCCTCTTAGATAAAGGGGTGGGGGTGACAGAGGTTGTGGCAAAAGGGGTTCGGATCGCAAAAAAGGTTGCAGGCGAAAGGCTCTATGTAGCAGGCTCTATTGGTCCAACGGGCCTCTTTCCCCTCAAGGACCGGGAAGATGAACAAAAAAAAGAGGCCTTCTACGCCATCAAAGAAGTGGTAGAGGTGATGTCGGATGAGGGAGTCGATCTCATCCTCTTGGAGACCTTTAGCTTCTTAGATGAACTCCTGATCGGGATCGAGGCGTGCAAGAGTGTGGCACCAGACCTACCAGTAGTGGCCCAGATGGTCTTTCCATCCAAGGGGCTCTCTGTAGATGGAAGAGATGCCCTCTTTTGCGCAGAGGAGGCCATAAAGGCTGGGGCAGATGGCTTTGGATCCAACTGTGGAAGGGGTGTGAGATCAATGATAGAGGCCTTCTCGAGCCTTGCACCCCTTAAGGGAAAGGTCCCCCTGTCTGCGTTCCCAAATGCAGGGCTGCCTGAGATCGTTGGGCACAGGACCATCTATTCTGCCCAGCCCTCATATATGGCCCTTGGCCTTTCAGAGATGATCAAGATGGGCGCTAGGCTCGTGGGTGGCTGCTGTGGCACTACCCCCTCCCATATAAAGGAATTTAAAAAGAGGCTCCACCTCAAGGGACCATCCAAGAGAATAAGTGCACAGACAAAGGATGAGGCCATACCTACAGGAGAAGGGCTCATACCAGACTCACCAGGGGCACTCCTCAAGGGTTTTCCTAAAGGACGCATCCCAATACTTGTGGAACTAGACCCACCAACCCACTTGGACTGTGCAGATGTCATCAGGGGTGCAAAGGCGCTAAAAGAGACTGGAGTGGTTGACGCAATTACATTGGCTGAGAACCCGCTTGCAATCCTACGGGCAGACAACCTGGCTCTAGCCCATCTAATCCAGGAACAAGTGGGCATAGACACCGTATGCCATATGACGTGTAGGGACCGCAATGTCTTGGCCATACAAAACAGGATCATGGGCGCACACCTTTTGGGCATAAAGGGGATTCTCGCCGTCACTGGAGACCCGGCCACTGCAAGTGACCAGCCAGGCACTACAGGTGTGTTCAACATGGACTCTATAGGCCTTGTCCGGACGATTAAGAACTTCAATCAGGGGGTGAACTTGGCTGGTCGTCCAATCAAGACAAAGACCGACTTTTCTGTTGGAGTGGCCTTTAGCTACCGCCCGTCTAACCCTGAGTTACAACTGGCGAGGCTACAAAAGAAGCGGGACCAAGGTGCAGATTTTGTCATGACCCAGCCACTCTTTTCAAAAGATGAGATCGAAGCCATGATGGAGCTCGTGGGGACCATGGAGATGTTGATCTTCCCTGGGATATTTCCATTGATATCTGCTAGGAATGCAGAGTTCTTGCACAATGAGGTCCCGGGGATCACTGTCCCCCAGGAGATAAGAGACCGACTATGGGCATACGAAAAGGTAGAAGACCAGAGAAAGGCAGCATTTGAATTGACTGTTCAACTTATTGATTCTATAAAAGATTTCGTTCAAGGCATTTATATTATAAGCCCACTCAACAAATGGGAGGTGAGTAAAAAACTCCTAGAGACCATCTCCATCCCAAGCCAAAAAGCATGAACTATTTATATACCTTGTGACACCTCTTTGTTAGGGCATCCACCTCCTGAGCTAGACGGTTGAATTCCTCTAAGGCACCCCTTTTATATGCATCTATTGCCTGTGCCACTACTGAATCGCACTCTTCCCACTCCCGCGCCCAGGCATCCTCTACAAAGGACCTGTATTCCTCCATTAGCTCCTTAAGCTTCTCGATTTGCCCATCGTCCACCACTCCAGTGCCATTGGCCGCTCGTTTAAAATCCTTCCACACTGCACCCAGTGTCTTTTTGAGTTGTTTGGCCCTGTAGGGTCTGGCCCCCTTTTTGCCCTTTTTGGCTGGGAGATCGGCATAGGCTCTGGTGGCACCATTGCCACCACCTTCTTGGGTTGCTGAAACCTTCATGGAGAGTTCCAACTCAAGACTACTCTTTTTCCTCTTCACCTCTAAGGTAAAATTCACCGTGTCACCTATTGCCTCCTGGCCAGTCTCAAAGTCCACAACCCCTTCTGCTACCATACCAGAGAGTCTTGCCAGATACTGGGCCATTTCCTCTCTTGTACAGGTCCCCTTTTTCTTCAGTTTCATAGTGCAAGACTCCTTTTAGTAAAGATTATTTTTATTAATTTCATAATATACTACATGACCCCATCAATTAAAACCCTTCTTGTCTCTTTAAGGCAAATTGAATAGTGTAGTAGTGATGATTGGTGAAAGCCCTCAGATCCTAGAACTGCTCAAAACAATAGACAAAGTTGCCGCCTCAGACAGTACCGTTCTCATCACAGGTGAAAGTGGGACCGGTAAGGAATTGGTGGCAAAAGAGATCCACCGGCGCAGTAAGAGGAATGCAGGCGCCTTTGTGCCCATCAATTGCGGTGCCATACCTAAAGAGCTCTTGGAATCAGAGCTTTTTGGCTATGAAAAGGGGGCCTTTACCGGGGCAAACAGGACCAAACCTGGCCGCTTTGAGTTGGCCAATGGGGGCACTGTATTCCTAGACGAGATTGGAGACATGAGCCCAGACCTCCAGGTAAAGGTACTGCGTGTACTCCAGGAGAGGGCATTTGAGAGGGTTGGAGGCATTAAGGAGATCCAAGTAGACGTGAGGATCGTGGCCGCCACCCATAGGGACCTAGAGGAGGCAGTAAAAGAAGGGCATTTTAGAGAAGACCTCTACTACAGATTGAACGTTATCCCCATTAGGGTGCCACCTTTGAGGGAGAGAAAGAGCGATATCCCCCTACTGATCCAACACTTCATCAAGGTGTTCTCCCAGCGTGCTGGCACGCCTCCTATGGAGATAGAGGAACTGGCAATGGAGGCGTTCATGGCGTATAGTTGGCCTGGCAATGTAAGAGAGCTCGAAAACGTGGTAGAACGCCTGATTGTTCTGGCAGAGGGCAATACCATCTCTCTTGAGGACCTTCCAGAACGGATAAAAGGTGCCTTGGGAAAGGCGTCTAAAGGGCAAGAGGGCAGGGAGACCGGCTCGGCTAAAGGGCCCATTTCCATAGATCAGATCGCCCACCTGCCTCTCCCTGAAAACGGCGTCTCCCTGCCAGAGGTGATAAGAAAACTTGAGATAGGACTCATCAATCAGGCCCTTTCACGCACAAATGGTGTAAAGAGCAAGGCGGCCCAGTTGTTGGGCCTCAAGAGGACAACCTTAGTGGAAAAGATGAGAAAATTCGGGATGCTTTGACTGATTGAGCACCCTTTAGGAGAGACCCATGAGACAGAAAATCACAAAAATCGCCCTTACCCTTATTCTCATATTGCTACCTACTCTGGCCCATTCATTGCCTGTGGAGGTGGAGCGGGTCTCATTGGATGGCTTAGGGGGAAAAGGCTACCTTGCCCAAGGCGTGGAGAGACTGCTCGTATCGGGCCTAAGGGCCCGGGGGCTCGAGGCCTTTACCCCAGATGGAGTAAAGGTGGAGTCTGGCTATCTCGTTAGGTGCATATTAAAGAAGGAGGCAGGGGCTGGCCTCTTACTTATCGCAAAGGTGTGGCGCAAGGCAGGGCTTTTAAGAGGTGATGAGGCGCCACTTACTACACTTAAAAGGACAGCCCCATCAGAAGAGGGACTTTTTGAGGCAGTGGATCAATTATCAAAGGATCTCACTCAATTCATTGAAAAAGATCGAGAACATTTGGCCATAAAACCCATTGAGAGCGAAAAGGTGAGGCCAGCAGTTGGAAAGATCCCTCTTAAGAAAAAAGAGACGACACCCCCCGCCCCTATAAAGACCCAAAAGCAGAATGAGATGGCAAAGAATGAACCCCCCAGGGATTACATACCTGACATAGTGCCTGATCTCCCCCCTGATGATGAGGAGACTGAACCCAAGAAAGAAACCCAACAATCCGCTGAGGGCTCTAGCGGCCTTTTTTCGCTCTTAAATTTCTTAAAGGCAGACAAGAAAAAGGGGGTAGAAAAGGCCACCACCATGCCACCATATTCAGAGGATCTCCCAGTGCCGACACCTGAAGAGATCATAAAAAAAGAGACCTTTAAAGAAACGGGGCAGGCAGCAGAGAAGCTGGCAAAGGCCCAACCAACGATGAGCTCCCCGCAATCTCCCGCGAAGTTACCTCCCCCATCACAAGAGGGACCTAACCATTCAGTTCCTTCACAGGAGAGCAGCACTCCTCAAAAGGTCAAGGGTAGGCTTCCCCACTGGAAATGGTTTTAAGGATCACCTCCACCACTGCATCCTCTCTTATCTCCTCAATTGCTCCCATGCGTTTAGGGGCGATCACATGGACCCAGGGAAATGGTGGGGCCCACACCCTAGGATCAGTGGGTCCAAAGAGCAAGAAAGACTCTATACCCAAAAAGGCGGCCAGATGGCTAACCCCCGAGTCATTTCCAATGTAAAAGCGCGCCCCCTTTAAAAGTTCATAGAGCCCGTGTAGGCCGGATCTCCTCACTACCTCCACCCCATCAAGGGAGATGAGGGGCATAAAGTCCTGGAACCTTTCTTCCTCACAAGGCCCCAAAACCACCTTTGGTCTTGTGTCTGGGAAGATCTCCCTAAGGCGCTCAATTGTTGCAGAAAACCTCTCTGGAGGCCAGCACTTGGACCTCCCACCGCTTCCAGGGTGAACCACATAGTATTGTCCTGGGCCTCTTTCTCCCTTCCCAGCAAGCCTAGGAATGTGGCTTGCAATCCCGCCTGCATCTACTCCTAGAAGCTTCCCCACCTGTAAAAATTGATATTCATAGAGGGAGGGACACCACCCTTTACCCCTTGGTGGAGAGGTGGAAATGACCTTTAATTTGGTAGCGAAAAGCGTTCTAAGGTGTGCGACATGGTCACTGTCGGGTCTCCTCGAGAAGAGGAAAAGCGCATCGAGGCCCCTAAAAAATGGCGGAAGCTCCCCTCCATACACCCCTGCTACAGCGGATGAGTCCGACGGGACAAACCGCCCTATTCCCAAGAGCCCACCCACAAACCTCCCTGCCTCTCCTCGTGCCAACAAGATAGACTCTTCCATGAGAGAGGAGATGAGGGACATGGAAGGATAGGAGATGAGTAGATCTCCTAGGGCCCCATCATGCCATATGGCACACCTACCAATCCCTTCCATCATGCCCTACCTGAGCTCACTCCATTTACCAATGCTCCACCAATGAGATGCGCCACACGAATTGGCTCTGGTATGAGACCATTTACACAAAAAAGACGCAGGGTCTCCTCTGCTTCCTCCCTACTCAGGCCATATCTTTGGCAATA
>WGBU01000190.1 GCA_015494155.1 Deltaproteobacteria bacterium | reverse complement strand
GGAAGGTGAAAAAAATGGCTGCCCCTTTAGAGAGACTCCTAAATCAAGGAAATGATACCTTAGGCGCACAACTAGAGGATACCGGCATTTGGCAGGCAGTAGAGGGGATAGACCCAGATCAACCCATCTTTACCATAGGTACTGCATCGAACATGCTCGAGATACACCCCCGTACCCTGAGGATATATGAAAAAGAGGGGCTTATAAAACCGCTTAGAAAGGGCCAGAGGCGCTACTTCTCACTCAATGACCTCCAGTGGATCACTTGCATAAGGTCCATGATACACGACCAGGGCATCAGCATCGCTGGGATCAAAAAGCTACTCGAGTTTACTGGATGCTGGAACATCGTAAATTGCCCCACTGAAAAGAGGAAGAACTGTACTGCATATAAGACACACGCCAAATAACTAGAAGGATAGACCGGGCATTGAAGGTTGCCTTAATAGAGGCCTAATATCTTAAAAACGAGATATGTATTTACACTCTCTCCTTCGCGCGTTTTTTCTTAACAAGAGATTGAGACCTTAAGATTTTCTTTAAACAAATGCCCTCCAGGGTCGATAAAGGTATATAGACTAAAAACTGGAGGGGCGAATTTTATGGAAATCAAGAAACGGACCTTTATTCTCTGGGCGCTTACTTTTGTTTTTTTCTTTATTGTCGCTAATTCTATCAATGGATCGGCCTTTGGCCAGACTCAAGATGGATGTTTTGCCAAAGGCTCCCCCCACAGCCCCCTTAGTGGGGTCCTCTTTAGTGCAGGGAGTGGGCCCCTTGAGATTGAAAACCAGGTAGTTGTGCCAGCCTGTTCCGCTGTCACACTATCGCCACAGCTAAGTGTAAGGGCTGAAGACGTAGGGAAGAGGGCAACACTTTTAATGTATGTGTTTCTCCCAAACACAGCCCAGGGCTATCTTTTTCAAAGGCCGGTAGAGGCCCTTTCTTCCGTCCAGGACTTCGACTTTTTTGGCGGCGCTATTGATCTATCTGGGGCTACAGGGCTGAATGCAATTTTTTATTATGGATATCAGCTAGATGATACTAGAGAACTTGTTTACAATGCCTATTCCTTTAAGGTAGTGGCGCCAATTTTAAGTGACTATCAGCCACCGCATGGCGCAGGGACAATTGATGGGCCGGCGGGCGGAGGCGGTATAGGACCCTGGGCACTGCGCCTAAGGATTGCCAGGTCCTCAGATGGCCTGTCATTCACAAAAAAAGACACATACCTCACAGATCAGGCAGATGTATCTGACCTAGTTGTGGATGACAAAGGCTGGGTCTATGCATACTATGTAGGCTGGACCATGGGGGAGGAGACCAACAAGATTGGTGTTGCCATCTCATTCGATGATGGTGAACACTGGGTGTACAAGTATGTGAACATAGATGGGGCAGAGGGAAAGATCCCCCCTGTGGACCCAGACGTAGTGATCCTGCAAGACGGGACCTTCAGACTATATGTGACCTACAGCAGTGAAGAAGGGGCAGGGCCATATACATACTATGCAGAGGGCACCAATGGGGTGGACTTCCAATTAAAGGGCAAGGCCTTTGGTGACAATGGCGCCATGGTCTTTGATCCATCGGTAGTAAAGATCGGCAACACCTGGCACCTATATGCCTGGGACCTCCATGGGACCTCTACAGATGGTACCCTATTCACCCCAGAAAAACAGTTAAAACTCAGTACCTCTGATGGGCATGGCGTCATCATCTCAAATGTCATTCCTGTCTCTGGAGGCTATAGGGCATATTGTTATGACCCTATGACCATGCAATCTATCTACTCCTTCTTTACAAGGGATGGAGATAATTGGAGTGAGGAGGAAGGCACTAGGATTGACCTTGAGGAAGGAGAGCTTGAATCACAGATGGTAAAAGAGGCCGCTGTAGTAAGATTAAAAAATGGCTCATACCTCATGCTCTATAGCACAAAGATCCCATAAGTCATAAGTGATTGAGGGGATTGGACCGGTGATTGGGCTAATCCCCTTGTTTTTAAATCTATCCTTAATAGAAAAAAACCTATAAACATCCCATATGGCTCCCATAAGTCAACGATGTAACTTGTATCCTTAAGAGTCGTCCATGGAACCTGGTGTAAATTACAAATTTTGGCGCTGTTAGATTGTTTTTTTAAAACTAATATGAGACAATAAATATTGTTTAAAATTGTATTTAGTAGAACAGGACCAATATAAAAGATCCAAAAAGGAGGCAGATTATGACCGAAAACAGCAGGCACCCATTTGTGGATAGAGAGTTTCAGCATACCACCCTTGGCGGAGACATGATCCGGAATTGGTGGCCCAACCAGTTGAACCTAAAGATACTCCAGCAAAACCCAAGGGAGCTCCAGCCGTGGGGCGACGGGTTCGATTATGCCAAGGCCTTTAACGAACTCGACCTCAAGGCACTAAAGGAGGACTTGCGCAGCCTCATGACCCAGTCTCAAGACTGGTGGCCAGCAGACTATGGCCATTATGGTCCCCTATTCATCCGCATGGCGTGGCACTCAGCAGGGACCTACAGGATAATAGATGGAAGAGGCGGTGGTGGTACTGGCAATCAGCGCTTTGCCCCAGTGAATAGTTGGCCAGACAATGTCAATCTAGACAAGGCACGGCGGCTTCTCTGGCCCATAAAAAAGAAGTATGGGAACAAGATATCCTGGGCCGATCTCATGATCCTCGCAGGCAATGTTGCCCTCGAATCCATGGGGTTCAAGACCTTTGGATTTGGTGGGGGGAGAGTGGACATCTGGGAGCCAGAACAAGACATCTACTGGGGGCCAGAATCTGAATGGCTCGGTGACGAGCGCCATAGTGATGAACGCGCCCTTGAGGGGCCACTAGCAGCAGTCCAGATGGGGCTCATTTATGTAAACCCCGAAGGCCCAAATGGCGAACCCAATGTCCTTGCAGCGGCGAAGGACATACGCCAGAGTTTTAGGCGCATGGGCATGAACGATGAAGAGACAGTGGCCCTCATAGTAGGGGGCCATACCTTTGGAAAATGCCATGGTGCCGCCGACCCTCAAAAATATCTTGGACCAGAGCCTGAGGCGGCCCCACTGGAAGAACAGGGGCTGGGCTGGAAAAACAGTTATCAAAGTGGCAAGGGGCCAGACACCATCACTAGCGGCCTTGAAGGTGCCTGGACACCCACTCCAACCACCTGGGACAACACCTTTCTAGAGGTGTTATTTAAGTATGATTGGAATCTCGAAAAGAGCCCTGCAGGTGCATGGCAGTGGGTCCCCACAGATCCCAAGACTGGCGAGATGGTCCCAGATGCACACGACCCCCAAAAACGCCACAAGCCCATCATGCTCACCACAGACCTTGCCCTGCGCATGGACCCTCTCTACGGCCCAATAGCAAAGCGCTTCCTGGAACATCCAGAAGAACTGGCAGATGCCTTTGCACGTGCCTGGTTCAAGCTCACCCATAGAGATATGGGACCCAAGTCTCGATACTTAGGCCCAGAAGTCCCAGAAGAGGACCTGATCTGGCAGGACCCACTTCCTCCAGTAGACCATGAGCTCATAGACCAGGACGCAATCTCTACCTTAAAGAGAGAGATCCTTGGCTCTGGCCTTTCAGTGACCGAATTGGTGTACACCGCCTGGTCTGCTGCCTCAACTTTTCGGGCGTCAGACAAAAGGGGTGGTGCGAATGGGGCGCGTATCAGGTTGGCACCTCAAAGGGATTGGGAGGTGAACCAGCCCTTACAACTTAAACGGGTACTTGAGGTGCTGTCGGCAATAAAGGATCGTTTCGATAAAGGGGCTGCACAAGAGGGGTCGCCAAAGCGTGTCTCACTGTCCGATCTCATCGTCCTCGGGGGCAATGCAGCCATAGAAGAGGCAGCACGCCTAGCAGGTGTGACAATAGGAGTGCCATTTGTACCAGGGCGCACCGATGCATCTCAGGAGCAGACAGACATACACTCCTTTGGTTTTCTTGAACCTGTTGCAGACGGCTTTAGAAACTACCTGAGGCAAGGGGCCAGGTTCCCTGCAGAACGGGCCCTCATAGACAAGGCACAATTACTCACACTCACTGTCCCAGAGATGACCGTGCTGGTGGGCGGCCTTCGCGTCCTTGGGGCAACCTACAACTCTCTGCCCCATGGGGTGTTTACCCACAGACCAGGGGTACTCACCAATGATTTCTTTGTAAATCTATTAGACATGGGACTTGAGTGGAAATCCACCTCAGATGAGGACCAGACATTTGAGGCAATTGACCGTAGGTCGGGCGAAAGGAGATGGACTGCTACAAGGGTGGACCTGGTCTTTGGCTCCAATTCACAACTGAGGGCACAGGCCGAATTCTACGCCCAGGACGACAACAAAGAACGATTTGTACATGACTTTGTAGCCGCCTGGAATAAGGTGATGAACCTCGACCGTTTCGACATCCACTGGTGGTAGAAACTAAAAGGGGGGAAGGGGGGGAAGGTGCTCCCCTCCCCTACCCTCAAGTCTTCTCCGAACTAACAGTAGACACACCATAAGAAAAACAAATTTATGGCATTTCCACCCCTCTTCCACTGAGGGGCACACTGGGGTAATCTGATAGATTCAGAACACCTTTTAAGAGAAGGAAGAGACATGAAGGTATTGAGTGCCAAAAATATAAAAAGATGTATTGGGTGTCATATTTGCTCCATGACCTGTGCGCGCCAGGTGCACGGGTTGATATCCTGGAATGCATCTGGGATCAGGATTAGGAGCTCCGGCGGTATCTCTACAGGCTTTGAGGCAGACTTTTGCCTTGCATGCAGAGATCCTGCCTGTCTCGATGCCTGTCCAACAGGGGCCCTCGTTGCAAGAAAGGGCGGAGGGGTGATCCTAAAGAAGACAGAGTGTATTAGGTGTATGGAGTGCCAGAAGGCATGTCCTGTAGGGGCTGTGGCACAAGATGACCACGGCTTTCCAGTAATCTGTATTCATTGTGGAACTTGTGTAAAGTTTTGCCCACACAAGTGTCTCGAACTTATTGAGATCGAAGGGTAAAAGGCCATGGCAAGAGAATACTTTAGGGTTTTGGTAGTCGATCTTACAAAGGAAAGGGCCAGCATAGAGAAGATAGAGGGGAGAGAGGAGTTCATTGGCGGCTCTGGCCTTGGGACTCTCCTCTTCCGCAAATATGGTTTAAAGGATGAACCATGGCACAGTGACGGCCAGCCACTCATCTTCACCATCGGGCCATTGACTGGTTATTTCCCACTGATGAGCAAGACGGTCTGTGCCTTCAAGTCCCCATACCACGATCAGTTCACTGAAAGTCACGCAGGGGGGCGTTCTGCACTCAGCCTCTTTTTCGCAGACCTAGATGCCCTCGTGATTACAGGACGGGCCAAGGCCCCTAGTATGCTGGTGGTGGGCTCGAGAAAGGTGGAGATAAAAGATGCCAGATACCTCTGGGGGCTAGACGTCATCCAGACTGGAAAGATCGTAAGGAGGGTTGTTGATGAGTCGAGGGGACATAGGAGTATCTTGAGGATCGGTCCTGCTGGAGAAAATCTCTGTGCATATGCGTGCATAAATGCAGATACCTACAGACATTTTGGAAGGCTCGGGGCAGGTGCCGTAATGGGGAGGAAAAACCTCAAGGCCATCGTAATCCTTGGAGATGCCCTATTTGAGGCACCAGACAAGAGGGAATACAAAAAGGCCTATGGCGAAATATTCAAACGGATTGAAGAATCCGGGATGATGAAGAAATATCACGACCTTGGAACACCTGCCAACCTCGTTCAACTAAATCGTCTAAAGTCCCTCCCATGGAGGAATCTCACCGACACACACGACCCAGACGTGAACCGGATCTCTGGAGAGACCTTTGCCCAGAGGCACCTATTGAGGAATCTTGCGTGCTCAGGTTGTCCCATAGGTTGTATCCACTTGGGTTACATCAGGGAAAAATTCATGAAGGACCACAGGTACTATTTTGAACAGGTGGCCTATGACTATGAGCCAATATTCTCAGTAGGTTGCATGTTGGGCATTACAAATCCTGTAGATGTTCTAAAACTCATCCTGGAGATAGATGCCCTTGGCCTAGACGTAATCTCAGCGGGGGTCGCCCTCGCTTGGGCCACAGAGGCCCTTCAAACTGGTCTTATCGGAAAAGACCATACACTCTGTACCTTGCGTTTCGGCCATACAAAGGGCTATTTGGAGGCGGCACGCCACCTCGCCATGGGCGCAAATGAATTCTATAGGCTGCTTGCCCATGGCACTTTAAAGGCAGCAAGGCACTACGGCGGAGAAGACTTTTCCTGCGTCCTCGGCCAGGAGATGGCTGGATATGCCACAGGAGAGCTCTTCTTTACTGCCCAGGCACTGGGTTTTAGGCATTCACACCTCGATACTGGGGCCTATTCCAAGGAGCAGAAAGAGCAGGACATTGATCTAGAGGAGGCAATAGAATTTCTGATCCAAGACGAAGCAAGACGGGTCCTACTCAACTCCATGGTATCGTGTCTATTTGCAAGAGCAGTGTATACCAACGAGTATCTCGCCATGTGCCTCGACTCGGTTGGCTACCATGAGATTGCCAAAAATATGGAGGAACTTTCAGAGAAGATCAGGTTCTGGAGGTGGAAGCTCAGGTTTGATACTGGTTTTAAACCAAGAGAAGTTACCATCCCCAAACGATTCTATAAGGTGGAGTCTTGGAAGGGAAAGGTTGACCCTGCCTTTTTAGATAGCCTAAAAGAGGCTTATGGCAAAAGGCTGGAGGAACTAGTGAGTGAGGGGGAGAAAAAATGGACATAGAGGGCTTTAGAGACAGATTAAAGAAAAGGGCCATGGGTAAGGCGGGGATGATCCTCATCCACAATGGCATCGTAAGGGCCACATCTAGGGATGGGTCCAAGTGTTCAAAGATCCAGGTAGAGGTTGACCGCGAAAGATTGCAAGAGATAGTGGAGGCGACCTTGGGCCTTCCAGGGGTTATTGCAGTGGATGTGGAGATAGCACAAGGGACCCTTAGAGTAGGGGACGATCTCATGCTATTGGGTGTTGCAGGGGATTTTAGGGAAAATACCTTATCTGCCCTGGGTTATGCCCTTGACAGGATCAAAAAGGAGGTCACCAAGAAGGTAGAGTATGCCTAGTCTATGATGTGCAAGAGATCCCTTGCTATACACCATCTGGGGCGTTTTGGTTTTGCATTCTCGCCCTTGATCCAATAACTAACCAGCCGATCCAGTGTACCATCATGGGTCTTCATGGCTATCCAGGCGTCCATAAAACGGGCCAGGCTCTGCCCGCCCATCCTCACTGGAAATGCCAGTGGAAGGCGAATATTTAGACCCCTGGGCACCACTACTGAATATCTGGGATAGATGAGCGTCATGAACGCCCCGCCCTCTGCAGTGTAGACCATGGCATCTGCGTCTTTGTATCTTCCCAAGAAGAAATCCTTCACAGAGCCAATGGGCCGTAGCCTCGCCTTGGGAAACAGATCCTTCATCATGTTCTTATAATATGGGATGTCTGGCACAGCCAGCACCACGGCCTTCTCCCTGAGATCATTCATGTCTTGGAAAAGGGAGCGTTTGTAGTCTTCCATCACAAGGGCCATGGTCTCGTACATGAAGGGCTGGGTAAAATTGAGCCGAAGGGCAGTCTCGGGGATGATGAGATTGTGTCCCATGACCACATCCACCTTGGCACTGTTCAACTCCTCGGCTAGGTGCCTGTCGTCTATTGGGACCAATTCAAGACCTACTCCCATATCCTTTGCCAACTGATACGCTAGATCAATGGAAAGCCCCACAAGCTCGCCCTTCTTGTTGTGGTATGAAAAAGGCATCTTGTCCTCTAACGGATAGCCGATCCGAATCACTCCCCGCTCCTTGATGGCTGTGGTGAGAGGCACATTGGACGGGGGCCTTGGAAGTGGCGGGGGTTGATGGTCGTATACCTTGGCAGCGACACCATCCTTCAACTGTAAGGACATCTCCATGGCTATGTCGTGCTTTTCATATTTTATGTTTACCACAAACCTGAATATAAGGCCCATGACCAGGATGACCCCGATGCATCCCAAGATGGATGTGACCACATAGCGCACAAGCCGCGGTAGGCTCAATCTGAGGTTGCTGGTCATGGCGCATGCACCTGCGATACTCACTACTATGGTAAACATGGCAGATGCCAGGGTTGAGAAACGGGAATTTATGATCCCGCTCATCATAAAGAGGTCGAATATGTCTGCTGGAATGCGAAAGAAGTCGAGGAGCCATGGAATGGCCACATTCACACTGCCAAAAAAGGTAAAGAACCCGAGGCTTGCAAGCTCGATAAAGCGCCCTGGGCCAATGTCGGTGTTGGTCATCCAGCCAGCAAATGGAATAAAGAGGAGCAGCAAGAGCTTTCCGCTTCCAGGGAAATTGAAGGAGGCTGGGGCAATGACTTCCACTGCATTTTGGGTGTCCTGATCCTCTGTGACAAACCTCTTGATTATCTCTGTAGCCTTCTCGGTGATGAGGGGCAGCACCACGAACACACTGCCGGTAAAGAACGCCATGACCAGTGCATCTTTGAAGTACTCAAAGATCTTGACATATGGGACCCGTGTAAAGGTGGACACAAGGGCAGGCAAGATCCAGAACGTAAAGACTAGACTAAGTGCGATATAGAGCAGGATATAGACCTGTAGCTGCTTTATGTCCTCCACATACATGGTGCCTGCTGCCGATGCAGCAATGGCAAAGAGGCCGATAGGGGTCAGCTTTACAAAGAAGTTTGTGATCCTAAGTAGCCCCTTAGAGGCAACGTCTAAGGGCTCGATAATGAGTTCCTTTTTCTCCACTGTGATGAGTGCAGTACCCATCAGAATACAAAATATCACCACAGCAGGCACGAGGTTCTGGGCAAGGGAAAAGAATGGATTAAATGGGATATAGAGTGCCAGATAGTCTGGCTCCTTGGTGCTGGGTATCATTGAGGACGAGAAGAATGAGGCGGTCTCGATGTTTGGAAACGAGAAGACAGAAAGCACCACTGAGAGGAGTGTCAATACCCAGAGGATGAGAAATATTATAGAGACCCGCCTTGCCATCACCGAGGCCTGCTCCAGGGTGAGCTTTCCAAGGCTTCCAGTGAGTGAAACGATTATGTACGGGAGTACTGTAACCTGTAGGAGTTTTATGTAGATGGTCCCTACAACGTGGAGAAAGGCCATACGCTCTCCAAAGAAGAGCCCCAGGAAGAGGCCCAGCCCCACTCCTATGAGTATCTGATTGGATAGGGTAAGTCTTTTCCCGCCCATCAGGCACTAAAAAAGAGAACTATCTCACTCCCTCTAGTCTTTCGCCGCCAGAATCTCCTTCAAGGTTGCGAGCCACTGCTCACGCTCTGGTCCTGGCAGGAAGATTACAAACTCACCCATGGCGCGCTGGACTCCCATGAAGTCGATGAGGAAGTTATAGACTGCATTGGCCGCATCCAATTTGGCATTTAGATATTGATTCTGCGCATCCAAAAGGTCGATGATGTTTTTGATGCCCTGGACATAGGAGTCGGTCACAAGGTCCAGATTCTTCTTTGCCGCCACTTCTGCATCCCGGGTGAGCCAAATAGAAGGGTATGAGGCCCTTGTCTTGTTTATGGCAGCCATTACCTCTTGGTAGATCGCCTCTACTAGGGCATCTTTGTCCACATAGAGTTTAGAGACCTCTTCTTGGAGCCTCCTCGCCCTGTAATAGGTCTTTCCTCCTTCAAAGAGTGGGATACGGGCAAAGACACCTACGTTCCAGTCTGTATCGTCAAGGGAGGAGTTGTCTCTTTCGCCATGTCCATCCTGGGCGAGGTACTGGTCTACATTCCACTCCACTGTGAAGTCTGGCAACCAGAGTTGGCGTTTGGCAGATTTTTTAAGGCGCTCTTTGGCATCAATCAATGAGTCTAACACCTTTATCTCTGGCCTCTTTTCCACAGCCTCGCGGGTGGCAAACTCCTTGAACCGCTGGATCTTCAATGGATTTTCCATGAATTTAAAAAAGGCGTTGTCGCCCACCATGAAGAGGGGGTCCTTCAAGGTGGCCTCCTCTGGCACAAATTGTTCGTCAAGGGGGCGGTGGAGAATCCGATTCAAGGCCTCCATGGCATCCAGGGTGTCTGATTCACGGTATAGTACAAGGCGCCTGTCGTTGGCAAACTTGGATTCCCACCTGTACACTTCATCTGGCCCAGCAGCGCCTGTCTCCACCTTTATCTTGGCGCGTTCAAGGTTTGCCTTGGTAAGGGCGAGGTTTTCCTTGTAGATGCGTTCTATGGTCTTTGCACGCAAGACATTGAGATAGGCCACAGAGGCATCGTAGGTCACATCCAACCTAGTCTTCTCTCGCCTCATCTCACGGGCACGCTGTAAGTATTCCTGGGCCCTATACTTTGCCCAGATCTTGTCTGAATAAAGGAGAATCGATCCACCTGCAGTCCCTGTCCAGGCCCGTTGAGGGCTAACACCTGCGCCCTGTCTGGCCCTGTCTGAATCGATGATTCTGTAGCCCGTTGCAAGGTCTACGCGTGGAAATAAATCTGCCCTCTCTTCTTTTACCTTGTGTTCACCTGCCATCACATCCACTGTAACTGACTTTAACCTCAGGTTTGCCGAGATGGCCTCTTCCACTGCCTTTTTTATATTTAGCCTCCTAGAGACCTCGCCAGGCTCTTCATTCAGCAAAGTGGCCTCTGTCATCACCAAAAGGTCGGGATAGATCGATATGGCCCTGGCAGTGGCCATGTTGATGGTGAGTTCACGATTTCTCTTAAACTTCACCTCGATTCTGTGTGGGGCCTCACCCTGGAGGATATCCATTATGGCCACCGCTGTGCGACGTGCAAGGATCACCTCCTTATCACTCGCCTCTGCCCCTGCAAAAAGCCCCATCTCTACCTGGTGTCTATCCCAGATGCCAAAAGAAGGAAGACGCCTCTTTTTAAGCCCCTCAACGAGCTTCTTAAACTCCCCACCGCTAAAGTGCCAAAGTGGGCCAACGAGCACTGCATCGACACCCCCGGGGATCTCTTGTAGCACCTTTTGAGCAGAACCCATTGCTGGCACCAAGGATACCTTGAGCCCGTGCCTTTCTCCAAACTCCTGGGCCAGTCTGAAGACATCTGGGATTGAATAGAGCTCCCTTTTGTCCAGCACGATGGCCACGTGGTGAAAGCGCACCACCTTTTTAAAGATCTCTATGTCCTTATCTAGATAATAGATAGAGTCTATGTAAATGAGATTTTTTACATTACTTGTATTTGAACCCTTGTTCTTCTTTATGGCAAACCTGGGAACCAGTGGTGCAATCACTGGCTTTGGCAGAGGACCGCGTCTTAGGACCTCAAGGGAAGAAATGACACCCAGGGCGAGTACTACATCTGGCCCACCCTTTCTGAGCAACTTAGAGAGGGCCTCTCTCACCCCCTCCCTCGAATCCTTGCCATCTAGTTCCCACTGGGATGGAAAGGTGGCGCATACATCGGGCCTCAGCATCGAGGTGATCTCCTGTTTGAACGTAGCGGATAGCGCCTTGTCTCCAGGTGTGGAGCCGTCGAGGAGTATCCCTATCTTTATAGTCCTCTTACAGGCCGCCGCAGCCTTGGTGGCACCTCCCAAAAATAGAGTGAATAGTACGCAAACCATTAAAGAAAGCAGCCTACTTCGTCCTTTCATCACTATCATCTCCTAGCCCTTTCCTCACTTTATCCTAAAGAATGTGGCGTAAAGCACTGGCACGAATACAAGGGTGAGCACTGTTGCAAAGCCCAGTCCAAACACGATGGTCACTGCCATGGACACAAAGAATGCATCCTGGAAGAGCGGGATCATACCCATCATGGTGGTGAGGGCAGCCATCATCACTGGCTGCATCCTCGAGACCCCGGACTCAACTATTGCATCGAGCCCCTTCATGCCAGAACGGATGTTGATGTCGATCTGATCTATGAGGACTATTGCATTCTTGATGAGCATGCCAGAGAGACTCATCAGTCCCAATAGAGCCATGAAGCCAAAGGGCTGCTTGAGCAACAGGAGTCCTGCAGTAACCCCTATCAAGGCCAATGGCACTGTGAGCCAGATGATGAGTGGCTGGCGGAATGCATTGAACATGAAGATCACAATGAGTATCATCATGCCAAAGTAGATGGGTATATTGGCAGCAAGTTGCGCCTGGGAGTCTGAAGAATCTTCAAGCTCTCCACCCCATGCAATGAAATACCCAGGCATTCCCTTAAGGGGTATGATGTCGTCATATTTGATGGGGATGGTCTTGGCCGTCCACTTCTCTCCCTCTTTTAAGGGCGTTCCTCTGTAGGCGGCCAGGTCTACTCCGAGTTCCTGCTCGATCCTCGGTTTTACCCTGGCCATGAGTTCGGCTGGTAGCTCGTCTCTTGGATCTGCATGTAATTTGATAAATGGGCGCCTCTGCCAGCGAGAGAGCCTAGCCGTCTCCCACCTGGTCTCAATGCCCTTTAGTACCTGCATTATTGGCACGTATTGTCTCGCCACTGGGCTGTAGATCTGGATCTCGCTCAGGTCTTCAATGGTGTCCCTTTCATCGTCTGGGGCACGGGCAATGATGGGGATGAGCTCTGTACCCTCGCGATAGACCCCTACTGTCTTTCCCGAGAACGTTGCCTGGATGGCCTGGGCGATCATGGGACGAGTGATCCCAAGGGCCATGGCCCTGTCCTCTGCCACAATGGGTACAGGTACCTTGACCTTTTCACCCCACTCGGTCCTCACTGCCTTTGCGCCCTCTTCCCTAAAGATTGCCACGGCCTTTTCCGCAAGAGCGCGCAATTTCTCTGGGTCTGAACCATTTATCCTCAACTGGATCTTTCCACCTGTAGCAGGCCCTAGGTTGAACTTCTTCACATTGACACACGCATCTGGGAACATCTCTTCAAGGTCCTTTTGGACCTTTGGGGCAAGATCATTGATAATCCTGTAATCCTCAACAGATACAAGGATATTTGCATACTGGTTCGCCCCTTCCACTGGTGTAGAATAAGTGAGGAGGAACCTGGGATGCCCTCCGCCAATGGCCGATGCCACCTGGGTCACGCCCTTTAGCTTGCTAAGATACTTTTCCATCTTTGCCACTTGGCGCTCTGTCTCACGGATGTGTATTCCTTCTCTAAAAAAGGTCTCTACAATGAACTGCGGCCTGGTGGAGGCAGGGAAAAAGAGCTGTTTAACAAATGTGAACCCATACACAGAGGCAATGAACATGCCGACCACGATGGCAATGGTGACCCACCTGGCCTTGATGGCGCCAGTGAGTATTTTCCTGTAGATCTGATAGAATTTACCACTATAGGCCTCTTCGCCACCACCTCCAGAAGAGAGATCCTTTTTGCTCAGGACAAACTTCTTTGTTATGAGGGGTGCTGTGGTCACAGCGGTTATCCAGGAAAGCGAGAGCGAGATGAGAATCACCTGGTATAGGCTCTGACAATACTCACCAGTGGAGTTGCTCATTCCTCCAATAGAGGCAAAGGCCATAATGGCTACAGCCGTAGCTGCAAGGAGTGGAATGGCGTTTTGGCCCACAACCTCCTTGGCGGCTGTGAGCCCATCGACCCCCTGCTTCATTTTGACCTTCATACCATCTACTACCACTATTGCATTGTCCACCAACATCCCCAAGGCAATAATCAGGGCCCCAAGGGAGATCCTCTGGAGGATGATGTGGTAATAACCCATGACCACAAATGTTGCGGCAATGGTGAGGAGCAGAATGAACCCTATGATGAGCCCTGAACGAAATCCCATGAAGACCGCCAGGACCACTATGACGATACATACGGACTCCAGGAGATTTATGACAAAACCGTTCACTGCCTTGGTCACAGACTTAGACTGCATGGAGATCTCTACGAGTTCCATGCCCAAGGGGATCTGGTCCTGAAGCGCCTCCAGGCGCTTTAACACTGCATTTCCCATGGTGACAGCATTTCCACCAAGGACAGTTGAGATGGCGATCCCAATGGCAGGCCTCCCATCAACACGAAGGATCTTTGATGGTGGCTCAACATATCCACGCTTTATCTCCGCGATATCCTTCAAAAATATGAGCCGCCCCCCCTTTGAGGCGATAAAGAGGTTGCCAAAGTCCTTTTCACTCTTGAATTCACCTGTGGGGTTTATGGCGAGATACTCTACGCCAAACTCTATCCTGCCAGAGTCAACGGCCAGGTTCTTGGCCCTGAGCGCATTGTAGATGTCTGCCTGAGTGATGCCCAGAGCTGCCATCTTGGCCCTTGAGATCTCCACATAGACCGCCTCTTTTCTCAGGCCAAACAGTTCTATCTTCTTCACATCTTGTACTGTGAGGAGCTCTCGTTGCAGGAACTCGGCCACTGCCTTAAGCTCTGCATATGTGTAACCCTCACCTACAAGCCCAAAATAGACGCCAAACACGTCGCCAAAGTCGTCGTTGACTGTTATGGGGCCTGCCCCTGGCGGGAGCTCATGCTCGTGGTCTGCCATGCGACGCCTCAGCTCGTCCCAGACCTGGGGCAACTGCTCCTTTCTGTATTGATCCTTTATATAGACGTGGACCAGTGACATCCCCCTGGAAGAGTAAGAGACCACCTTTTTGAGCTGCCCCATCTCCTGGACCGCCTTCTCGATAACCTCTGTGACCTCTTCCTGGACCTCCTGTGGAGAGGCACCTGGATAGGGTGTGACTATCACTGCCTCTTTGATGGCGAACTCAGGGTCTTCGAGCCTGGGGAGCCCCTCGTAGGCAAAATAGCCCAGGAAGAGCATTACCACTGTCATGGTCCATGTGATGACACTCTTTTTTATGGAGAGTTCAGCGATGTTCATGGGCCTATTTCCCTTCCCTCTGCATCTCCCACGGACGCACTTTCATGCCATCTTTGAGCTTAGTAACCCCTGCAATCACTATCTGTTCCCCTGGCTTGAGGCCTTCACGTATGAGTATCCCCCCAGAGTCCACAAGGGCCCCAATCTTCACATAGCGCCTGTGCACAGTCCCCGACGAGGGATCGTAAACCCATACATAGGGTTTGTCTGTTGGTGCATCGAGTACTGCCAGGGACGGTACGATGATCCTTGGTCCCTTGCCAGCCCCCTCCCTAAAGGAGGCAGTGACAGTGGCAGTCATGCCTGGAAGTATATTTGCACCCTTTGGCTGATCCATCACAAATACTACTTGGTAGGTCTGGGTAGCCGGATCTGCCTCTGTGGAGTATTCCTTGACTGTCAACGGAAACCTTTTACCTGGGATGGCATCGAACTCTGCCACGATCTCTCCGAGGTTCTCCTCCTTTACTGCAGCCATGGTGAGTTCTGGCAGATCCACCAGGACCTCTATCTTTGAAATGTCCTGTAGGTTTACAATGGGATCGTTGGCCTTGACCTCGTAATAGAGCTCCACATAGCGCTTTGAAATGTAACCATCAAAAGGCGCCCTGAGTGTGGTATCCTTCAACCTGTTCAATGCCTCATCCAGTTTGGCCTTGGCCACGTCTCTTGCAGCCAGATACCGGTCATAGTCTGCCCGCGAGACCTGCTTTTTGGCATAGAGCTCTTTGTAGCGCCTGAACTGCTGTTCTGCCTCCTTGAACCTAGCCCGTGCTGCCTTTACTGCATTCAAGAAGTCACGCTGATCTAATTGGGCAATGAGATCGCCACGCTTGACCAATTGCCCCTCTTCCACTGGTAGCTTCACTATCCGCCCCGACACCTTGAATGAAAGGACTGCCCTCCTCGCAGCACGCACCATGCCAGGAAAGCCCTGGACCAAGTCTTCGTTCACGTCCTTCACTGTAAGGAGCTTTACAGGACGCACCACCTCTGGCCTTTTCTCCTCCTGTTTCTTTCCGCACCCTGTGACTAAAAAAGAGATGGCGACAAATGGGATTAGGAGCTTTATAAGACCCTTAGACCTGTTTAACCAATAAGACAACATATGTCCCCCTTTTGTATAAGAAAATGGAAATACACCGGAAATCGAATGCTACCCCCCTCGCAATAGATGAAATCTTTTCATCGAATATTACTTTACAAGATAAATAATTGTCAACAAATCACCATCAAAATCTAGGCCCCACGCACCCTGTGATCCAAGGGGTTATGGGGCCTCTCGACCCACAACATCATTAATTTAGATCAAAAGACGTTATTTTACTGTGTAGCCTCTTCCCTCCATACAGGCGGAAAAGGCCTTGAGATAAGAGGAGCGCTTCTGCTGATACTGAGATGCCTCCTGCCTGGCCCACTGCTCCTGGGCCGCCTTCTGTTGTGCCTCTTGGTCTCTCTTTTTCATGCCCCCCAGCAATCCACCAGAGGCTGCACCTATGGCGGCACCCTTTCCCACATCGCCTGCAATAGCGCCCACTGCTGTACCAAGGAGTGCGCCCCTCACTGCCCCCCTAACTGCATTGGACCTTGGCTCTGTCTGCTGCGGTGGTGGTGTGGATGGGGTTGGGGGCTGCATGGGATCAAAGCCCGATTGGGTCTTGGCCCAGTTGTAACACTCTGCCTTGTCTTTTTCCAACTGTTGAGCGCTTTGGCCCTTTGCTGGGTAAATCACCAGTTCCTGTGCCCCTGAAATGACTGGTAGCACCATGCCCAAACTCAAAATTGCCACCAAAATGCTCCGTTTCATACTATCTCCTTCCTATTAAACATTATTATTCTTAATTAATAATCTTTTTTACACCATAGTCTCTTACTGTCAAGGAATTTCAAGCCTCGTACCACTCACTTTTTGGGCAAAAAACCTACATTGGCAACGATTTCCCAGCCCCTTTCTTTAAGGGCCTCTTTTGCCCTGGGCGTTATACGCCCTGCAATCCAGATCTGCTTTCCCCTGGCACTAGGAAGTGACCGGATGGCACGATCCACGTAAGAGAGCTTCTTGTCGATCCTGGGAGTCCATGCAAGATTGTCCAGGGCGAACATGCCTATTATTTGCCCATCCCGTCTCTGCATAAATGGAATTCCAGCTAGGTCCACTAGTCGTACCACATCACCTGTAGACTTTATGTAGTTCTCCATCATGCCAGCACTGAGCCTCCAGAAAATGGCCACTGCCTCACTATTGGCCCTTGCTGCGTAGGTCATGTAGACCGCTCGATCTCTTACACCCTTCATGTCCATGAGTTCCATTACCAAAAATGTGCGCTCATATGGGGTATAGTTGGGATTGTTCAAAAAGAGGTCTATAGTGGCCTCCCTTACACCCATCTCCTTTAGGCGTTCTCCATTATATTTCCTCAGTTCTCCCACACTGCTGTCCCTTACAAGCTTACTGACACTAGCAGAGGTACCGAGCCCCCGTACTACAATGCCTGCACCCTCTGGGATGAGGTGAAAGGCGGCCTTGACTGTTATCCCCCCAGAGACCGACGCCCAGGCGATTTTATTCAACTCCTCCTGTACTGCATCCCACTTGGAATATGGGTCAATGCCAAACTCATAGGCAAAGGCCCTCTTGGCAGCGGCATGGCCCAAGGCGGTCTTGGCCACCCCCTCCTGGTCTGGGGAGTCACTGAAGATCGCCTGCCCAACACTGGAAAACCATTGGCCAACACCCTTCACACTATTGGTCACTGTGGTCACGGGCTCTGTCACAAGGCCCTTCACTGTCTTCACTGGCCCTTTGAGGGCCTCTTTGAAGGCCTTTTTAAATACATCCGTCTTTTCCATCTCCTTCATGAAGTAGAGTGCCTGGGCCTCTCTGATGCGTTTTTGTAAAAGTCCTGTGCTCTCTACACTGAGTGTGCCCAGGGTGGTGTGAAATTCATAGATGTTCACTAGCCCATCACTATAAACAGTTGGACCAATCGTGTAGATCATGCCCTTGAGATAACCCTTTGAAAGGACGTCCTGTGCCCTCATTACCAGTGGAATGGAGTCGTAACTCTGAGACATTTCCGCCAAAACAGGGCCTGAAAAGAATAGGCCTAGGACAACCAACAACAATATCTTTTTAAGATTCATGCACCTGTGCCTCCTTTTAATATTCATTTTTTTCTTTTTTTCCTTCTATCTCCTGCGACCTCTAAAGCCACCTGCCCTTGCACGTCCCATGGAGCTCCTCCTCGCCTTAAAGCGCTGAAACCCCCTGTGGCGGCTCTTGTAATCGCGATTTAGACGCTGCCTGTTGATGGACCTCGATCTATCACGAGTGGCCCGTGCACTTCTGTCCCCATATCTCTTCTTCAAGAACTCAGACTTAGAATTAGATCTGGCACTTCTCTCCTTTCCCAGCGCCCAGGCCTTTCCGCCTGGATTTTCCACCTTGGTCCACCCATTATCAGTCTTTTTGTACACATTTCCATCACGGCCAGCATAGATGTCTCCACCACTGGTCTCTGCAATAAAGGACCTGGTATCCCCCTGCTTAAAGGTTGCACCCTTTGATCCAGTATTAGATTCATATTTACGCACGACCCCTTCTGCAGTGCGTTTCATCTCTGTCTTGAGTGTAGTGTCACCCT
Organism: Deltaproteobacteria bacterium; assembly: GCA_015494155.1. Taxonomy (GTDB): domain Bacteria; phylum Desulfobacterota; class Dissulfuribacteria; order Dissulfuribacterales; family Dissulfuribacteraceae; genus WGBU01. The sequence continues at coordinate 17,662 of WGBU01000190.1, read as the reverse complement.
TGGTAAAGGTACCTGAGCCAGTGATCTCACCACCGCCAACCTCCCTCTTGATAGAGCCTGTGCCACCTTCAGAGCCGCGCACCTCTATGTTGCCCTGTCCATTCTTCCACTCGCTCTCGAATTGAGCAGAACGATTCTCTCCAGTTATAGTACCCTTGTTCACCAGCTTGTCCCCTTGACGCTCCCGAGTGGACTGAAACTCCATCTCTTTCCCCTTGTACGAGATGGTACCCTGGCTCTTCAGCGTGTTCCCATCCTTCTGGCGATATATCTCGCCCTTTGTACCATAGGAGGTCTCGAATTCGCTCTTTAACCTCCCGTCTTCCCACTCGCTCTTTCTGTAGCGCCACTCATCTCCACGGGTAGTAAGCCGCTCGCTCCAGCCCTCTTTATTTTCCAGGTCCAAATAGCGGTTTGAAAAGGTCTGGGTGTTGGTGTTTGGGTTGAAGGCAAGGCCTTTGGTCCTGTATTCATCGTCTTCCCATACGGCTGCACCCCTTGCATATGTCCCTGTCTTTGGATTGAAGACAGCAGCCACGCCAGCATTGCCATAGGCACCGTAACCCACTACAGAACGGCCAAATCTGCCTGTTTCTGGATCGTACCAACTGCCATGATTGTAGGTGGGCGGATAGGGATAGTATGGGTAATATGGATAAGGATAGTAGTAGTCATAGTCATCCCAATACCAGTGCCAGGGGTGCCACCAACCTGTCCCATACACAACAGTAGTATGCACCACGTATGACCCCTCATATCCTGGGGTGTAGGTATAAGTGACATTTTCATCTGTGCTGTCGGCAATCTTTACGAAGGTCGTATTATAAGCAGGGGAGGTAGGTGGGATCTTACTGAACTCTGCTGGGATGGACTCTGTCAGGACCCATGGCCCCTTTGGGTCATTGGACTCAAACCATATGGCATTATAACAGAGATAGTATTTCCCCTTGTATCTCAACACCTGATATTTGGTGTTCACTGCCATGGCTACCTTGGTACCCTCTATGGGCTTGAAGATGGGCTCACCCACATATTCCACCTTTGGCGCCAGATTGGATGCCTTCTTACTAACAGTGGCACGCCTCGGGATACTGGCAAGGAGTGCGGCCTCCCACGCCTCCCTGGTCCCAGGTACGTTTTTCCTCACATAGGCCTTTTTGTGGTCCTTGGGGATATTTAGAAAGGCCTTGGGGAGCTTTGTAGTCCACTTCCACGGGCCACTAAGGTCCTTAGCCTCGAACCATCTACCTGAAAAAAGTACATAATATTTGTCATTTAACTTGAAAACCTCTTCTTTTGTATTAACTCCATATTGAAGGCCAGTCTTCCCTATGGGCTCCCACTTTGGAGGCCCGTCAAAGAGTATGAGCTCTGCTGGCTCATCGGTGTAGAAGACCTTGGGCACTGGCCCTTTTGGAGGCTCGATCTTATCGAGGTCCTTGGGAAGGGCATTGTGTACTGCCTTCCAGTTCTTGTCTTTTGGAAGCTTTTTAAGCCCCTTGGGTAGCGATTTTGCCCACGTCCATGGCCCTTTGAAGGAGTTTGAGGTCAGCCAGTTCGTATTGTATCTCAGATAATATGGACCCTTTTCCTTGCCCTTTTCCCTCAAGAGATCCCAGTTGGTATTTATCAGAAACTCAATCCCCGTCTTCTCAATGGGGACCCATATGGGCTTACCATCAACAAAGAGGAGGAGTGCTGGTTTTGTTGAATAGAATATCTTGGGTGGCTTTGGATTGAGACCCTTAACAGAGGGAATTTCCATATCCTCTGGCAGATACTCCAGCACAAGATCAAGGGGCACCACCACTGGAGCTGCTGTAAGGCCCTTTTTTACAATCTTAAATAGTGGAGAATCCTTGGGTAGCTTGGGTATTGAAAGCTCTAGGATCTTCACATTGCTAAGGAGTACCTCGCGTTTATCTATATCTACCTCTGTATTCGCCTTGTAGTGCAATGACCCGTAATAGCCCCTCTTTTCCCCTTTGGGAGTGGCCAAAAAGGCCTGCCACACCTCGATCACCTTGAAATCCTTCCAGGAGTCTATCTGAGGTGCATAAAAGATGATAGTGCCATTGGGGCCAGAGCGTTTACGGGGAAACCACGGGTCTGGTTCATTGGAGCCGGACTTAGCCCCTTTTTTCTGCTCTTTCTTGGCCCACGCTACACCTAGTCCCCCTGTATGAAAAAGATTTAAATATCCTTGGGCAAAAAACAGACAGACTAAAGACAAAATCACTGCGGAAAAGATCGTCCTCTTCATCTTCTCACACACCCCTCATATTGTTTTTGGTCTTAAAACGAGGCCCTCTTCTGGCACCTTTGAAAACTTTAACTCCACTGGTTGTGGCTCTACGTGCCATATCTTCTGGGCATATTCCCCTATGGACCTGTCTGAAGAGAATTTTCCCATTCGCGCGCTATTCAAGATCGACATCCTGGTCCAGTATGCCTGATCCATGTAGGCCCTGGAGACCTCCTCCTGGCACTCAATATATGGACGGTAATCTGCAAACAACATATATTCGTCATGGTATTTCAGCGATTCCACCAGTGGCCTAAAGAGTCCTCGGTCTCCCTTGGAAAAGTGGCCTGAATCTATGAGGTCGATTACCTGCTTCAACTCTGGATCGCTGTTGTAATAGACCATTGGATCATACCCCTGGGCCTTCAAAGACATCACCTCTTCCACCCTTAGACCAAACAGGAAGAAGTTCTCTGCCCCCACCTCTTCCCTTATTTCCACATTGGCACCATCCAAGGTCCCTATGGTAAGGGCACCATTCATAGAGAACTTCATATTGCCTGTACCAGAGGCCTCCTTGCCAGCGAGGGATATCTGCTCTGAGAGGTCAGCCATGGGATAGACTATATGACCTGTCTTTACGTTGTAATTTTGTATGAATATCACCTTTAGGCGGTCTTGCACGTCAGGGTCATTGTTCACCACCTCGGCCACTGAGTTTATGAGCTTTATAATAAGTTTTGCCATAAAATAGCCAGGTGCGGCCTTGCCTCCGAATATGAATGTCCTCGGTGTGATATCTAGTGAGGGCGACTCCTTGATCCTGTTATAGAGTGTGATGATGTGTAGGACATTGAGGTGCTGGCGCTTGTACTCGTGGATACGCTTTACCTGGACGTCGAACATGGAGCTCGGATCCACCTTTATACCGCTTGCCCCAGCCTTCTTGGCCGCCTCAGCCTTGTTTGCCTCTTGAACCTTACGCCACTTGTCCCTAAAGGCTGGGTCATCTGCCAAGGGCTCCAGTTTCTTGAGTTGTGACAGATCCTTTATCCACTGGTCTCCAATGGCCTCGCTGATGAGTGCCGAGAGTCTCGGGTTGGCCACTAGCATCCATCGCCTTGGCGTCACACCATTGGTGACGTTTTTGACCTTACCAGGCCACATCTCTTCAAAATCTCTCAGCGTGTGTCGCCTCAAAAGATCGGTATGAAGGGCGGCGACGCCATTTATGGCATGGCTTCCCACACAGGCCAAATTTGCCATACGCACATGACGCCCCCCAGACTCGTCGATGAGGGACATCCTGCTCAGCCTCTCATTGTCTTCTGGGAAACGCGCCTTCACATCTTCTAAGAATCTATAATTTATCTCATAGATGATCTCCAAATGTCGTGGCAACAAGGAGCCAAAGAGTTCAAGGGGCCACTTTTCCATTGCCTCTGGGAGCAGTGTGTGATTGGTATAGGACATGGTCTTTGTGGTGATCTCCCATGCCTCATCCCAACCCATGGCATATTCATCCATGAGTAGCCTCATGAGTTCTGGGATCGCAACTGCTGGGTGTGTGTCGTTCAACTGTACGGCAAATGTCTCGTGAAAATTGGTGAGGTCTCGATTCTTGAAGAGGTGAATACGGATCATGTCTTGGAGTGAGGCAGAGACAAAGAAGTATTGTTGTTCGAGCCGCAGTCTCTTCCCCTGGTACTGTTCGTCGTTGGGGTATAGGACCTTGGTGATATTCTCTGCCTTAACTTTCTCCTCAATGGCCCCATAATAGTCCCCAATATTAAACTCTTCGAAATCGAACGAATCTACTGCCTCGGCACTCCACAGGCGCAGGAGATTCACATTATTCACCCTATAACCTGGGATGGGTGTGTCATAGGCAACTGCATTTACCATGCGCGCTGGCAGCCAGCGGACCCTGAACCTGCCTGCATCGTCTGTGTACTGCTCTGTTCGCCCCCCAAAACCTATGGAATAGCACACATCAGGCTTTTTTATCTCCCAGGGATTGCCATAGTGTAGCCACTGATCGCTCAATTCCCGTTGCCACCCATCTTCAATCACCTGGTGGAACATCCCGTGCTCATAACGGATACCATAGCCGATGGCAGGGATCTGGAGGGTAGAGAGGGAGTCTAAATAACAGGCTGCAAGGCGTCCTAGGCCCCCATTTCCAAGGCCTGGCTCTGGTTCTGCATCGGCAATTTCTTCGAGGTCAAGACCAGTCTCCCTAAGGGCCTGCTCCACCTCTTCCAATAGGCCGAGATTACAGAGATTGTTCTTTAGATACGGCCCCATGAGGAACTCTGCCGAGAGATAGGATACTACCCTAATCTTCTTCTCCATGAGGTTTTCTACTGAGTTGATGAATAGGTGTTGCATCCTGTCCCTCACCGTGTAGGCCACTGCCATGTAAAGATCGGTAAGGGTGGCTGTTTCCACAGGTTTTCCCTGTTGATAGAAGAGGTTATAGGCAAACGCCCTCTTAAGCTCATTCACTATCCGCTTGTCGCACCGTCCACTGGTTGCTCCCCTTTTCGTCCCCTTTTTTTCACCTTTGACCATTTCATATCTCCTTAGCTTTTTTTGTGGCTTATTATCTCGATCCGATGATCCACTCCAGGGTGTGCCCTTGACGGACCCTCGGTCAGAAGCGTGTAATCACCCTCAAGCCCATAGACCCTCAAGATCTCTCCTGCTACATCACCCCAATAGGCCGGCTTTTCGGTCATATAGACTGGAATCACCCCATAGGAAAACATGAGTTCCTGGCACGTCTTCTGGGAATTACTTATGGCAAGCACCCAACAAGGTAGCCTGAATCGCGTCACCATCCTCGCAGTATGACCACTTTCTGTGGGACAGATGACAGCGGCAACATCCAGCCTATCCACCAAGGAGTCCACACTCTCCGAGATAGTATCCATAAGGTCTGGCGCGCCTGCGCCTGCGCCTGCGCGTCCAAGGTCCCTGACCATCCACTTGAACCTCGGCCGCTCTATATAGGGCTCTATGGCCTGGGCAATTCTGGCCAGGGTCTGGGCAGCCTCCACAGGAAAACTCCCAGTGGCAGACTCTTCAGAGAGCATCACACAGTCTGTTCCATCCAATATGGCATTGGCCACGTCTGTAGCCTCTGCCCTAGTAGGGCGCCTGTTGTGGGTCATGGATTCAAGCATCTGTGTGGCCGTGATCACGGGTTTCCCCTTGGCATGTGCCCTCCAGGTGATGCCCTTTTGTGCTATGGCGATCTCGTAGATGGGTATCTCCACCCCGAGATCACCCCTGGCCACCATGATCCCATCTGCTGTATCTATGACCTCGTCTATCCTCTCAAGCACGCTAGAGCGTTCTATCTTGGCTATGACAAAGGGATTGCCACCAAGCTCCCTCGCAGCCCTTCTTACGTCCTCTACGTCCTTTGCACTCCCCACAAACGATTGACTCACTGCATCCACCCCTTGCTCTATGGCAAACTTCAACCATTCTCTGTCCTTCTCGGTGAATGCGCCTTGACCAAGGTCAATCCCAGGCACATTTATCCCCTTTTTAGACCTCAGCTCTCCACCCACTATAACTTTACAGACGATCTCTTCTCCCACCACCCGCTGAACTTCCAACTCAATGAGTCCGTCGTTTAAAAAGATCCGCTGGCCAGGCCTGACGCTCTTTGGCAACCAGTCAATGGAGACGGAGACCATCTCTTTTGTGCCAGGGACCTTACGTGTGGTGAGCACAAACTCTGATCCGCGATGGAGTTCTACTGGCTCCTCTTCCAGTGTCCCGATGCGCATTTTGGGGCCAGGGAGATCTGCCATAATGGATACGCGCTTCTCGAGGCGTTTGGCTACCTGCCTTATCCTTCCAATCACCTCCCTGTGGGAATCAAAGGTGCCATGAGAAAAGTTGATTCTGGCAATGTTCATCCCCACTTCCATGAGGCGTTTAAGCACCTCTTTAGAGCTAGAACTTGGGCCAATGGTGCAGATTATCCTGGTCTTTTGACTTGGCCTATCCATTCTCGATCACCATAAGGGCCTGGTGCGCTATCTCTTGCTCCTCGTCTGTTGGCACAACGAGCACCCTCACCCCAGTACCCCCCCTTGAAATGTCTGTAATAGCCCCAGGCAGCCCCGTTGCTATTCTGTTTTTCTCCTGGTCGATCTCTATCCCCAGGCATCTAAGGCCATCAACGCTCATCTCCCTTATCACCGGGGAGTTCTCCCCAATGCCTCCGGTAAAGACGAGGCAGTCGAGCCCGCCAAGGACCCCCGTGTATGCCCCAATGTACTTCTTTATCCTGTATGTAAACATCCTGACCGCAAGCCCTGCATCTAGGTCTCCTGCCTTAAAACGCTCCAATATACGCCTCATGTCACTCTCTCCACAGATGCCCTTTAGTCCACTTCTCCTATTTAGGACTTGTTCGATCTCATCCAGCCCCATGTGGAGATTTCGGGCGAGATAAGGCAGGATCGAAGGGTCAATGTCACCACACCGGGTCCCCATCATCAGACCCTCCAGGGGTGTAAACCCCATGGACGTATCAAGGCACCTTCCACCTTCTATTGCCGCGCAGCTTGCACCATTTCCGAGGTGTAATGTGATGAGCTTGAGGTCCTGGAGGGGACGCCCCAAGTATTTTGCAGCACGTTTTGCAACAAAAGAGTGGGATGTACCGTGGAACCCATATCTCCTAATACCGTGGCGGGTATAGTACTCCTTGGGAATTGCATACATAAAGGCGTGATCTGGGATGGTCTGATGAAAAGCAGTATCGAACACAGCTACCTGTGGGACCTCTGGTGCCCCCTCAAACGCCACCTCTATCCCCAGGAGATTAGATGGATTGTGGAGGGGTGCTAGGGGGACAAGGGCCTTTATAGTGGACATGACCTCCTGGTCTATCAATACAGGGGCCTTGAAGTGCTCACCCCCATGGACGACCCTGTGGCCAATGCCATAGAGGCCGTGCAGGGAGTCTAGGACTGCGGTCTCCTTGAAGAGAGATGCCATTTGGCCAAGGGCCTCCCTGTGGTCCTTTACAGAGACCCCAGCTCCAAGGTAGTGTTTTACTGGCTCCTTACCACTGGATGAGACCTCTATATGACCAATTGGTCCCTCTCCACCTATCTCTTCAATGGCCCCCCAGGCCAGTGCTATTAGGTCTGGGACCTCGAAGAGCTTAAACTTTAGGGAAGAAGAGCCTGAATTGAGTACAAGGAGTCTTTGCTTCATACTACACCACAACTAGATGCAGCAATTACAATACAAAGGGCATGCCACCTTCCCTCACTCATGGGGTGTGCCCCTCTCCTGTGCCTGTATCGCAGTAATGGCCACTGTGTTGACGATATCTGGCACAGTGCATCCCCTGCTGAGATCGTTCACAGGCCTCTTGAGCCCTTGGAGTATTGGACCTATGGCAATGGCGCCTGAAGAACGCTGTACTGCCTTATAGGTATTGTTCCCTGTGTTGAGGTCTGGGAAGATAAAGACAGTGGCTCTGCCTGCCACTGGGCTTTCGGGCATCTTCTTTTTGGCAACTTCAGGGTCAATGGCGGCATCGTATTGTATTGGCCCCTCCACGAGGATGTCGGGTCGGCGGGTACGGACGATCTCTGTGGCACGTCTTACCTTTTCCACATCCTGTCCGCGGCCAGAATCACCAGTAGAATATGAGAGCATAGCTACCAAGGGCTCGATCCCAAACTGCTTGGCAGTCTCTGCAGAGGCAACGGCGATCTCTGCCAGTTCCTCTGCGTTGGGGTCTGGGTTTATGGCGCAGTCTCCATAGACGAGCACCCGAGTGGAAAGGCACATGAAGAATACACTTGAGACTATGGAATATCCCTCTTTGGTCTTTATTATCTGGAGTGCAGGCCTGATGGTATCTGCCGTGGTGTGGATTGCACCAGAGACCATGCCATCCACATAGCCCTTATAGACCATCATAGTCCCATAGTAAGAGGGATTGCTCATGGCGTCTCTGGCACCGTCGAGGGTGAGCCCCTTGTGCCGCCTGAGTTCATACAACTCTTGGACGAATTCCTCTGTCCACTGAGACGTCTCTGGGTCCACGATCTCCACATCGCCTATGTCCAGCCCAAGGGATGTTGCATGGGCCACGATCTCGTCTGGGTCACCAAGGAGCGTTATGCGGACCACATTTCTCCTAATCAGGATCTCTGTTGCCCTCAGAATGCGTTCGTCCTCGCTTTCAGGCAGAACGATATGTCTCACATCGGCCCTGGCCCTCTCAAATAGGCTGTATTCAAACATTACTGGCGTCATGATCCTGGATGTGGTGATCTCTGCCCTGGTAATGAGGGCCTCTGGGTCCACGTTCTCCTCAAAGGTCCCAAGGCCCAGGGCGATCTTTCGTTCGTCTGTAGGCGATATCTCCACTGGCACGCCCGTAATATTCTTTACCGTAGTGTAAGTATCTGTATCTACACTTAATACAGGTGCTGGCAGTGTCCGCCCCTTTAAAAGACGCATGACATTTGGTCCGGGCACAAAGCCACCGGTGAGTATGATCCCTGCAACCTTTTGATAATTGGGGGAAAAGAGGCTTACTATTGTGGCCAGGACAATATCCGACCTGTCCCCGGCAGCGACTATGAGGTCTCCATCTTCCACATAATCGAGAAAGTGTTCCATGGTCATCGAGGCGATCTTGAACTGTCTTACTATGCGCCCCATGTCTTCCTTGCGCCCAAGTACCTGGCGTGCCCCAAGCCCCTCTTGTATGTCCTTTAGTGTGGGGCGGTCCAGCTCTTCTATCTCTGGGATGAAAAAGACTGGGGGCATCTCGTCCCTTGCCTTTGTACCTTGCCCAGACCTGAAGACACCCAGAACATTCGGTGCGAGCCTGTTTACAAATATGGCAAAGTGGATACAACCAGACCGTTCCACTGCCTCATGGGTGATCACTATGGCCTCTTCCACCTCTTTGGCGCCCAGGCCAATGCCGTTTATCACGCTCACGAATGGACAGCCCAGATTCTTGGCTATCTCGATATTTATGTCCTTGTCAAAGGCAGAGAGGAACCCCTGGCTGTTCAACCCTTCGCACAGGACAAAATCGTAATGATCATTTAGCCACTTGAGCTTACCTATGAGGTTGCTCAGTACCTCTTTAAATCTACCCTGGGCAGCGAGTTCCTTGACCTCGTCCACTGTGAAGCCAAAGGTCTCGTGGTAGTCCATATAGGGGCAATAACGCCTCAACATCAGCTTGATATCATTGTCCTTGTCACCATCTTCTGCATCAATGATCGGCCTGAAGAAGCCCACACGGCCCAACCTCCTGGAGAGGATCTCCATGATACCCATGGTGATGAGTAACTTCCCTGCACCTGGCTCCATGGATGCAACGAAGAGGTTCTTGACCTTCATACCATCATCCCCTTCCAGCCACCATCAATGCCTCCTTCACCATGGCGCTAATCTCACCCCAGCGACCACGCCTTATGAATTCCCTGGGTGCCACCCAGGAACCACCTACTGAGATGACATTATCCAGGGCCAGGTACTCGAGGAAATTCTCGCCATTGATGCCCCCTGTGGGACAAAACTTCACCTTTGGGAAGGGCCCCTTGAGCGCACTTAACATCCTCACTCCTCCTGCCGCCTCTGCTGGAAAGAACTTGAATACTTGAAGCCCTGCCTCAAGCCCCAACATGAGCTCCGACACTGTGGAGACCCCTGGTATAAGGGGAATGGACGCCTTGAACGAGGCCTCCAAGAGCCCAGGTGTGATCCCTGGACTTATGGCAAAGAGCGCCCCTGCCTTTTCCACGCCATAAAGGTCCTCCGGGTTGAGTACTGTGCCAGCGCCTACCATGGCCTCTGGCACCTCGTTCCTGATGGTCATGATGGCCTCGAGGGCAGCACTGCTCCTCAGAGTGATCTCTAGGACCGAGATCCCTCCTTCGAGGAGTGCCCTTGCCAGTGGAATGGCATCCTTCACCTCATCCACCACCAAGACCGGGATGATTGGGCTGGCCTTTAACACCTTTTCTGGAGAGTGCCTCCAGGATCTCAAAACCTGCTGCATTACTAACATCTACTCCTTTCCTGTGATTATGGGGCACACCTCACCCTTTTCTTCTGAATAGGTGAATATTGAGGTGGCCCCCTCTTCTGCCCCCAAAAGGTTCCGCCTGAGGGGGGAAAAGATCTGTCTGCCAAATCCTTGACGGACATCCTCTATTCCCCTAGGGGTGGCATAGTCCCTCTTTTCCAACTGGTCCTCTGGCACCCTAAGCTCTAGACGTCCAGCCCTTGCGTCTATCCTAATAATGTCCCCATCTATGACCTTGGCGAGTAGCCCACCACATACGGCCTCTGGCGTACAGTGAATGGCAAATGGTACCTTGCCTGATGCACCAGAAAGCCTCCCATCTGTGACGAGTCCCACCTGATATCCCCTGTTCATCACCACTGAGAGAAAGGTGATGAGCTTGTGTAGCTCTGGCATTCCATTGGCCCTTGGCCCCTGGAATCGGACCACTGCAATGTGGTCCTCGTAGAGCAGGCCCTTGTGAAAGGCATTCTCAAGCTCTTCCTGTGAGTCAAACACCTTGGCCGGTGCCTCCACCAGAGTGTCTTCCCCATGTTCAAGGGACGAGACCTTCATAATGGCACGCCCTAGGTTTCCAGATAGCACCTTGATCCCACCATGTAGGCTAAATGGTTGGCCTGTGGACGAGATTACCTCTTGGTTCAAGGAGGCATCTGGACCATCTTTCCACGTAAGCCCCCCTTGGTCCAGACACGGTACCTTGAGGTAGTGTTCGAGGCCGTGACCAGCCACTGTCTCCACGTCTGGGTGGAGCAGGCCTCCTTTGAGCAATTCCTTTATTAGGACTGCCATTCCTCCAGCGGCCTCGAATGAATTTATGTCACCAGGCCCATTTGGATATATCTTTACTATTTGTGGCACAACCTTTGATAGTTCGTCAAAGTCGTCCCAGTCGATCCTGACCCCAGCCGCCCTTGCAATGGCCACAAGATGCATGGTCTCGTTGGTGGAGCCACCACTTGCAAGGAGGCCTACCATGGCGTTGACTATATTCTTTTCACTCACGATCCTTCCAATGGGAAGATATTCGTCCCCAAGGTGTGTGAGCTCCAGGATGCGCCTTGCAGCCGCCCGTGTGAGCGCCTCCCTAAGGGGCGTGTTGGCATTGACAAAGGATGCTCCAGGCAGATGGAGGCCCATCATCTCTGCCATCAACTGATTGGAGTTTGCCGTGCCGTAGAAGGTACACGTCCCTGGACTGTGATACGACTTCAACTCCACCTCCAGCATCTCCGCCTCTGTAATCTCGCCCATGGCGAACCGTTCCCTGGCCCGTGCCTTTTCCCTATTGGGGAGACCTGGGGGCATTGGACCTGCTGGCACCAGTATCATGGGGAGGTGTCCATATTGGAGGGCACCCATGAGCAGGCCTGGCATGATCTTGTCGCAGACTCCCAAGAGGAGTGCCCCATCGAATACATTGTGGCTCAGGGCTATCACTGTGGACATGGCAATCACATCTCTCGACATGAGGCTCAGATCCATACCAGGCATCCCCTGGGTCACGCCATCGCACATGGCAGGGACACCACCTGCGAACTGGGCCACTCCTCCTCCCACCCTGCGTATCTCGTCTCGGATGACCTCTGGATAAGCCTTATATGGTTCATGGGCAGAGAGTACGTCGTTGTAAGAGGAGATGATGGCAATATTGGCCCCCTTCCACTCCTTTAAGACCTCCCTACAACCAGGGTCGCACGCAGCCAGGTCATGGGCAAGATTACTCATGGGAAGCAGCGATCTTAAGGGCCTTCCATGTGCAGATGAGGCCAACCGTTCCAGATGGCCGAGGTATTTTTCACGGTGTGGGGCGCTCTTCTCTATAATCCTGTTGGTTACCCTTGCCACTATATCATTCATTGATCTCTCGCCTCCTATGGTGCCCAGTAGATCTCCACTGGCACTTTGTCCTGGTGGAGTACGTATCGGATGGGCATCTCTTCCATGGGGCCCTGGGCCATTGCCCTCTCCAGGACCTCCCGTTTTTTCTCTCCCTGGATGTGTATGAAGATCTCTCTACTATTGAGTATGGTGTTGAGGGCCAGTGTCATACGCTCGTGGGGGGCATCAAGAGGTTGGATGGCAATACAGTGGAGGGGGTACTCTGGGTCCACTGCCTCTTTAAGACGTGCTGCCCCAGGAAAGATGGAGGCAGTGTGGCCGTCTTCGCCCATACCAAGCACTACCCCATCAAAGGGAAGGGGCACATTGTCTCGTATAAGTGCACTCACATACCCTTCTGCATCTCTGGCCCTTTCAAATGGGGCCTTGAGACCGAGAAAACGGGCGGTTTTGGCCCTGTTTTTGAGGAGAAACTCTCGCACCAACCGCTCATTGGAGTCCTTGGACGTGGGCTCAACCCATCTCTCATCTACGAGGGTAATCAGCGTAGAGCTCCATGGGAGCTCTTCCTGGCTGAGGGCCTCGAAGAAATCCTTGGGTGTCTTTCCCCCTGAAAGTGCGAGACTTGCCCTACCACGCCCCCTCACACCCTCTTTCAGGATATTTGCCATGCGTTCGACTAGCTTTTGGACGAGATGATCCCTTTTGGGAAACTCTTTTAAAATCGCCACACTACTCTTCCCATTCCCGGCCATCTCTGGCAAGTAAGGCTACAGATGCCACTGGCCCCCAGCTCCCTGCTGGATATGGCTTTGGGCGCTCTTCACTCTTTTCCCATGCCTCGTGGATAGAATCGATCCACTTCCACGAAAGCTCCACCTCGTCTCTGTGTACAAAGAGGGCCTGGTTGCCATTCATGATCTCCAGGATCAATCGTTCATAGGCATCTGCAATGCGCTGCCCCTTGAAGGCATCTGAAAAGCTCAGGTCGAGCATGGTGCGCTGGAGCCGTACACCCTGGCCCAGTCCAGGCACCTTATTGAGCATCTCGATTTCGACCCCTTCGTCTGGTTGGAGCTTGATGATGAGTTTATTGGGCGGGAGGCTCTTATAGGAGCTTGCAAAGATGTTATGCGGCAGCCTCTTAAAGCTTATCACTACCTCAGAGCGCTTGGTGGCCATGGCCTTTCCAGTCCTTAAATAGAATGGTACATCGGCCCACCGCCAGTTGTCGATGTCCACCCTTATGGCCACAAACGTCTCTGTTGTGGACTCTGGGTTTGCACCCTCTTCTTCAAGGTAGCCTGGCACAGGGCGTCCCTTAACGAATCCTGGCCCATACTGGCCACGTACCACCTTTTCATCTACATTGTCCTCTGTTATGGGGCGAAGTGCCTTGAGGACCTTCAACTTCTCATTTCGAAGGCTCTCTGCATCCAGGGTTACAGGGGGCTCCATGGCAATGAGGGTGAGGATCTGCATGAGATGATTTTGGACCATGTCCCTCAACTGTCCAGACTGGTCAAAATAACCCCAGCGCCCCTCTATTCCCACCTGTTCTGCCACTGTAATCTGGACGTGGTCAATGGTATTGTGATCCCAGTTGGTAGTGAATATGGAATTGGCAAAGCGAAGGGCGATCAGATTCAAGACCGTCTCCTTGCCCAGGTAGTGGTCGATCCTGTAGATCTGGCCCTCGTCAAAGAAACGGGCCACCATGTCGTTGATCTCCCTAGAAGACTCAAGGTCTTTTCCAATGGGCTTTTCCAGCACCACCCTAGTGTCGTCCCTTATACAGTCTGCATGGTGAAGCCCCATACAGATGGCCTCGAAGAGGCTTGGTGCCACTGAAAAATAGCTTATGAATACCCGCTCCCCTTGGTCAATAACCTCTTTAAGCCGAGTGTATTCATCTGGGCGGTCGAGGTTTATGAGGACATAGTGCATCCTTGACAAGAGCCTGTTTAACACGTCTTGATCTAAGTCTTCCTCCAAATGGGTCTTTAGGGCATCGGCCATACGAACCCTAAAGTCCTCTTGAGACAATTCGTGACGTGCCACACCAATGACCCTTGTATCTGGATGGATCAGCCCCCCTTTTTCAAGCTGATAGAGCGATGGGATGAGTTTACGCCTAGAAAGGTCTCCTAAAACCCCAAAGATGGTAAAATCACATGGTCTCTGTAGTGTCACAAAAAATCCTTTCAGAAATTAATAATGAATATTACTTTTATTTGTATTGCCTTGTCAATTAGAAAAAAGAGGTGAGCTAAGACATCTCCATCCTATCTAAAACAGAGTCAATTATATTTTTTAAAAATATACCACAAAAAAATGGAGGAGTAACGGAAAAAATGAGAAAAGAGTAAACTCTTTTTGTCTGTCTATGATGGTGAGATATTGAACAAGATGGCTGCGGTCATAAATACCATGGAGATCGCCTCTACCAAGATTTCGAGCCTTAGATTCTTCCCCAGTCTCTCCCTTGCAAAGGATTTGGTGAGAAACAGCCCATATAAAAAGGCCACCCCATAGGCCCAAAAGTCCCCTTCTATGCCAGGAATCAAAAGGGGTGCAATGAACGATAGAATTGCCAGGACAAGAGTTGCCCTGGATGCCAGAGAAAGCATACGTTCTTCTCCAAGGAGGATCGTAAGGGTCTCCCGCCCCACAAGCCTGTCACCCTGTACATCTATGATCTCCATGAGGATGTCCCTCAACACCACCAAGAGGAATGAAAAGAGGGCAATGAGCCAACATAGAGGGTCTCCAAACGGATTTTCACACGGGACCAAGACAGAGACTGTGGCCCACGCCCCAGCTACAAACAGAGTCTTTGACCCTGCCAGGTCCTTTAGAGGTGTCAGGGTGTAGACGATCCCAAGGGCCACGATGAGGAGCAGGAAGAGGAGCTTGATCCATCCAAGTGTTGCAGCCAAAAAGATGCTGAGGCAAATACTTACCACAGACGACGCCAGAAAGATCTCCCTGTATCTTAGGAGGAAGGCGGTCCTTAGGGGGTCGTTGAACCTGCCACTCCTGTGGTCCAAGATGCGGTTCAATGTATGCATGGCAAACACTGTAAAAAACGCCAGAAGCGGGGCGATCCCAAGAGGGGAATCCATTATTATGGAAGAACCCACACAGAGTGCTGCACCAGACAAACCTGTCCAAAGGTTGCTCTCGTGCAGGAAGCGCAGGGTACGCCAGAGCGCCCTGTGGAAAAAGGACTCATCGCTTCCTGGGATGGCCTCTACTCGTCTTAGCACCCCATTTATCACCCAGTTGGGAGTAGAGGCACCGGCAGTGACCCCCACTACTGAAAACTTCTTTAGGGCATCTTCGTCTATCTCAGCCTCCGTCTCCACAAAAAAGACCTCTTTACCCTCCTCTGCGGCGATCTCTGCAAGCCTTGTAGTATTGGCACTCTTTTTACCACCGACCACAATTATGGCATCTACCTCTCGGGCAAGCCTCCTCACCTCGTCTTGCCTCTTTTTTGTGGAGTCGCAAATGGTATCAAAGAGTCTTCCATTGGGAAATCTCTCGAGGATCCGCTTAGACCACTCCTCGAATCGCTCCCTGTCCTGGGTGGTCTGGGCCACAATGATATATGGTCCCTCGATGGAGAGGGCCTCTAGATCAGACTCATCAGATAGCAATATGCCCTTTCCACCTGCATGACCTAGAATCCCCTTCACCTCTGGGTGCCCTTTGTCGCCAACTACCACAATGGTATAGCCCTTTTGTGCATAGTGGCCTGCCAGAGATTGGACCTTGATGACACGGGGGCATGTGCCATCTATTACAAAAAAACCTGCCTCCTCTAAGGCCTTTTTTTCATCTGGGGTGACACCGTGTGCCCTGATGATCACAGTACCCTCTCCGTGGGCCGGGATCTCAGAGAGCACCTCAATGCCCTTTTCTCTTAGGAGTTGCAAGGCAGATGGATTGTGAATGAGCGGCCCATAGGTGAAGATGGGGCCAGGGTCCTGGGCACTCACGTCCAGGGCGAGCTCCATGGCCTCTCGAACGCCCATACAAAAGCCGGCTATGCGCGCAAGTCTTACCTTCACCTCTCTAACTGCTTATGGCAGAAAGGTCTCCAACCCTTAAAAAGAGTTCCACTATCCTGGCCACCAGGGCGAGCCTGTTGGCACGAAGGAGACTCTCTTCTGCCATGACGAGCACCTCATCGAAAAAGGTGTCTACAGAAGGCTTGAGCTCGAGCAATACGATCATGGCATCCTCATACTTCCTCTCACGAAAGAGGGGCTCGACCCTGGTGCTTGCCTTTTCCAGCGCATCAAAAAGTCCCCTTTCAGCATCCTCCCTAAGGAGGGCTGGATCAAAGGAGGTGATCTCTTGCCCCTTCAAGATGTTCATGCATCTTTTAAAGGCGATGCTGAGTGGCTCAAATTCGGGCCTGTGCCTTACGGCCTCTATGGCCTTGGCCCTCATGATGGCATCCACTGGGTCATCAAAATGGGCACTCAGTGCAGCCTCTGCTGTATCTGGACGAATACCCCGCTGGACAAGCTCATTCTTGAGCCTCACCTTAAAAAATTCCAGGATCTCCTGGGTGAGTTCCCCCTCATCAATAGTAAGCCCAGTGCCTTCTGCCAGCACCTGTAGGCCCTTCTGGATGAGATCTTCGAGGTCGATGTGGAGCCCAAACCCCTCAAGGATGTGGATTATGGCAAGGGCATGACGTCTCAGACCAAAGGGATCTTGGCCGCCTGTGGGGCGCATACCCAGGGCAAAGGTGGAACAGATGGTATCGCACCGATCTGAGATACCAACTATGGCACCTTCAATGGATTTGGGTATCTCACCCCCTGACCGTGTTGGGAGATAGTGTTCATATATGGCATTGGCCACATTTTTGGGTTCGCCAGAGAGCTCTCCATAGACCCTTCCCATCACCCCTTGGAGGTCGGGGAATTCTCCTACCATCTCAGTGACCAGGTCTGCCTTGGAGAGGTAGGCGGCCCGTTCTATAGAGGACTTTTGATCAGGGGCCACAAGATCTGCCAAATAGGCCGCGATCTTCACTATCCTCTCTACCTTGTCGTAGAGGCTCCCTAGGTCCTTGTGGAATATGACGCCCTTTAGCTCCTCACAGTACGCCTCAAGGGGCCTCTTAAGGTCTTCGTCAAAAAAGAACTTGGCATCGTTCAACCTGGCCCTCAAGACCCTCTCATGCCCCCTCCTAAGGAGTGTCTCATCCCTTGGCTCAATGTTGTTCACTGCTATGAAGTGGGGCATAAGCCTTCCGTCCTGATCCACCACTGCAAAATACTTCTGGTGCTCCTTCATAACAGTTATGAGGACCTCCTCTGGTAGGGAGAGAAAGGCCTTGTCAAAATCTCCAAGGACACAATAGGGATATTCCACCAGGAACGTATTGAGTTCGAGGAGCGCCTCATCTTCAAGGAGCCTTCCACCTGCCCCTTCTGAAAGAGACCTTGCCTGCG
>WGBU01000189.1 GCA_015494155.1 Deltaproteobacteria bacterium | reverse complement strand
TTGCCTCTTAAAAGTGGGGTAATTCCAAATGATAAGGGCAGGCCCCTTACGAGGCCTTCTTCCACGTGTAAGGGGCCACGCCCTTTTCAGGCAAATAAAGAAAATCTGGATTGGGTTAAGAGGCCATGGGAAAAGAAAAGACATCAGTAGGAAATGAGACGCTCCTCAAGATCACAAAAGAGATTGTGGTCAAATTCATTGAGATGGGGAAGGTGACACCAGCGAGTTTTGATGAGACCTTTAGGACAGTGTATTCGACCATCGAGTCGGTGGCCAATAAAAGAGAGGGCCACCAGGGATAAGTGATCAGTCCTCGATCATAATCGAGGTACAGTGCCAGTTTAGCCAATTGGCAATTTGCCATGGGTCTGAACCAGGTCCGGTTGCAACAACGCACCCCATATACTCACCACCTATTCCAGCAGGGACTTCAAGGTCCAGTACAGCAAATTCCTCTGGTGCAGTAACTCCGCTTGAATATGGGATTATCTCATTGGGGCTGCTTATGGAAAAGGGCGCACTATTAAAGGTATAAAATACGCCGCTTGGGAGCAAGATGGCCACATAGAGGTCAATGGTGGTGGGGACGCTCTTTGCTGATACAGAAAATTCCAGCCTCTCGCCCGGGGTGAATGTTTCACCATTGAATTGGGCTGATATGTCTGGGATAGGTGACATGATGAGGAGTTCCACACTGTTAGGGCCGATCTCAATTTCTCCATCCCCTGAGACGCTCTTGGGGGTCCTTCCGTCAGCTTCCTGGTCCACTACATAGTATTTCATGTGATAGGAGCTAATGGCCTTCCCAGACTCAAACTGCGGGCTCCATGTGATAACTTTCTCTGTGGGGTTTGATACTAGCAGAGCGACCCTTCCCTCGTCATCTCGTGCACCGAGTACCCAAAGTCCGCCTGTGGCCTGGGTGGGTGGAATTGGGACCTGGAGAAGGGTGGTGAAATTTCGCTCTACCTCAGACCATAGGCGAAAGGCATTGGCCGAGGGTTTGTAAGTACCTGTCTCATCTCCATAGAATAGCCCAGTATAGTTACCCCGCATGTCATCTTCCATGGCACTGTCTAGATCAGTGGATGGGTCTCCTGCACGATAGAGATACGCACGCTTTGTATCGCTGTATTTTAGGGCTATCCACGAGGCCGTCCTGATTGCGGCGCCATGTCCCCCATTATAGAGTTCAAAGAGCTCCTCGGGAGCGAGCCCCATCTTGTCAAGCCCGTAGGCATCGCAAATGAGTTCCACACCGTCAAATATACCAGTACCTGCCCATGGCACATCAGAATAGATGCCAGTACCGTCAAGAAGATCTCTGTACGCCCTAGGGGCCACATAGAACATGATGGGTTCATTGTAGAAAAGATGCCAACCAATCCAGTCTGGCGTGATCTCGTTTTTGGACAGGTATTCTAAAAGCCCCCTTGCTGCCCTGGAGTTCCCTGCCACCACATGTACGCTCTCTCCAGCCACAAAACCAGGCCCTCCGATCTTTAGCCCTGGAAATTCACCCTTTAATGCCTGATAGGCCCTGGCCCAGAATGCGTAGAACTCCTCGTTCGTCCTGTCCCAAAAATGGGTGGTGGGAAACTCGGTCCAGATGTCCAGGTACTCGAAGGTGGAGTCTGCACCATCCCAGTGCAGATAACGTTCCACCACCTTAGCCCCTGCCACGATCCAGTTCGCCTCTTGGACCCTGTTTTGGGGACCTTTAAAGTCATGGTTGCGGTCCCTATTCTGGTATTCTCCACCAAGCCGCAAAAAGGGCTCAAAGTCCCCTTCTAGCCAGCTCTCGAAGAGTTCATCACTGGGTCCCCAATTGTAGTTCTTGTCGTCTTCTGGATCACACCCCTCCCACGATGGATATTGTGGGCCGCCGCAGTTGAAGATCCCCTCTATGTCCATTCGGTCGTCATAATAGTCGTTGTTGCGTATGGTATCGACACCTATGTCATTTAGGTGTTGGGTTAGGTCTGAGATGCCCGAGTCTTTGGGCTGAATGGGGCCAGAGATTACGCCCAAAAGCCTTCTCTCGCTATTGTCCAAGGCGTAGTCTCCACCTAATGTAATGGTCACCCCTGTCAGAGTGGTGGCCCCTTCGTCTGCTCCAAAGAGTCCAAAGAGCTCCTTGGAGTAGTCGATAACGAGGTGTAAAAAGTCGTTTCCCTCTGGTTCTGGTAACATCTCGGGCGGGTCATCCTGGGAGTACGTGGTGTTAGGGGTGAGTCTGTTTAACCTTGTCCAAGGGGCCAGTCCAAGGCCACCAAAGCCCTTTGATGTGGCACTGTTTACCATGGTGATTGCATGGTCAAGATCTGGCTGTGCATGGTCCTTTTGAGATTGGAGACGCTGATAGGGCACTGTCACCATCTTGATGAAGGTGGCCGCCTCCCTCTGCCTCCAAAAAGTGGCATTGTCACACGCCACACCTTTTATGTGTCCAGTACTGTATTCGTCGCACCCCCCTGTATCGTTCCTGTCTGCCGGACCCTCCCAGTCTATGAGAAATTTTACTGGGAGATCAGGGTACCTCGCCAACACCCCTGAGGCCATGGTAATGCCAAATGATGCGGATACGAGTCCTATCTTGCCTGTATCCACACACGGTAGTTGTTCAGCAAATTGAATGACTGCCTTGAGTCCATCTTGTTGAGTGAACCCATCGTAGTCTTCTGTGCCCAGGCTACGGCCCCTGCCATCGGGATCGAATACCACTGCAACGATGCCTTCTTCAGAAAGGGCCCTGGCGACTGGACGGCTCTCGAGGAACGCCTTGCTGTAGTCTGAACCCCCTGGGACCAGGATCAGTGTTGGATATCTCGTCTCCCTGCACCCATCTGGTGCAACCACAGTACAAAAGAGACGAGCACCACTTGTGGGGTTTGTCACCCAATAGGTACCCGGAGAGGCTGCTGACTCATATTGAACGCTATCCCTTGCCCCATTTTGTGCCATTGCAATTTGGAGATTTAATGGTGTTCTAAGGACTAAGGTGAGGCCCCATACGACCACGAGACAAAAATGGCGCATCTTAGTTGGCATTGTTGTTTCTCTTCTCCTCTTTTGATGATCCCCTAACGAGTAGGATCTATAAGGAATGTTTCGACACCTTGGTAAATAAAGATAAATTTGAGTTTATGTAGTCTTAAGGCGCCAGTGAGGACCAAAGCCTAGCGACCTATAGGCCTCATATGTGACGATGCCAACGGCAGTGGCAAGATTTAGGCTTCTCACCTTCCCCCAAATGGGTATGTAATAGACTGAATCTCTCATGTTATCCAGGAGTTGGCTGGGTAGGCCCTGTGTCTCGCTTCCAAAGAGTAGGAATGCCCCTTGAGAGTAAGGTGCCTCAGTGTAGGGCCGTTCACCCCTTGCCGAAAAGAGGAGGAGCCTTTGACCTGAGGAGTAGTCCAGAAATGCCTCCAGGGACCTGTGGTGTATGACATCGACCTGGTCCCAATAGTCAAGACCAGCACGCCTGAGATGCCTATCGTCCACCTTAAACCCCAGCGGGTGTACGAGGTGGAGCCTGGTCTGGGTGGCACCACACATGCGGGCAACATTCCCTGTGTTTGGCGGGATCTCAGGGTGGACCAGCACAACGTTTAGACGAGGGTGCGGAGTGCCTGGAGCCTTTTCCAATCTTCTTCTCCTATTGAGGAATAGAACCTAAAGAATAGTGTGTTGTTGGTCAAAAGTGGATCAATATCTGGACTTATGACCTGGTCTCTTATGAGAGAATCCCATTCAATGGTACCTGGGATGGGTGAATACTCTGCGAGATATGGCCTCACTCCAAGGGATGTGACGAATCTGATGGACTCTTCCACTTCCGCAACCCCTTGGCCTGGTAGCCCACAGAGGAGATAGACCCCAATCTTTTCCCGCTCGATCCCTGCAGACACCAGGTTTTCCACAGCCTCTACCACTGCTCGGTTTGTCACCTTTCCACCTGTGGCGGCCTGCCTCTTGGGAGAGGTGGTCTCGAGGCTTATCCGTATGGTCTCGAAACCATGTTCTTTAAAGTATTGGGCAACATGTTCATCTATATATCTGGCGTGCAGTCCATTGGGGGTGTGAAATCTAAAATCAATTCCCATTTCTTTTAGCCTATCCAGTATTGGACGCAGACGACGGTGGAAGTCCACCAAGAGTGCGTCGTCATAGAATGCGATATCGGTGACTCCTTGCCTGTGGAGAAATTCGAGTTCACAGACGACTTCTTCAACAGTCCTTGGCTGATATCCTCCTGAGATCATAAATGATCCGCAGTAAGAACACCTGAATGGACAGCCATTTGCAGTCCTTATGGCAGAATAGGGGAGACCATCGTGTAGGCCGAGTTCATACCATTTCCTGTTTTCCCTTATGGGCGAATGTGGCACATCAATGAATGAGGCGAGCATCTGGCTATTCTGCTGGATAGGACCCCTTAGGACCAGGTCTGCACCGCTTCTTTTTTGTGCATGAGTGGTCCAAAGGGTGGCATAAACCCCACCTAGTACGACCTTTATATCTCCCAAGGACTCTCGCAACAGTCGTATGGCACATTCCACACCTGGGTACCAATATGACATTATGGAGGTGACAAAGGCCACGTCAAAAGGACCAGCACCATGTATCCTCTTTAAGAACTCATCTGGTGAGATTCCATATCTTGAGAACTGTCTTGGGACCCCTTTGAGTATCTCTGGCCTTTCCACCTCTTTTCTCTTAAATTTACCAGGCGCATCGAATGGGGATAGGCAGTCCACGAGCACAGGCTCTACACCCCTCTCCCACAGCCACTCTGCCACATGGTAGAGGCCAAGAGGCCTTATCCAGAAATTGTATGCTGCAAAGTCGTATATCCAGGGGTTTACAAGCAGTGCCCGTCTGGGTTTTGTCCTTGATTTTACCATGGTAATTACTAATATAGTCCCCTAAATTTCTCCTTAACATTACAGGAGCTTGTTTTGAAAAGGAAGATCAGAGACGAACTACACAAAAAGGAGCGGCGAGAATTCTTCAGACTATTGGACGAGACAGGGGAGAGGCTCCCGCGGGGTGGTGAAAGGGTCCTGGACTGTTTTCTGGAAAAGGATGGCCATGTCTCTCCAGAGTACTTGGAGCAGTGCATAAGAGACACAGGTGAACATCTCCCTGTAGGTGTGGTGAACGAGGTGTTGGATCTCTTGTGCAGGTATGGCATGGCCCAAAAGATACTCTTGAATGGAAAGGGTGTCTTATATGAACACCTCCACGTGGGAATGGACCACGATCACCTGCTCTGCACCAACTGTGGCAAGATCGTGGAGTTTGAGGACCCAGATCTCGACAAAAGGACCCTTAAGGTCTCTGAAAAGTACGGTTTTCAGCCAATCCTTCACAAGGTCACTATCTTGGGCCTTTGTCCTGAATGTGTGCGGGGCATGCCCAGACAGGCGCCCTCCATGCCTCTTAGCCTTGCAGCACGGGGTGAGCGCCTTGAGGTGGTGGGGTTCGACGGCGGAAAGGCGTCTCGGATGCGACTCATGGACATGGGGCTTAGGGTTGGCGATCTCATAGAGATCATAAATAGTGACGGACCAATCATTGTAAATTGTGGTGGTACGCGTCTTGCCCTGGGAAAGGGCCTAGCCGACAAGGTGCGGGTAAGACCCTCACAGAGGCAAAACTGATAGAAGGAGCGAGTGGATCATGGGTACTGTAGGAAAGAAGATTGGATTTATTGGAGCAGGCCAGATGGGTAGTGCGCTCATACGCGGTTTTGTGGAAAAGGGACTCTTTTCCACAGACGAGATCTTTGCATCAGACCCATCTCAGGAGAGGCGCTCCTTGATGGAAAAAGAGTGTGGGATAAAGACGTTCGACGATAATAGGGAGTGCGTGGAACATTCAGACATCGTGTTGCTTGCTGTGAAACCGCAGGTTATGGGCCCTGTATTGGATGGACTCCGTGGCTATGTAGAGAAAGAGCACCTGATCGTCTCAATCGCAGCAGGCATAAGTACCCAATATATTGAAGACAGGCTAGAAGAGGGTGCTCGGGTGGTGAGGGTGATGCCCAATACCCCTGCACTCATTCACGAGGGCGCTGCAGCGGTTTGTAGGGGTGAGTGTGCCACTGAAGAGGACCTAGATCTCTGTGTGTCCCTCTTTGAAGCAGTCGGTATTGCAGTAAAGGTTCCAGAGGCCCTGATGGATGCCGTCACCGGACTCAGTGGAAGTGGCCCTGCATACTGTTTCAGGTTTATAGAGGCCCTAATAGAGGGCGGTGTTCTCGAGGGGTTACCAAGGGATGTAGCGACCCAGTTGGCTGTCCAGACCGTAATAGGTGCGGCAAGGCTCCTTTCAACCAGTGGGAAACACCCTGGAGAGCTTGAGGCCATGGTGACGAGCCCTGGGGGGACGACCATAAGGGGACTCTTTGCCCTTGAGAAAAACGGGTTTACTGCCGGCGTAATGGAGGCCGTGAGCCAGGCCACCGTGCGCTCAAGAGAGCTGGGCAAGACCCAATGAAAAGGGTTGCACTCTTTGGGCCGGGGAATGTAATCTATCCCTTGGAGTCAGACTATCTAAAGGCACTCTCTAAGGGTAGCCCTGGAGATGCGAATGTAAATGTAACTGTTCTAGAATGTAAGGACCTCAGTCAAGATTCTATCCTGTCGAGGCTAAAGAGCCCAACACTTTTGGGAGGCCCCAGGGCCGTGATCTTAAGGGATTTTTTTAAGGCAGACCTTGGGGATCTATCTAAAATTAGCGACTTTTTTAAAAAGGACACAGTGGCCAAGGGGCTTCCGGACCTTGTCATCCTAGAAGACGATTCCCCACCCTCAAAAAGGCATGGTGCAGAACTCCTCTCCAGTTTTCACGAGGTGAGGGACCTAAGCCTTGCTGGTCTTAATAAGAAAGAGCGCCTTTCAAGGGCAAGATACATGGTAGAGAGCTGGCTCGAAGCGCGTGGGATGCGCATGAGCCGTGATGCTATGGAATTTTTCTTAAATACCGTAGACGTATCAGATGCCGCCTTTATACATACAGAGCTTGAAAAGATCGTAACTGCCATGGGTAAAAGAGACACCATCACCTTGGAAGACGTATCAAACCTTGCCATCTCCACAAGGCAAGAAGAGATCTACACCCTCACAGAGTCATTGGCCGCATCTGATCGGGAAGGGGCCATCAGGGTCTTGAACCGATTGATCGATCAAGGTGTACACCCTCTGGCCATACTCCAAATCCTGAGCACGTGGCTACTTCGAATACTGATCCTCAAACTCGTTTTCACCTCCCCACCACAGGACCCTGGTGGTATCAGCTTTGATCTCTTTAAAAAGAGGGCAATACCCAGGATAGAAGAAGAACTGGGCACACCAATCCCGTGGCCCCTTTCTGGGCTGAAACCGTATGCACTCTACAGCCTATGGAAGGCCTCCTTGAACTTTTATGAAGAGGAGGTGAGGAAGGCCTTGGAGAGCTTGACAGACCTTGATATTGCGCTAAAGCAGGGGAGTGCCATGGACAGGCTGCACCTCGAACTATTCATAATGCGGATGACAGAGATATGAAGGACGACTCCACCACTACTAGACGGACTGCAAAGTTTCTCTTTGAGGCCATGATGTTAAAGCGTACCTGGCGCACTGGTTATGCCTTTTTGGGCAAAGGCAAAGAAAGTGTTGCAGCCCATACATATGGTATGCTAATAATTGCATGGGTGCTCTCTAAGTTGGTCGACAGGCCAGTGGACCTTGAACGTCTGTTGTTGCTCTGCCTCTTTCACGATCTCCCAGAGGCTAGGACTGGAGACGCCAATGCAGTACACAAGAAGTACGTAAAGATATTGGAGGATGAGGCCATTTCAGACATGGTAGAGGGCCTTATCCACGGTGAAGAAATAAAGGGCCTCTTGGAAGAATGGCACCAGTGTTCCACACTGGAGGCCCAAATGGCAAGGGATGCTGATCAGTTGGACATGTTGATCTCCCTTAAGGAAAAAATGGACTTGGGTAGTGCCGATGCAGGCATGTGGATTCCCCATGTGAAAAAACGCCTCAGGACCGAGTGTGCCAAACGGCTGGCAGATGCTGTGCTAGAAGAACACTGGGCCTCATGGTGGATGGAAAAATTTTCAGAGGAGGAGTGAGCTTCATGAAATTAGATAAGATCTCGACCGTGTTTGTATTTCTTATGGTGCTACAGGGCCTCTTTGTACTGAATAGCTGGGGTGGCCAAGGTGAGAAGAAGGTCGTTGAGATAATTTATACTGGTAGGACCTGGGGGCAGTTGCGGCCGTGTCCATCGTGAAAAGGGGACGTTGGCGGGATCGCCAAACGGGTCAGTTGGATCCGCCAGGCCAAAAAGGATCACAAGGACGCGATAATAGTGGATTCTGGAAATTCGTTTGCAGGCCTGTATGGTGTGGGCGATGAAGGGAAGGCAAGGGCCGCCTTTCTCATGAAGCAATATGGCAAGATGGGCTACAAGGTAGTAGCAGTAGGGATCAGGGACCTCGATCTACCCCTTGACTTTTTGAAGAAAGAAGCAGCAAAAAATGGTCTTTTGCTCATCGGGGCCAATGTCTACAAGGACTTAAAGCGCATCTTCAGACCATACGTCATTGAGAACGTAGGTGGTGTTAAGATTGCATTCATCGGGATCGTGGATAATTCCACCAACAGGTATAGGCCCAAAAAGGACTTCGTTATAGAAGACCCCAATATGGAACTAAAGGAACTGAAAGACGAGTTGGCCAAAGAGCGGCCAGATCTGGTTGTGCTCCTTACAGACATACCCGCTGTCACACTGAAGAAGATGGTCATGGACCTCGATTGGATAGAGGTGGCCATCTTGAGTGGAAGGGGGAGCGCCTTGAGAAATCCATTAGAGGCAGGTGGGACTCACATACTCTCACCAGTGCCCAAGGGAAAGGGAATTGGCCTTGCAAAGATCGAGTTGTCTAAGAAGGGTGATATCGTAAACATATCTAACAACTTGATATTTCTAAAAAAGAATGTGCCAGAAGATAAGGGTGTTGCAAAAGAAGTAAAAATGCTCGTCTCTACCTTTCACAAGAAAAAAATCCATACCACAAAAAATCCTTTCTTGCGTGCCCTAGAGGAGGCGAGAAAGAGGAGGCAAAGGGCCCATGCTGCACCAAACACCGAGACAAAGGGTGTCGCAACTAACGCCACTGGCACCAATCCTTTCTTGGAGATCTTTAAAAAGGGAGCTTCAAAGGAGGCGGGCACGGCCACTTCCAACTAGGCATTGATGAGTAGCTGTTCTAAGTGTGGTAAGTGCCACAGCTTTTGTCCTCTTTACAGGTACTTTCTGGATGAGCGGCACGCCCCAAGGGGTAAGGTACACCTTTTGGAAGGATACAGAGCCAAAGGTGTAGGAGATGATGACTTTATAGAAACCGTCGTATGGGCGTGCCTTCAGTGTGGGGCTTGCGAGCATCTCTGCCCGTCTAAGACAGAGGTGGCAGAGGCCATCCGTCGTGAGAGGTCTGAGATGGGCGCTCCATATGTCTTGAGGGAAATCCTCTCAAGGCTCTCCCATATGGGTAAATCGAACACCTCAATTTCTAGGATATTGAAGGGCCTGGCCGTTGGCTCAGGGATCGTCTCCAGGCTCTTCAAGGTCACCCCTTGGGGGCTTCCAGAAGTGCCACGGTCATCTTTCTTGGAGGAGATTTCGGCTCAATCGCCCTTGCGTGGAAAAGGATCTACTCTCTTTTTCGTAGGGTGTTGTCAAAACTACCTCTTCCCTGAAATACCCATGAAGGCCAAAAGGCTCTTTGGCGACAGCCTCTTTGTGCCCCCTGGTCAGACGTGTTGTGGCCTCCCTGCATGGTCCAGTGGTCTAACCGATCTTGCACGGGACCTGGTGAAAAAGAACCTCGACTCACTCTCCCAAATGGAAGATTCACCCATTCTCACCCTCTGTTCAAGCTGTGCCTATACGATTAAGAACGTTTGGCCAAGGCTCTTTGATGAGGGAAGTAGTCTCTGGAGACGTGCAGTGGCTGTTTCAAGAAATTTGGTGTCCATGGGGGAGTTTCTTGTAAAAAAAGGCCCAAGAAATGCCCCTAATGTAAGGGGAGTCTCTCTACACATCCCCTGCCATGAGAGACACGGTGGAGAGACTAGTGGTCTCGACCTAAAGGGTATGGCCCGTGAGCTAAACTGGGCCATAGAGGAGACCGTTGATGCATGTTGTGGTCAAGGCGGTGGCTTTGCCAGCCGGTTTTCTTCGGTCTCAGCAGGCATATTCGAGGGGGCATTGGCTCGGCTTAGACAGTCAGGCCCAAAGGAGACCATAGTCGTCACCAACTGTTCAGGCTGCCTCTTACAGTGGAAGATGGGTACACGTGACAAAGATGGCTACAAGGTGTGCCATCCCATAGAACTCCTTTAGGGGTCTGCTCACCGGATCTCAAACCTGAGTGTGGTCTCTACCTTTAAGGGAGGCGAGAGCGTCTTTGGCGGGGGAGGGAGTGGGCTTGACCTTTTAAGTGTTTTGATTGTTGCCCTGTTGAGGTCTTTATATCTAGAAGGCCTTATGATTGAGACATCCGATATGGTCCCATCACTTCCTATGAGGAATGAGACCATTACCTCCCCCTCTCTACCAAAAATGCGTGCATTGTATGGGTAAAACTTGTGCTGTTCGATTATGGCCCGTACCTTGCTGAGATAGTCCCTAAGGCCCTTTTGGCTGATGGTTGCCCCGGCACGGTCCATCTTTTTTAAAGTGCCAGGGCGTCTTTTAGACGGTGCAGGAGACCTTTTGGTATTCTCTTCTGGGGTTTTTGTCTTTTGTTTTGGCCTCTTTTCTGGCTTGTTTTCCTTCTTTTTTTTCTTATCTTCTGGCCTTTTATTTAGAGTAACTGGTTTCTCGATTGCCCTTTTATTAGGAGGGTGCCTTTTTAGAAGGACCTTTTTGACATAGGTCTTCTTGGTGACTCTTTTCGACACCTTAAGTTTTGTCCTTTTGGGTCGAGCCCTTTTCTTCGTCTTCTTGTTTTCCCGTTTCTCCTTTTTCTCCTTTTTTCCATCTTTCTTGGGGGAGTTTGACTCTATTGCAAAGGCCCTTCCTCCGAGGACAATCTCGATTCGATGGGGGCTCTTCTCCTCTGGTCTTTTGTCAAAGGAAATGGACATGAAAAGGACGTGTATCGCAAATGAAACCAATATGAAAAGGAAGAACCTGGCCTTTATGCCCGATTTATACATTGATCCTAATCTATCAAAGTCAGGAAGTGTCCTTTTGGGTTGTGATCATCACCTTTTTAACACCCGCTTCCTTGGCCATGTCCATGACCTTAACCACTCTCCGAACAGCCACATCCTGTTCTGCCCTAACTTCAAGACCTTCTTGTTTGGCCCTGGGCGAGAGCTGCTTTAGGCGTTTTCGGAGATCAGTTTCACTAGCCTCTTTCCCATCAATAAAGAGACCCCCATTCCTCTTAAGTGTTACCACTATCGGCCCCTTGGTCCTGGTATCTCCCTTGGAACTCCGTGGTAGATCCACTACAAACTGCTGTTCTTCAATAAAGTTACTGGCCAGCATAAAGTAGATTAGCAGGAGGAATACGATGTCTATGAGAGGTGTTATGGGGATGGATACGCTCTGGGTAGCCCTTAAGACTCGCCCCCTGCGCCTTCTCATGGGGTTGCCTCCTCTGTTTGGTCATGCCCCAGTGCCATCATATAGGTGAAGGCCGTGTGCTGTAGGTCATCTTCAAGTCCACTTATCCGTGCAGTTAGTATCTTGTGGCATACCATAAGTGGTATTGCCACGCTCAACCCCACGGCTGTGGTGAGCATTGCCTCCCAAATACCGCCAGCGAGGCTGTGAGCATTTACCTGGCCACCCGCCTTCTCTATGACCATAAATGCCTTTATAAGGCCGGTTACCGTGCCCAAGAGCCCTAGGAGTGGGCTTATTGCCGCAAGGGTCGCCAGCATGTCGAGCCCGCGAGAGGCCATGGAGATGGTGGCATCTATATGGTAGTCGAAAATGGTCTCAAGGCCCTTTCTATCTCTTGGGTCCATTTTAAGCGCATCCAGAAACATGTTTGCAAATGGGCCATTCCTTTGTGGGCTGCCCTGTCTCACCATCGCATCCGGCGTCGGGAGCTTGCCACCTTCCAATATCTTAAGGACATACCTATCCATCCTCCTAAGCCGCGAAATGAAATAGAACCTCTCAAAGAAGATGGCTAGCCCTAGTATAGAGCAGCCTATAATTGGCCATACAAGTGGCCCTCCCTTTGTCAAAAGATCATATATGTGTGTAGCATCCATAGCCCTGATCACTTCTTCCCTATTGGAATGAGATCCAATGCATCCTCAATATGGCCAAGAAAGATCTCCTGTATGGCATCGAGCTCTAAGAGACCTTTCGTCATGACTTCAGCCTCAATTCCTAGGCAGTCAAATCGTTCCTTCCATGACTCATCATCAGAACCATTTCCCAAGATGTCTTCCATTACGTGGACACCGCAGACGAGCATAAGGGGTACGAGGAGCACCTTCTTATAACCAGATTCCCGAACTTTCTCAGTTACATAGTCGATCCCAGGTTCCCCTTCTATCACCCCAATAAATGCATTTTTAAAACCGAGATCTCTCATGATCATTTGAAGGGCCGGGTATGCACTCCATGCTGCGTGGTCTGTGCCATGACCTATAAAGCAAATGGCCTGCCCCTCTCCAAAGTGAGAAAATTCCTCCATTAATCCCTGGGCAACCTTGTGGTAGTCTTCGTGGGACCAAAGGAGTGGAAGGCCTATGCTAACACGTAAAGGGCCATCTAACACCTCGTCTAACATCCTGTAGAATTCGTGGCCTGCCACAAGGTGCACTGATTGCACCACTGCATGGTCATGACCCTCTTCATGAAATGAAGCAAGGGCCTGGCCCGGGAGGGGAGGGACACCAGGGGCGTTCTCCTTTTTTATTTCAATCTCCCTGACCATCCTGGATGTATACGAGATGGCAGTTGGGTGGCCTGGAAAGCGCTTTTTTACAGCACTGTGGAGTTTCTCGTAAGGCGTTTTCGACCTTGTACTCCCAAATACACTAAGAAGTATAGGAGGCTGGGCATCTGCCATAGATAGATTCCTATGTCACATTTTTAAAATACGCAGGCCTTGCTAAATGTGGCCGCTTTTTGGAGGAGTTTGACGAGGATTGCCCTTTGAGAAGGTGTGCAGTCTTCATGGACTTGCGCCGAAGTCCATGTACCCCGTTACTCCCCCAGGCCGGTCTCCCGGCTCGTAGATCATCCTACTCACTGCGCCTTCCCATTACGCCTGTTACGTAACAGTGGCCTATTTGCAGCTTTCGTCCCTACTCACGGTTGCGGGCCAGCGCCGGATTTTCACCGGACTTCCCGATTATCCCCACACGAACTCGTGCAGGGCACCTGAGGTAAAAAGCTAATTTCATTTAGCATGACCTCACTATGACGTCAACTCAATGAAGAATAATTATGGTCCCTCCTTCTTGTCCTCCACCAAAGGAACACGCCAGTAAAACCAAATATTATAGAAATCCCTGTCAAGGCCCTTTCAAAGTAGCGAACGCGGCTTGTTGGCCCTCTAGGTCCATCCAATGGAGCAATTTGCAATCGTTCATCAACTGGTACAGTCATTTTCAGTCTATGGCCCATGCCATCGCTTACCTCAATGTCCCATTTGCCAACGCTATCGGGAAGAAAGCAGAAGCGTCCATTTCTATCGGTATTACCGACCTGAAAGGCCTTTTTCGAATTTGGAGGGGTGACTCTTACCCTGGCATAGTTCATAGGTTCGGCGGTGTCATACATTGCCTCTATCAAGATACCACCCCTTCCGATTTTACCCATAACTCCATGAGCAAGTACTACCGATGCCCAATGAACAAAGACAATTATACAAAGAGCTTTCAGTAGAAATCTGATGCTATACATTTTTTCGTACTCTTGTAGTTAAGGTGTTATCTAATTTCAAAAGTCAGGGTGCTAACCAAAGAGAAATAATCGCACTTATCCTTTTGTTCAAAAGGTTCCTCAAAGCGAGCCATTATCAACCAGACTCCTCTTTTATCCAGTCTTATCAGTGCCTTGCCATGGGAATCTGTTTTGGTTACATAGGAGAAGGCAGGTAAGTTGCTGGTAGAAAATCCTTCATATGTTGCATATAATTTCTGCTTCTTAAATGGCTTACCCCTGAGCAATACCGTTACCGGAAGGTATTCGCCCACCTTCAAAAGTCCGGGGTTTTTCAATGGAATGATTTCGAGTTCTGCTCCAACCCTTTTTTCGTATGTGAGCCCTTCTGGCTTTTCAACATTTACCAGAGATTTTGCATACATTCTCGAATATTTACAAAAAAGGACATCGGAGAGTCCTTCTTTTGACTTCAATCTGAAACCCTCTACGGTTTTGGTGTAAAAACCGCCTTTTCTCTCTGCAAATACCATATAGGTCCCGCTTTTAGTTTGTATTTCGCTGCTTCTAAAGAGAATCTGATATTTGTCCATGATTATATCTCCCCTCTTCCCAGCAGGATCGATGAAATAGAATTTCTGCACTCGATCGTTAGGCAAGAAATCGCCGCCAGCCCCTGGAAAAAGGTGCCCAAAACCAAGTGTAAAATAAAAACTTTGACCGCTATTCATCTGATAAGCCCTGGGATTGATCCACAAAAAATGGGCCCCAGAAACATTGGGCAGCATAAGAGAAACAAAAAAGAATATACATGAAACAATAATGATACCCTTAAATCTCATAGTACACCTCCAAGTTTAAATATTTATTTTTACACTAAAAAATATTGTACGCCCCAACCAATCCCTTTCCGGTTCTCCATAATTACTATCGAATAGATTGTCTAATTCTAGGGCGAGACTAACGCGGGAATTGATGTCCTCGATAATTTTTGCTTCGGTAAGCCAATAGCTATTGATTTCTTTTTTATTCTCCCTGTCCTTATACATCTTATCCATGAACTGGGTGCCGATGAAAAGCCTCAGCCCAATGTTGTCGATGTGGTATCCAAGTCTCAGGGCAAGGGTGTTTTTGGGGGAATATGTTAGGTCTTTATGGGTTTCCTTGTCCTCGGTATCTAAGAATGTGTAATCGATTGATAGAGTTGCCTTTTCAAAAAGGGCCAGGCTAAGATTGAGTTCAATACCCTGTGTATAGGCCTTATTGATGTTTTCATAGGACACAACGGGCAGACCATCTATCTCATCATCTGTTTCCACCCGCGCCACCATGTCGTCGATGTCATTTCTAAAGAGACTCATGGAAAAGAAATGTTTTTTAAAGAACCTCTTTTCCAGGTTTACAGAATATCCCCATGAATATTCGGGATTGAGGTCAGGATTGGATTTATACCAATAGCTTCCATGTCTAAAGGGTACCTTATAGTAAAGCTGCCTTATTGTCGGACTTTTAAAGGCGCGTCCAACCATGAGTCTTAACCTGCTCGATGAATCGAGGGTCAACATTGCGGCAAGGCGCGGGCTAAATTCACTGCCAAAAACTGAATGGTCATCAACCCTTCCACCGAGGGAAAAGGACAAAAGATGTTGAAAAGCTTCCATTCTTATCTCATCCTGAAAAAACAAGCTCTTTGTATCTATGGTTTTTTTGGCAAGATTGTAATCGAGTTCTTCTTCGAGATATTCCCCACCTATACTGAGCAAGTGGATATCACCAATGGGTTGTGTATAGAGCCCTTCCAATTGCCTGTAATACATGTCTCCCTTACGCTCTGTGTAACCTGGAGTGAAATGGTGAAAATCCCAATCATATAGATATCCGCTAACTTTGAAACGCCCTCCTTTAGGCATGTCCAATGATATTGTCGGAGAAATGCGGGTCTTTCTTTCATCGGCATATTCCCTATCCCGTTCTTCCCACTTGTATGCAAAATTGATTTTTAGCCAATTTGTAAGTGAATATTCAATTTTCGAAAAAATATGATTTCTTTCGTAATCATCTTCCCTGGCACCATACTTGGCCCTGTCAGATTCTTCTCTGTCGATATTTAGGAGGATACCCGCTCGCTTATCCAGGAGAGGAGTTCCTGCCGTGATGTCGAAGACCTTGGCATCATGGGACCCTAAAAGTGTATATAGGCCCAGATGCGGCCTTTCAGGGACAGGCTTGGTAATGATATTCACAACCCCTGCCATTGCATCGCTACCGTAAAGGACAGAGCCCGGGCCTTTGACGATTTCAATGTGGTCGATTAGCTCTAAGGGCACCTGGTTAAGACCATAGCCATACTCTCCCATGCCTCCGCCCTTTATCCTCTGGCCATCAACGAGGATCAGGCCATAGCCACTGTTGAAATCAAGCCCCCTCAATTTGGAACGCCATCCTGAAATCCCGGGGATATTTTCAGACCTTATGAAAAAGCCAGGGGTGTATCGGAGAAGGTCACTCACAGTGAGGGCACTTGAATTCTCGATGTCCTCTTGCGATATGACAGTCGTCTCCACGGGACTGTCTTCTATGGTGTGCACGGTTTTCGTTGCCGTTACAACCACTTCTGGAAGTTTGTAGATATTCCCCTGGGCCAGGGCAAAATCCTGCCAGGGACCGTAAGCCATTAACAACAAGAAGAGATAGAACAAAAGTAAATTCATCGAACAACCCTCCTGTAACACTATTTCAAAAAAGATAGCACAATATACAGTCAGAAAATTTTGTGTCAAGATTTTCAAAAAAGTGTTACTGAATAGTACTCTATCCTACTGGGCCGCTCCCTATGAGTTGGCAGATGACAAATAGAAACACTGTTGCAACCCGCAATTTAGACTGAAGGGAGAATTTTGGGCTTGATCTATAATTGCTCACGCTTTAGATTAGTTTAAAAGTTTAATTGTTTAAGGAGAATGCTATGGCAACAATAATGAAAATTAGCCCCCAGGGGCAAATCCGCATCCCTAAGAAAATTATGGCCATGCTTGGAATTGAAAAGGGAGACTATGTGGAAGTGGATGTTGAGGAAAGAAACATCGTGCTAAAACCAAGAAAGCTCATAGACCCCTCCCAGGGCTGGTACTGGACCAGGGAGTGGCAGAAAATGGAAGCCCGTGCTGATGAAGAGATCGAGAAAGAGCAGCTTTCACCAGAATTTGAGACCGCTGAACAAGGCCTGAAATGGTTAAAGAAATAGAGAAATACCGGTTTACAAATACATTCAGGAAAAATTACAACAAGCTCCCCAAAAACATTCAAAAGGCCTTTAGCCGGAAATTGGAGCTTCTCTTAAAGGACATGGCTCATCCCTCACTTAGAATAAAAAGGATACAGGGAACAAGTGACAGGTGGGAAGGGTCTGTCACCATGAAATATCGATTCACCTTCCAAGTTACAGGGTCTACGCTCATTTTTAGGACCATTGGAACCCATGACATCCTGTTGAAAGAATCAAAATAGTTCATTCCGGCTAACTTCCAAGAGATGTAGATTTTAAAAAAATTCGGCCTAGAATACATGTAGCAGTTGTGCCAAGGTCTGCACTTCCTATGCGGTTATAAAAGGTACGTGCAGGGCAATCTCCTGGGCAAAAATGTCTTATTTCGCAATTGGTGCATTCTCTTAAAATATCCTTTGATCTCAAGCTAATGGGATATGGCGGCAATATGCGCTTTCCTAGAAAGTCATTGATCTTTTCGATAAAGAACCTATCATCTCCAAGTAGATGTCCACATGGATAGAGGCATCCATTTGGGTGGATAGAAAGTGCGCTATTTGCCTCCATGTGACAAAAGGAGCCACTTTGACCCTTGGAGGAGAACCTTTTAAGCTCTCTCCAGTAGATATTTCGGCCCTGTGCCCCCATAAATCGGATTGAATCTAGTAGCATCTCAAGGCCATCCTTTAGAGTGGCTTCATCTGGAAAGAGCCCCCTTTCACACAGGGCTCTTCCGCGCCTTGTGAGAAAGTCTAGCCCAAGTCCTAAAAAGTTTGGAAAGGCACCCAGTAGAAGGCTCAACCTGTGCATATCGAGACAGTTCACACTTGTAACCACCACTGTAACCCCAAAGGGGACCCCCTCTTCCTTGAGAAGGCCCAAATTTTTAAATATCCTCTCGCTCTTACCCCTGATCTTATCGTTCACCTCTGGTGTGCCATCAATGCTAATACCCAAATCTACGTGAAATTTCTTGAAAAATTGTGCCCATTCCCTATTTATGAGGGTGCCATTTGTCTGGATGGATATAATGCTTGTGGGGGAGGCCCTTGATATTTCGACCACAGCCTTCCTCAGTCCTTTGTAGAGGAGGGGCTCTCCTCCGGTGATCTGAACCCTTTGGGGCTGATGTAGGGAGATGAGTTTTATAGAGCTAGAAAGGACCTCTGCTCCCATATCTTCCCCATCTGGCCTGCACTCCATGTAACAATATCTGCACGATAGATTGCACCTTGTGGTGACACACAAGATCACAGTCGAGAGCCTGCCTGATCCACTATACAAATGGGCCACTTCCCTTCCTGCTTCGCTTTAGGATGAACCATATGATTACTGGGCTACCCAAAAGGGCGGTCACGGCATTCATGGGTAAGATGGCCCTGTATCCAGGCAACTGGGCAACGAGGTCTGCCAGTAGCGCAGTGGAAGAGCCCAATAGGGCATTTGCCGCAAGGAGGATGCGGTGGTCTGAGGTGCCCAGCAGTGCCCGAGCAAGGTGTGGAACGGCAATTCCGATAAACCCAATGGGACCGCAGAACGCCGTGACACACCCCACCAAAATTGCTGTAATCCCAAGGACTAGCATCTGGATCTTCCAGGGATCAAGCCCCATGCTGCGGGAGTAGTCCTCCCCAAGAAGTAGTACATTGAGTGGCTTTCCCATGAGGGTGGAAGTGGCCACAAGTGTCACTGTGAGGGGAAAAAAGACCTTGAGCTGGTCCCATGTGACTGATGCAAAGCTCCCAAAGGTCCATGCAAGATAGGCCTGGACCATCTCTGGCCTGCTAAAGTGTACGAGTACGCTCACTACACTGCTTATGGCAAAGCTTCCAAGGATACCAACGATCAAGACTGTCATGATGTTCCTTACGCGGCTAGCGAGTATCAGGACCATGAACATGACCACTGCTGCCCCAAGGGCCGAGGAGGCAATGAGTAGGAGGTTTCCACCAAGGCCAAGATCTCCAAGAAATCCAGCACCACCAAGCCCGCAGCCTGCCCCAAGTATCACCAGTGCAACACCAAGGCTTGCCCCAGATGTGATCCCAAGGATGGAAGGGCCTGCAAGTGGGTTTCTAAAAAGTGTCTGTAACATGAGGCCACTGGTGGAAAGTGCTGCACCTCCCGCAAGGGCCGTAAGCGCCTTGGGGAGCCTGAAGATAAGGACTATGTCTTTAAGGCCTTTAGAGGAAACCTTCTCTCCCAACAGGGCACTGACCACATCCCCAATGGGCACATAGACACTTCCTGTGGCGAGATCCACAGTAAAGAGGGCCAC
>WGBU01000188.1 GCA_015494155.1 Deltaproteobacteria bacterium | reverse complement strand
TCTGGACGAACCTATGGATTTTTTTAAGCACCTTCATACGATATCTTCAATAAGCTACAAAAATTGGAAATAGTCCAGCCCATACTAGGCCATACCGCACCCTCGAGCTCCTAGACACTATGGAATGGGTCTAGAACAAGAGGCATAATTAGTGGATTTATTGGAAGGGTAAGAAAAAAGCGCCTACATAAGTCTGTAGGCGCCTTAATTTCCTGGTGCCGGGACCCCGAATCGAACGGGGGACACGTGGATTTTCAGTCCACTGCTCTACCGACTGAGCTATCCCGGCCTGAGCGTGGACGCATTATTCCCAAGGGGATGGTGTTTGTCAAGAGATAGATGCCCTTAAATAATACCTAAGGCATTCCTTAGATAACATTCCCTTGCCTATTTTACCTTTTGAGGTTAAGCAAATAGTCATTTCAATTCGCAGTAAGCATAGGAGGGCTTTATATATGGCCAAGAACTACACCCAGGAGATAGAGGCACTTACCCAGATAAAGGAGAAGGTAATACCACCCAAGCGGGTTATAGATGAGGCCTTCATAAAGGACTACGAGTCTGTCTATGCATATTCTATACGCGATCCAGAGGGTTTTTGGGGCCAAATTGCCAATGAACTCATCTGGTTCGAGCCGTGGGAGAGGGTGAGAGAGATCGATCTACCCAATCACAAGTGGTTTGTTGGGGGAAAGACCAACATCACAGTGAACGCCTTAGACCGTCATGCAGATTCATGGCGGAGAAACAAGGTGGCTATAATCTGGCTTTCAGAGGATGGCGAAGAGCAGGTGGCGACCTATGGCCAGTTGCGAGACAGAGTGAACCAGTTCGCCAATGCCCTCAAGTCAAAGGGCATCAAGAAGGGTGATAGGGTAGTGATCTATATGCCACTTACCATTGAGGGGATCATCGCCATGCTGGCCTGCGCACGGATTGGTGCAATACACTCTGTGGTCTATGCAGGCATGGGTGCTGGAGCCCTCATGTCCAGGATACTGGACTCAAAGGCAAAGATGGTGATCTGCGCTGACATAGGCTACAGGCGGGGCAAGGTGGTAAGACTGAAGGCCACTGTGGATGAGGCAGTGAAGGACCTCGACTTTGTGGAGAACATCATAGTCTTGAGGAGGCAAGAGCCCAAGATTGAGCTCAACGAATGGGAAGAGGACTTTTGGGAACTGCTTCGCAATCACTCACACCACTGTAAGCCAGAGATCATGGACTCTGAAGACCCGTTATTCATACTTTATACCTCTGGGACCACTGGAAAGCCCAAGGGTGTGGTGCATGTACATGGCGGATTCATGGTGGGGACATACTATCTCACAAAGGCATTCTTTGACGTAAAGGACAAGGATGTCTACTGGTCCACCTCGGACATTGGTTGGATCGTAGGCCATTCCTATATAGTGTATGGCCCCCTCTGTGCCGGTGCTACAGTGCTCGTGAGGGAGGGGGCGCCAGACTATCCCCATCCAGGCGTAGTATGGGAGATGGTTCAAAAATATGGTGTCTCAGTGATGTTCACAGCCCCAACTGCCATAAGGATGTTCATGCGGTTTGGAGAGGAACACATCAAAAAATATGATCGTTCTACCTTGAGGATACTGGCCTCGGCTGGTGAGCCACTCAATCCAGAGGCATGGAGCTTTGCCCAAAAGGTGATCTTGGAGGATAACGGTCACTGCATCGACAACTTCTGGCAGACTGAGGTGGCATCCCCCATCCTGGGCACTATGCCCTCCATGCCCAACAAACCAGGGAGGGCGGGTAAACCAATGCCAGGTGTGGTGGCAGATGTAGTAGATGACAAGGGAGACCCGGTCCCAGCAGGGCAGGGCGGAAACCTTGTGTTGCGCCAGCCACTGCCCTATATGATGCGCACGATTTATGGCGACCCAGAACGGTACAAAGAGGTGTGGAATGTGATCCCAAACTGCTACTTCACAGGTGATGTGGCAGTGTGCGACGAAGAGGGCTATTTCTCGGTACTTGGCAGGACCGACGATGTGCTCAACGTGGCAGGCCATAGGATCGGTACAGCCGACATTGAAAATGCCCTTGTGAGCCACCCTGCCGTTGCCGAAGCCGCAGCCATTGGGATTCCAGACGAGGTCAAGGGTGAAGCCATAAAGGTATTTGTGGTCTTGAGAGCAGACAAGAGCCCATCAGAGGGGCTACGAAAGACCATCATACAGCACGTGCGCCACGAGTTGGGGCCAATCGCCACCCCGAAGTTTGTGGAATTTGTAGACAAACTGCCCAAGACGCGATCAGGTAAGATCATGAGGCGGCTTTTGCGTGCCCAGGAATTGGGACTTGAGATAGGAGATACATCGACCCTTGAGGATTGAGGTGGATGGTGCCCCCGGCACGATTCGAACGTGCGACACCAGGATTAGAAATCCGTTTTTTGCCAATACATTTAACAATGCACAATGATGAATGGTGCAGAAAAAATCTCTTGACTTCAGTAAGTTATGCCCTTACCATAGGTGCATAATGATGAAGCAACATGCACAAAAAACCAGAATGGTTGTGGCAACTTTTGTGGCAACCTTTTTGGAAGAGGCGGAAACGGATTCGCTAAATACTGTAATTTTTTGGTCTCTTCCCGCCACATGCCAGAACCCATCAAAGGGGGCATCCAATGGGAGTCAAACTTCATGCACTCAAGAAATACCC
>WGBU01000187.1 GCA_015494155.1 Deltaproteobacteria bacterium | reverse complement strand
TTAAAATCGCAGACACCGCACCCCTGACACCGTCCCATTCGGCAGTCTTCAGTCCTCTCAAGTGCATAGGCCCTGGCCCGCTCTTCTAGGAGATAGCCCTTTTTGACCCCTGTGTCGATGTGATCCCATGGAAGAGGGGCGTCCTCTGGGATGGCCCTGAGATAGTCTGTCAATTCGATATCTAGTTCTTTAGCAGCCTCAATAAAGGGGGTTAGGGAGAAGTAGTCTGACCAACCAGTAAGCCTTGCGCCTTTCTTCCACGCACAGATTAGGAGGTCAAATAGCCGCCTATCTCCTCTAGAGAAGACTCCTTCAAGAAAGCTCATGCGTGGCTCATGCCACTTCAATTTAATGCCGCGTCTCTTTCTGGCCTTCTTCAAAAGACCAATACGCCTCCGGGACTCATCTATCCCAATCTGGGGCTCCCACTGAAATGGCGTATGGGGCTTTGGTACAAATGTTCCAACGCTCACAGTTACCTGGCCCCGCCTCTTGGTAAATCTCCTCACCTTCTCTGCAAGGGCAATGATGGCCTCTACATCTGCTGCCTCTTCTCCAGGCAGGCCCACCATGAAATAGAGTTTCATGTTGAGCCAACCTGCTTCATATGCCTTTTTAGCAGTATCTAATAAGTCCGCTTCGGTAATCCCCTTATTTATTAGACGCCGCAGGCGCTCAGACCCAGCCTCAGGTGCCATGGTAAACCCTGTCTTTCGCACACTCTTTATCTCTTCCATGATCTGTGCTGTGAGAGTACCGACACGGAGTGAGGGTAAGGATAGTGCCACATAACGTTGCCTTAGAGAGTGCATCAGACAGGTTATGAGCTCCTCAAGCCTAGAGTATTCACCAGTACTCAGGGATAACAAAGACACTTCGTCAAAGCCAGTAGTGCATATGGCCTGATCCACATAGGCCTTGATAGTCCCTGGACTGCGTTCCCTAACGGGTCTATAGATGGTCCCTGCCTGACAGAACCTGCACCCCCTGGTACAACCACGTGCGATCTCCACCCCAAGCCTATCATGGACAATCCTGTAATGCGGCACAAGAGGGGGGGAGGGTTTTGGTGCATTTTCCAGGTCTGAGAGAAAGCGCCTCCTTATAACCTCTTTTACACCTGCTGCCGGTTCAATCCCTAGGAAACGGCCTTTCTTCCCCTCATAGATAGGCCTATAAAACATAGGGACATATACCCCGTCAATTTTGGAGAGAGTATAGAGGAGATCCTCTTTTGGGCGCCGCGAGCCTGCCTTCCACTCTTTAATGGCACTAAGAATCTCTATGATCGCCTCTTCCCCATCTCCAATTAGTATGGCGTCAAAGATCTCTGCCACTGGCTCGGGGTTAAAGGCGGAACTTCCTCCTCCCAGGAGGATGGGATAGTCGTCTAGGTGGAGACGCCTGCTTGAGCTAAATGGGATGTGCGACAGGTTTAATATGGTAAAAATATTTGGAAAACCGAGTTCATAGGGTAGCGTTATCCCAAGAACGTCAAAGTCACGAAGGGGCCTTCTTGACTCAAGCCCCCAAAGAGGTCGACCATGTTTTAGAAGGGCCTCTTCAAGGTCTGGCGCAGGACAATATGCACGATCAGCCAGGGCCCAATCGAGACCATTTATAATGTGATATAAAATATGAAGCCCGAGATGGCTCATCCCAATCTCATAGAGATCAGGGAACACAAGACAGGTGCGAAGAATAGCGTCCTCCCACGACTTCTGACGGCAGTTTACCTCATGCCCAATGTAGCGGCCTGGGCCACGCACCCCTCCAAGTATCTCATCAATATCTATACGCTTCTCACCCATGGAGGCATGAAACTACAACAAGATTTATTTTAGGACAATGAGAAAGAAGGGGGGAATTAAGAAGAAAAAATCATACAAGATTAAAGGCAAAAAAGAAAGGCCCGTAGAATAGCTCTACGGGCCCTGTTACTCATGCATATAGCCTAATTAGGTAGGTTTTACTCTTCCTCAAAGGCCTCTTCAACGCCTTTACCAAAGCCAGGCACGCCATACATAACAGTTGAGCCTGAGGAAAAGTACTCAAGCTTCCCCTCTTTCACCAACTCATTGGCTGCCTTCTTGACCTCTCTTGGTGAGGCGTTGGGGTCTGCCTTGTAGAGGTCCTTTATGTACATCTTGGACTTGTGTGCTGCCTTTTTTGTGGCAAATTCCAAGATCTTTTGTTTGAGTTCTTCCTTGTCGACTGCCATAGTCTTTCTCCTTTATACTAATTAATCAGTGTGCACAGTCCACTTAAACTGTGTGGTTGTGCGATAGGTATCATAGGCGAGCCTGTAGTCGTCTATGGACTTTTCGGTGAATGGGATGTCGCAGACCTCAAAGAAGCGCTCCCAACCAATCCTCTCTGCCCATTCGCCTACACGCTCATACTTGTTGGCACCCTCAGCGTATTTCTCGAGGATGTTCTTTACAGCCTTGACTGCAGAGGGCCAACGTGGTGGCTCATTGGGGATATATGG
Organism: Deltaproteobacteria bacterium; assembly: GCA_015494155.1. Lineage (GTDB taxonomy): Bacteria > Desulfobacterota > Dissulfuribacteria > Dissulfuribacterales > Dissulfuribacteraceae > WGBU01. The sequence goes on along the minus strand of WGBU01000187.1, from coordinate 26,126 downwards.
GATCACGAGCTTGGAGAACTTGGGTGCACTCAGACGGTTGGAGATCTTACCACCCACTAGTATGGCAATACCATCACCCTCTCCGTCTGCAAGTGGCATGGCCGGACACATGGTGTAGCAGTTACCACAGAACATACACCTATTCTCATTCACTCTGACGGTCTTTTTCTTTTCGCCATTAATCTCCACGGTAGCAGGCTTGATGGCCCCAAGTGGACATGCAGCCACTGCCAATGGGATCTCACAGACACCGGTGATACGCTCATCCTCCACTAGTGGCGGCTTCCTGTGGATTCCAAGTATAGCGATATCTGAGCAGTGCACAGCACCGCACATGTTGAGGCAGCATGCCAAGGCGATCCTCACCTGTGCAGGGAGCTTGTGGCTACCGAAATAGTCAAAGAGTTCGTCCATGACGGCCTTTACCACACCAGAGGCATCGATAGCTGGTGTATGGCAATGGACCCAACCCTGGGTGTGGACTATGTTGGTAATACCTGCACCTGTGCCACCTACAGGGAACTTGTAGGAGCCACCGGGGTATTTCCTGCCCTTGAGGTCATCGAGGAGGGCCTTCAAGGTCTCTTCGTCGGTAACGTGAAATTCCACATTGTTACGGGTGGTCCAGCGGACATAGCCTTCGCAGTATTTATCTGCAATCTCACAGATCTCGCGAATGGTGTCTGTGGTGATGAGACGGGCAGAGCCGCAGCGGACCGCGTAGCAGACATCTCCTGTCTCGCTAACATACTTTATCACTCCTGGTTGAATGATCTCATGGCTCTTCCACTTCCCATAGTTCTTCTTGATGATGGGTGGGAAGAACTGCTCATAGTGTGGAGGCCCGATATCGGTAATACGGTTCTCCATGGGTTTCTTGGGATCATAGAGCTTTTCCGCAAGCTCTGGATCATATGGCTTTGCAAGAAGTTCTGCAATGTTGGTGTTGTCCATTTATGTCACCTCCTCGGTATTTTCTCTTACACTATGCTGCGTGGCGTGCACGGAACTCTTTTACGTCACGCTTCCAGCCACCAGGTACCTCGTCCTCACTCCAGAATACGTATGGGTTGGACCTTGGCTCTTTGACCATCTGTGGGATGGGCTTGAGCTCTGCCCTTCTAATGAACTCCTGGAGGCTCTGACGCTGGATGAGTTCGCCGAAACGCTCCCTGTTCTTGCCCTCTTCCATCCACCAATCCCAGCACTTGTCTACAAAGTCTTTGAGGTTTTCGTAGTCGTCGTCCTTATTCAACTTGATGAATGGGATGGCCAGTGTAGCGAGCTGAGCACCTTCTAAGATCGGGGCCTTGGCGCCTACAAGGATGGTTGCGCCTGTGTCGGTCCCTGGACGAAGGGCCTCTGGCATGACGTTGATGCAGTGCATACAACGGGTACACTCACGGTTATCTATCTTGAGTTCACCATCCTCCATCCACATACAGTTGGCAGGACAGAGGTCGATCACTTCTTTCTGGATATCGAATGGACCCCAGTCGCGGTCGCTATGTGCCCCTGCATTGGGCTTGAGCTCACCACCTACATATGCCTTTACTGCCTCTTGGTCGATCCTTATATCGTCCCTCCAGGTACCAATGATGGCGCAGTCAGAACGTGCAATAGCTGCCACGCAATCGTTGGGGCAACCAGAGACCTTAAACTTAAACTTGTAGGGGAATGCAGGCCTGTGAAGCTCGTCCTGATAGGTCATGGTAAGATTGTAGCAGATGTCCTGGGTATCGATACAGGCCCATTCACACCTGGCCTTACCCACGCAGCACGAAGGTGTACGGAGGTTTGACCCTGAACCACCGAGATCAGCACCCATCTGATGGGTAAGATCAAAGAAGATTGGCTCCAACTGGTCAGTGGTGGTACCCAAAAGGACCATGTCACCAGTGGACCCATGGAAGTTGGTCATACCGCTTCCTCTGTGATCCCAGATCTCACAGAGCTTCCTCAAAAAGGCACTTGTGTAAAACTTACTTGCTGGCTGGTTGACACGTACAGTGTGGAAGTGTGCTATTGCTGGAAACTGTTCTGGACTGTCTGAATAGCGGCCAATAACTCCTCCCCCGTAACCGAAGACACCCACGATACCGCCGTGCTTCCAGTGGGTCTCTTTGTGTTTGTAAGAAAGCTCGAGCTGCCCGAGAAGGTCTAGACAAGCCTGCTTTCCATTCAAGCCCTTTTGTTCAATGTCGTCTGCAAAGCTCGGCCATGGCCCACTTTTTAGATCGTCGACCATGGGGGTGTCATGTTTTTTGACATCCGCCATTTACATTGCCCTCCTTATATTAGATATTTTTGTTCCTCTGGTGGTGACACTCTTTTTGCCTCGGGCAAAAATGAATCACCATTCGGAAAAGTACCCTATTTTTTATTTCTGTTATAGGTAGAATCCTTTATAATCTCCTTGTGCATTTCTTGTCAAGCCCGAACTGAATTGAAATTCAGTCAAGACAGGAAAAAATCAGTCTTTCTTTGGCCTCTTCTATCTCATCTAGGTAGTGGGTCTTAGAGAATTCAGCGCCGCACTCCGTGCAGACCACTCGGGCATTGGCTCATCTGCCAACTATCTTGGCCTTGCCATGACACACCTTGCACACAAGGTGGATGGGGTCGTCATCTATCTCGATCTTGGGCGCTCTTGTGTACATATTCTGGTAATAGACATTGATATAGAAGTTTTTTTCAATCTATGTTATTAACATCGGGCCTTCACAAAGTAAACTATTTCCACAATTAAAGAGGAGAAGAACTTCATGGGTAAAGACAAGTCAAAGACAGAACAGGAACTCCTTCGCCACCTAGAAGAGGAGTTTAAATCCCACCCAAATTCTGCCATTGCGGCCCACAGGCTTGCCCTTGCGTATTGGCGCAATGAACGCCTGGATGATGCAGTGGCCACATTCAAAAAGGCGCTCTTGATCGATCCTAATTCCTTTGAGATGAGGATCAATCTAGGGACCCTCTACTTTCAAATGGGGCGCATGGAAGAGGGGATTGAGGAAAACAAAAAGGCAGCAGAGATCTACCCTAGGGCAGCAGAGGCATATGCCAACATAGGTAGTGCCTACTTGCAGATGGGAAAGTGGCAAGAGGCCTGTGATTATTTCAAGAAGGCACTCGCCATAAAACCAGAGATGGTCCCTGCCTGGACAAACCTAGCCTCAGTATTGGTAGAACTAGAAGAGTATGACGATGCAGTAGAGGCGGCCCAAAAGGCCGTGTCCCTTGCGCCAACATTTGGCCTTGCCCACAACAACCTAGCAGTGGCCTTATATTATAAAGGAAAGTTAAAAGAGGCAAAAGAACATGCTGAAAAGGCAAAGGAACTTGGATATCCAGTACATCCTGACTTCCTGGAGAAGTTGAATGGCAGTTAGCCCACCTTTTCCACCGAAGTGCCCTTTTTGCCACAAACTCATAGAGGCCCCGAAAGAGCTTGAACCCAAACGGCTGGGTGACTTTGCTTACGGAAGGTGCCAGTGTGGCGCAGTCTATGTATATGACGTGACAGGACACAACCTTGGAGCAGCCTTCTCTGAGGCCCTTGGCTATGGGTGCAGCTTTGATTGGGACCTGGCGTGGGAACTCGTCCCAGACGAAGACTATGAAGAAAGGCTCATAGAGCGCTACGATCTAAAGACCCACAAGGTCTATCCAGCGGGTCGGACTGAAGATGAGAGGACAGTGAGGGGTGTCCTCCTTTTTTTGAGCTTTTCAGAGGAGATCAAAGGGGTTAAGGGCCCTACCCCACCTGTGGATCAAAGAGAAGATGGAGGGAGCACGCAACACCCCGGCCCGTCTACTCCTACAAGGCAATATTCAAAGAGAGAGGTGAAGGCAGTGGTCCAGGGTGGCGACCCTGAATATCTAGACAAGATAGCCGTCATGGCCTCCCAGGACCCTAAGGTACTCAATCGACTCCAACAGTTGCTCTATACCCCTGACCCAGCAATCAGGTGGCGTGCCATCGAGGCCATTGGCGTGGCATCTAGGGCGGCCTTTAAAAGGCGCCCAAATTTTGTGGGGGAATTCCTGAGACGACTCCTATACTCTGCCAGTGACTCTGCTGCAACGAATTGGGGTGCCATTGAGGCAGCAGGTGAGATCATCAGGAATATTCCCAAGACCTTTGATCCATTTATTAGGGAACTTTTGGCACTCATGCGCTTTGAGGACTCACAGGCCAGTGTCCTTTGGGCACTTTCTCGCATTGCAGAGGCCCATCCCCAAGGGGTCAAAGAGAGGGCCTTTTTCCCGTTAATCGAAATGCTTTCCTCTGAGTTACCAGAGGTGAGGGGACTCGCAGCCAGGGTGTTGGGGCTCGTAGGGGCAAAGGAATGTATTAACTCTTTGAGGCGCCTCATTGGCGACGAGGCTGAATTTCCACTCTTTACACGAAACGGCTATGAGACCGTAAATGTAGGGGAGCTAGCCCAAGAGGCAATAAACAAAATTGAAGATGAGGGGGCAAAGATGGATGAAAGAGAATTGAACGAAAAGGTCAAAGAGGGAGAGCGCCTATTTAAAGAGGGTGAGGTCCTCACCAATCAGGGGAGGAGCCTCGATGCCATAGAAAAGCTCGAAGAGGCCTTGTCCATATTTGAAGATGAGTCTTATGAGAAGGGGATAGCCAATTGTTGTGAGAAGCTCGGGGATGTCCACTGCTTCCGTGGAAACCTTGGAAATGCCTTGCCCCTTTATCAGCGGGCACTCACCATATGCCACAAAAAGGGCGATCCCATAAGTGAGATAATCTTGATCGAAAAGATCATCGATCTCTACAGGCGTCAGGGTGACCATGAAAAGTGTGCCCCATACTACATGAGGGCCTTGGAGATAGCGGAATCCACAGGCGATGCAGGTAAGGCAGGCTACTACCTCACGGGCCTTGGAGACGTCTACCAGAGGCAGGGCGAGTTACACAAGGCGCTAGACGCCTATAAAACCGCCCACTCCATCTTCATGAAGACAAAGGCCCTGGAACGCGCCAGGATACTTGCTGAAGGGATAGCAAGGATTGAAGAGATGTTGGACATTTAGGTGATAAAGGGGAGAGGATGCAGGCGCTCTCGTTGCATTAGATATCCCCTTTTGTGAGCACGACCTGTGGGATTGTAAGGCGCATGACACCCTTTGATGCCCCACCAATGGCCAGGGAGAGCTCCAAAAGCCTCTCCTGGATGGGGCCTAGGTGTAGGGTTGTGTAGGTCGTGCCTAGTTCAAAGCCGCTCTTGGGACACACATGGGCACTCCCCCCAAACTCTGTTGGCACCCCATACGTCCTACAGTTAATAGGCCTTACCCCATAGAGGAGACACCGCCTGTCTTTTGAGAGAAGCGGACACCTTATACGGAGCCTGGATGGGTCCTTGGTGCTTTTATGGCCCTCAATTTTCCTCTGTGCCCTCTGTGCACCTTTTGTTATCTCACGTCTAAGGTGTCTTGGTAGGGCATCCAGTGCCCTTTTGATGGCCAGCGCCTCTATGTAGGAGACGTCAAAAAAGGCATAACAACAGTCTGAACACCCCTTTTTACAGGCAAATTCCCTGGGATGGCGCTCACCTATGGTGTGAAATGCACTGTCCACCTGTTCAAAGAGTTCATTGAGCCCTTCAAAAACTGGGTCTTTTGGCTTAGTATCCATATTCATGTCCATTGGTCCTGTGTCTTCTACTAAAATCACATGCAAAAGATGTGGCACCTGCTGTAAGAAAGGTGGCCCCACACTCCACACTAAAGATGCATCCCTCGTGCGCCACCAGCGGCTCAGTGTGGCCTCCCTGGTCACATTCAGGAGGGGGGAGCTGGCGTATCACCCCACTGAGTTGCGTCTAATAGAACTACACACAGACATGATCAAGATCAAGGGGAAGAACCACTCTTTTGAGTGTCTTTTCTATGAAGAGGCAGAAGGGATGTGCTCTATTTATGAGGATCGGCCCCTGGAGTGTCGCACCTTGGAGTGCTGGAACCCTGGCCCCTTGATGGACATGTTCTTAAAGGACCTGCTCGTACGAAAGGACATATTCAGCAAATCGCTCTATGAGGTAATAGATGAATATGACACAAAATTCCAGCCCTCAAGGCTTCTAGAACTCCTAAAACAGGGAGACAAATTGGGCGTGGCACGGCTTGAAGAGTTGGACCAGGAGTACAGGGAAAGCTTGATCACCAGTGGCATCGCATTAGAGGGAGAGATGGATGCCCTCTTGGGAAGGCCCTTGACACTCCTTAGGCGCGCCTTTGAATCTATCCTCTAGGCGATTCATTATCTTTAATCTTGGCATAGAGCTGACCACAAGCGGCATCGATATCCGCCCCTTTGCTCTTTCTCACCGTCACTGTATAGCCCTTTTCAGCCAGAATCTTACAAAACGATTCAATGGCCTCTTGTCCTGGCGCTTTAAATGGTATCCCTTCCACTTCATTAAAGGGTATGAGATTGACCTTCACCCTGATGCCCTGAAGGATTCTAGAGAGTTCCAGTGCGTCTTGTGGTGAGTCATTCACACCTCGGATTACTAAGTATTCAATAGTAATGCGCCGCCTCTTGGCTAAAGGGTAGCGCCTCAACACCCCTATCAAGTCTCTTAGATCAAATTGTCTATTTACTGGCATGAGCATAGAGCGCTTTTCTGAAGAAGGGGCGTGGAGGCTTATGGCCAGCCCCACCTGGTGTTCTTGTCCGAGCCTCTCTATACCAGGGATGATCCCACAGGTGGACACGGTTATTCGCCGCTTTGAAAAGTCCATGCCTGAGGTGTCTTGTAGGATATGGAGGGCCTTTGAGAGGTTTTCATAGTTCATGAGCGGCTCTCCCATCCCCATAAATACGATATTTCTGATGGCCTGCCTCTTGCCACCCAACTCCTCTATGGCCATAAGGACCTGGAGCACGATCTCTGAAGGTGTGAGGTCTCTAATGAATCCCATGCGAGCCGTCCTACAAAACCTGCACCCCATGGCACATCCCACTTGGGTGGACACACACACTGTACGGTGACCTTCTTCTGGGATGATCACAGTCTCTATTAGGGCATTGTCCTCAAGTCGAGAGGCTATCTTTCTGGTCCCATCCTTTGAAACCTGTACCTTAATGGGCTCAAGGCACTTCAAGTGAAAGCCTTGCTTCAACTCCTCTCGTAAATGTTTTGGGAGGTTGCTCATGGCATCAAAAGAGTGGACATAGGGCGTCCAGAGCCATCTAAAGACCTGTTCCCCCCGGTATGGCCTGTGGCCCTTCATAATAAGATATTCCTTTAGCTCATGGCCCGTGAAGGACCTTATGTCAGCCCTTGTGCCCATTTATTCACACCTTGTCCCATTTCTCTCTGTTGAAACAACTATAATATCGCTTTTCATTGGGGGAAAGGGAGCATCTCAATCTTAGAAATAGGGACGAAAGTTGGGCGCAGATGATTTCATGCTTGAAATGAGTGATGCAGGAATTATAGTATATATGTCCAGATTTAATTATTTAAAAATAAAAATAGAAAAATGAATTAATTAATTTTTACAGCAAAGGAGGAGCAAAAAACATGCCCAGACAAGACAACATAGTCCCAAATTTTCAAAACATGGGGCCCAGAGGCATGGGCCTTTGTAGACGTGGAGGTCCCAGAGAAAGGGGCCGTTTCTCTTCTTTCTTTCAAGGCCTTGGACGTATGAGATTAGGAGGAAGGGGCCTCTTTTGCCAGTGGCCCTGGGGCGCCGAGTCAGTAGATACGCAAGTTAGGAGAGAACGCCTTAAAATGCGCAAACAGGTCTTGGAGGAAGAGCTCAAGCAGATAAATGAAGAACTGAATGCACTAACATAAAGAGACTATAGGGGTGTTTGATGCCGATCTTTGAATATGAGTGCAGTGACTGTGGTACAGTATGTGAGTACCTTCTCTTTCAAGGCGAGGACCCTGGGCAGTGCAAGGTATGTGGTTCAGTAAGACTTAGAAAGCTCCCTTCTCCCAGTGCCAGCTATAGTGGGAGACATACGATTTCCACTCCCTCCCCTGGAGATAGGGGCTGTTGTGGGGAACGGGTAGGCGAGGCTTCTGGGTGCTCTGGCCCAGGGTCTTGTTGTGGTAAGGGCTGATTGAAAAATAGGTGGAGAACCAGATCCCATGAAGATCGCCATAAGTGTTATATCGCCCGATGAGGGCATGAGTGCAGTTATAGACCCAAGGTTTGGCCGTGCACGTCATTTTCTGCTCGTCGATATCGATAAAAGAGAAGTAGTAAAAAAGGTTGAAAATATAGATGCATTTAACATGGGCCATGGGGCTGGAATCAAGACCGCCTCTAAGATGGTGGAACTTGGGGTGGATGCAGTGGGGAGTGGTTTTGTTGGCCCAAAGGCCTTTTCAGTACTCTCTGCCGCAGGCATCAAGGTCTACTCAGGGCTTGAAGGCAGTGTAAGCGAGGCCATAAAAAGGATCGCCTCAGGAGAGATACAACCAGACAGCGCTCCAAGCTCTAACGGCCACTGGTAGCCGAGGGTCTCCATGAGAATAGCCATTGCAAGCGGCAAGGGTGGTACTGGCAAGACGAGCATATCGGTACTCCTGGCTAAATATCTCTCTTTTGAGAGTGGACAGGAGGTGGACTTTCTCGACTGTGACTGCGAGGCCCCCAATGGGCACATCTTTTTCCAGGTCCATCTTACCCCATTAAAGACAGTCAACATCTTCACCCCCAAAGTTGATACCTCGAAGTGCACCTTTTGTGGAAAATGTAGCGAAATATGTAGGTTCAATGCCATTACGGTCTTGGGCAATAAAGTTGCCATGACCTTCCCAGAGCTCTGCCATGGCTGTTACGGCTGTTTTAGGGTGTGTGAATCTGGTGCCATAAAAGAAGACCCAAGGCGTATAGGTAAAGTATACGCTGGCAGACACGAGGATGGAGCGACGAGGATTCACCTCGTTCAGGGGGTTCTCAGGATAGGAGAGGCAATGAGCCCTCCACTCATAAAGGCAGTGCTAGAAGAGGGCGAGGCCTCTTCGAATTTGGTGGCCGTTACAGACTGTCCACCAGGGACCTCGTGCCCTGTTGTGACCAGCATAAAGGGGGCCGATCTGGTTGTGATTGTGGCAGAGTCTAGTCCCTTCGGCCTCCACGATGCAGCCATCTTGACAAAGGTGGTGAGACGATTAGGGCTTACCTTTGCCATTGTTGCCAACAAGGTGCTCGACGAAAATACATTGATACATGAGTGGTGTGCAAAGGAAGGTTACAGATACCTTGGGGGCATACCCTTTTCTCCTGACTTTTCCATGGAGTATGCAAGGGGTGGAGACATATTTAAAGCTGCCAAAAGGATGCCTGAGATCGAGGAGGTCTTGTGTCGGATAACAAAAATGGTCCAAGAGAGATAGTCATACTCAGTGGAAAAGGGGGTACGGGTAAGACCACGATAACTGCCTCCCTTGCGACAATGATGGACAAAATTGTCATGGCGGACTGCGATGTGGACGCCTCCAATCTCTATATGCTCCTTTCTCCAAAAGTCATGAGAGAACAGGACTTTTTTATGGGTGTAAGGCCTGAGATCAGCAGACAAGAGTGTACCCAGTGCCTTGTCTGCGTCGATGTATGTGCATTCGGCGCCATTAATGGAGAATCCCTCGAGATCGATCCAGTGGAGTGTGAGGGCTGCGGGGTGTGCGCCTGGTTCTGCCCGCAAAATGCCATCGAATTAGTAGAAAATCGTTGTGGAAAGTGGTTCTCGTCTGAGACCCGCTTTGGCCCGCTGGTTTATGCAGAACTCTTCCCTGGCGAGGAAAACTCAGGCAAGCTCGTCTTTGCAATCAAGGAAGAGGCGCGCAGACTCGCTGAAGAGAGAGCGGCCTCCCATATCCTGGTGGACGGTCCGCCAGGGATTGCCTGCCCAGTAATATCCAGTATATCAGGGGCAGACCACGCATTGCTGGTTGCAGAGCCCACCCTGAGTGGCTTGAGCGACCTTGAGAGGGTGCTCGATGTCTGCCACCACTTCCACATAAAGGCCTCGTGCATAATAAACCGCGCAGACCTCTTCCCTGAAGTGACCCGTGAGATAAGAAGGCTCTTAGACGAGAAAAACTGTACGTTTTTAGGGGAACTCCCCTTTGAAAAGGGGGTTATGGACGCAAACCAGAGGCTTGTACCCTTTGTTGAGGCCTATCCCAAGGCCACACTTACAAGGCGCCTAGAAAAGATAGCTGCAAGACTAGCTGTTCTTTAGAGGCGGCTGGCCTGTGGACTCGAGTACACTGAGCCAGAGCCTACTGTTTAGATCCACCTGTTTCCTCTTCTTGGTGGCAGATGCAAGGGGTATGTGTACATACCGATCGTTCCAGAGGCTCACTAGCATCCCAGTCTTTCCAGCCATGGCTGCGTGTACAGCGTTTTGACCGAGATTGGCACAATAGAGTCTGTCATCCACATTTGCAGGGACGCTCCGGATGATATAGCTTGGATCGATGTAGCGGATAAAGCAGTCCATATTGAGGGAGTCGAAATACTCCTTAATCTTGCCTTTCAAAAAACCACCAATGTCGCCCAGCTTTATGTTGCCCGAGGGGTCCTTCTCCACCTTATCCCCCATCACATACTTCTGTCCTGCGCCCTCTGCCACCACTATCACCGCATGTCCACGGGCCTCCAGGCGTCTTCTAAGTACATTCAAGAGCCCTCCCTCGCCCTCCAGGTCAAAATCACTCTCTGGAATGAGGCAGAAGTTCACCTCCCTCAAGGCAGCAGTGGCAGCAGCAGCAATAAACCCAGAGTGTCTACCCATGACCTTTACAAGTCCAATACAGTTGGGTGCCCCTACAGCCTCTGTGTGGGCACTCCTTATGGCCTGACATGCCATCTCTACTGCGGTGTCAAATCCAAAGGTCTTGGAGACCAGGTATATGTCGTTGTCGATGGTCTTGGGGATTGCCACAACAGAGATCTTGAGCCCACGACGTTCTATCTCCTCCACGATCTTCTGCCCTGCCCTGAAGGTACCGTCCCCTCCAATTATAAAGAGAATAGAGCAATTCATCCTGTCCAGAGTGTCCACGATCTCGTCTATGGGTTGTGGGCCACGAGATGAGCCCAGGATGGTACCTCCCAACTCGTGGATCTTCTCCACGGCCTGTGGGGTGAGTTCCATAACAGGTAGCCCATAGTCTGGGATAAAGCCACGCAGCCCATATCTAATGCCAAAGATAGACCTAGTGCCATAGCCATAGTGGAGGGTCATGACAATGGCCCTTATGACGTCGTTTATGCCAGGGCACAGTCCACCACAGGTGACTACAGCCGCCTTCACCTTAGAGGGATCAAAATATATGTATTCCCTTGGCCCTGCGTATTCAAAGCTCAGAGGTTCCTCACCCCTTGTGAGAAAGGCCTTTACTGTCTCATACGAGACGTGGGCAAGGACCCTGTCTTCATCACGCACAAAATAGATATCCCTCTGGGCATATGGACTCTTTATCTTGGCAGGGCCCAAGGTGGTTATCTCAGACAAAATCTCTTCGTCTTCTCCTATTTCATCTATGGTACACAACATCTGATCATAGGGATTTTTGGCTGTATCTTTAGTCAATTTACACTCCTCCACCGCGCTCTTTTAGACCACTTTAGCCTTTACAGGAGGTGGCCTGCACTCTATGTTTACTCGTTCATGAAAGGCGAGTCAACAATCCCAAATGCCCCTGTCATAGGAGTCTTCGACTCTGGGGTTGGCGGTCTGACAGTTGCCAAGGAATTAAAGAGATGGCTACCCAATGTGCCACTCATATATTTTGGAGACACAGCCCGCACCCCCTACGGGACCAAGGCACCATCCACCATCGTAGAATTCGCCAAGGAAGATACAGAGTTTTTGTTGGAGCACGGGGCAAATATAATTGTGGTCGCTTGCCACAGTGCTGCTAGCACTGCAAAAGAGGCCCTACGGGCCCAATTCCAATATCCCATATTCGAGGTAGTCACACCCTCTGTTGAAGTGGCTGCACGGGTTACACGCAATGGACGCATTGGCGTCATTGGCACAAGGGCCACAGTGGAGAGCAATGTCTATGCACGGGAACTGGAAAAGCTCTCCCCCAACATAGTAGTCATTGGGCAGCCATGTCCACTGCTGGTGCCACTGGTGGAGGAAGGATGGCTTGATAGAAGAGAGACCAAGATGATATTGAAGAAGTACCTCCACCCCCTACGGCTCCAAAACATCGACACATTGGTCTTGGGCTGCACCCATTATCCCATGTTAAAGCCACTCATCCAGAAAAAGATGGGGAAAAGGGTACGTATCGTGGACCCTTCCGAGGAGGTAGCACGTATGGTTAAGGCATATATAGACTCTAAAGGCCTTTTACGTACCCACCCCTCCCCTTCAGTCAAAGACACCTACTACTTCTCAGACCTTGGTGTAGTGACCCAGGAGGTGATAAGACGCTTCATTAGAGAACCAATAGAGGTCAGGAAGGCCTCCCCATGATAAATTGCTCTACTAACCGTAGATCTTCTTCTGTATCCACATCTGGCGGCGCAGATGCCACACGCACCACCCCAATGGGCCAGCCGTGCTCTAGTGCACGCAACTGCTCCAGCTTCTCTATCTGTTCTAGTTCTCCCTGAGGGAGCTTGACAAACCTTTGGAGGAACCAGACCCTATATGCATAGATCCCAATGTGCCTTAAATAAAAGGTGCCACCCACTTCCCCATCGCGGGGGAACGGTATTGGGGCCCTAGAAAAATAGAGGGCATGCCCATCTCTTCCCACCACGGCCTTCACCCGATTTGGATTTTTGGCCTCCTCTCCATCCATTGGACATACGCACGTGGCCATGCCGGTCTCTGGATGCGCCTTTAAAAACGATATTAAGGTCGCCAGGGTCTCTTTCTGGGTGATGGGTTGGTCTCCCTGGACATTTAGGACTATGTCATCATCTCCTAAAGAGAGCTTTAACGCCGCCTCATACACCCTATCTGTACCTGATGGGTGGCGATCATCTGTCATTATGGCCTCTCCAGAGTGTGCCTCCACCACCTGGGCGATCTCTTTAGAATCTGTAGCCACCACCACCCTCGAAAAGAGCCCAGTGGACCTCACAGAATTTAGGCAGTGTACAATGAGCGGTAGCCCGGCGATCTCCCTAAGAGGCTTTCTAGGAAGCCTGGTAGATCCAATTCTGGCGGGTATTATGGCAAAGATACCCATCTCTATTCTCCACACTCACTCTTTCATTTTTTTTCTCTCTGTCTCACTGAGACGATAGCATCGTATATCTTTCCAGCACTTACCCCTGTAATCCTTGAGAGCACCTTTGAGATGGCCTTTGTATGGGTGAGCCCAGGGCCAATCAATTCGAGGAGTTCTAGAATGTCCTCCATGGCCTCGTTCCCATGAGTGGCCTCTGCTCGCCCCTCTACACAAAATGTGAACTCACCCCTGGGTTCATGGCGCTCGAAGTACTCGATAAGGCCCCCAACCCTGGTCAACTTCACCTCTTCGTGCACCTTGGTCATCTCCCTCCCCATGAGGATTTCTCTATCACCAAGGCATTCCAAGAGATCTCGTAGAGATCGCTTCAGCCTGTGGGGGGCCTCGAAGAATATGAGGGGGCAATCCAGGTGGCTGACATGGTTTAGATACTCCCTCCTCCTCACGGCCTTCTCTGGCAGAAAGCCCAAAAAGTAGAATCTGTCTGCATTAAATGGGCAACAGCTCAAGAGCGCTGTCACTGCCGAGACCCCTGGTATGGGCACAACCCTTATCCCTTCCTCGAGCACCCTTGCTAAAAGCCTCCGCCCTGGGTCTGATATATTGGGTGTACCAGCATCAGTACAAAATGCACAACTCGTACCTGATGACAAGAGCCCTACCACCTCTTCTGCACACCTGGCCTCTTTGTGCTCAAAACAACTTATGAGCCTGGCCTTGGCCCCGATCGCACTTAGGAGCCGCCCTGTACGCCTCGTGTCTTCGCATGCCACAACTGGCACAGATAGAAGGATAGACCGTGCCCTCGAGGTGAGGTCGTCCAGATTGCCTATAGGGGTACCTACTACATAGAGTGTACCAGGCAGCCCATTATCCCTTAAACCCTGGACTGCTTCCATACGTGGTACATCCTCTGTATGGCAGTAAGATGGGTAAATAGAGCAAGGACCACCAATACTGGCCCTATGATCCCAAAAATGAGCCCCACGGCAAAGATGAAGAGCCGCTCAAAGCGCGTAAGCAGCCCAACCTTACACTCAAACCCAAGTGCCTCTGCCCTGGCCCTGGTATAGCTCACGAGGAGGGAGCCGGTCATGGCAGAGAGAACCAGAAAGGCATTTACTATTCCAAGGGTACCTACTTTGTGAAAATAGAAGAGCAGGCCAGAAAAGAGAAAAAACTCAGCAAAACGGTCTATACTGGAGTCGAGAAAGGCCCCAAACCTCGTCACCTCCCCCCTGCTCCTTGCCAAGAGCCCGTCTACGACATCTAAGGGTCCTAGGAGTGCCAATAGCCATCCAGATGTAGACCTGTATCCCAGGCCCAGGACAACCCCACAGAGAAGATACGCAAAGGCCCCAAGTATGGTGACCCCATTGGGGGTGAACCCAAGGCGGGCTAGCCCCCTGGCCACAGGTTCAAGATAGTACCTGGACCACCCCCTACACCAATCGCTAAAGGCACTCACATTACACCTCTAGGGGGGTGGTATTTATCTCCCCAAAACTAGCCTGCCATCTCGTGCAACACAGAGGCACACCTTGGACAGACATCCTTATAGGTCTCATCCTGACCAATCTCCTCACTCCACTGCCAGCAACGCTGACACTTCTGCCCCTTTGCCTTTTCCACCACGACCCCGAGCCCTTGGATCTCTTCAGACTCCCATACCACTCGCCCGCCCCCTTCTCTCTCTTGGGGCATGGCATCTTCCATGCTGATCTGTGATATGATGAGTAGGTCTCTTAAGACCTCGAGGTTGTCTCTTATAAATGACCTGAGGTCATCGTCCCGTGCACATATAGTGACACGTGCATCCAGTGCGAGGCCAATGAGCTTTTCATTCCGGGCGATCTCAAGTGGCTTTGTTATCTCAAAGCGTATATCTAAAAGCCGCTCCCATTTGGCCATAAGATTGAGGTCCTCGGCCAGGTACCCCCCTTCGGGGAACTCCTCCAGGAATATAGAGCTTGCATCCCCCTGATTCCCTGGCAAAAACCTCCATGCCTCCTCTGAAGTAAAGGAGAGTATTGGGGCAAGAAGCCTCAAGAGGTCGCGGCCTATGGTATAGAGCACTGTCTGACAGGCACGCCTCTTCACCCCCTCCTTTGCCTCGCAGTAGAGCCTATCCTTTACGATATCTAAGTAGAGGGCACTTAGGTCCACTGTACAGAACTGATAACACCTGTGAAAGACGCCGTGAAACCGGTATTCACCATAGGCCCTCTTTACCCTTTCTATGAGGTCTTGGAGTCTATAGATCGCCCACTTGTCCAGCTCCCCTAATGAGTCTAAGGGTACGCTGTCTTTTGATGGGTCAAAGTCATAGAGATTTGCCAGGATGTAGCGTATGGTATTTCTGATCTTCCTGTAGGCCTCTGTCAGGCGCTTTAGGATCTCATCTGAGATCTTGATGTCGTCCCTATAGTCTTCTGCACTCACCCATAGCCTCAGGATCTCTGCCCCATAGCGCTTTATCACCTTTTCTGGGGGAATGACATTACCCACAGACTTGGACATCTTTTTTCCCTTACCATCCACCACAAACCCATGGGTGAGGACACTCCTGTAAGGCGCAACCCCCTTGAGGGCCACGGATGTGAGGAGAGAGCTCTGGAACCACCCCCTGTGCTGATCGCTACCCTCAAGATAGAGGTCTGCTGGGAATGAGAGATCATCCCTTGCATCCAACACTGCCTTGTGGCTCACACCAGAGTCGAACCACACATCCAGGATGTCTGTCTCCTTCTGAAACTCCTTTGAACCACAATTGGGGCAAGTGGTGCCCTCGGACAAGAAACCTTCCACGGGCCTCTTAAACCAGGCATCTGCACCCTCCTCCTTAAAGGCCTCTTCAATGGCCTTGGCACACTCTTCGTCCAGATATGGGGTCTCACACTCCTTACAGAGGAAGACAGTGATGGGTACACCCCACGCCCTCTGGCGAGAGATGCACCAGTCGGGTCGCTGTTCCACCATCCCACGAATCCGCTCCTTACCCCAGTGTGGGACCCACGTGACCTGGTCTATGGCCTCGAGGGCCTTTTGTCTTAGCCCACCCTTTTCCATAGTGATGAACCACTGGCTGGTGGCCCTAAAGATCACTGGTCTCTTGCACCTCCAGCAGTGTGGGTAGCTGTGGGTAATCGATGAAGAGGCTAGGAGCGCCCCCTTCTCTTCCAGGAGATCAACAATGGCACCATTTGCCTTGAATATATTCTCTCCCTCAAACTCTGGGACATCGCGGGTAAAGCGACCCCTCTCATCCACTGGTGCATATATGTCGAGGCCGTAGCGAAGGCCTGTATCGTAGTCGTCTTCGCCATGCCCTGGGGCAGTGTGTACACAACCTGTACCTGCATCAAGGGTGACGTAGGTGGCGAGGACGATGAGGCTCTCCCGTTCGATAAATGGGTGGTGGGCATGGAGCCCCTCGAGCTCACTTCCCCTCACTCGTCCAAGGATCTCCACGTCCTTTTGCTCAAGGCCCATATCCCCCAGCATGGGGTGAAGCCTTGCCTCTGCTACTATCCACGTCTCATCCCCACGCCTTACCACCACATAGTCATAGTCCGGGTGGAGGGCTATGGCCAGGTTTGCAGGAAGGGTCCAGGGAGTTGTAGTCCATATAATGACCGAGAGCTCTCCCCCCTCCATTCCGCCTTCCAAGAGCTCTAAGAGGCGTGCCCTAAGGTCCTCACCTGCCCTAAACTTTACATATATTGAGGGGGATGTGTGGTCTCCATATTCCACCTCTGCCTCTGCCAGGGCAGTGACACATGTGGGGCACCAGTACACTGGTTTCTTTCTCTTTACCACATAGCCCTTTAGAAATATGTCGCAAAAGGCGCGGGCTATGGCCGCCTCATAATCATTAGTCATAGTGAGATAGGGGTTTTCCCAGTCCCCAACCACTCCGAGCCGTTTAAACTCTTCACGCTGTATCGACACGAACTTTTCTGCATATCTCCTACACTGTTCACGTATCTCCAACTGATCCATGGAAAGCTTCTTCTTGCCCAGTTCCTTTTCCACGTTGTGCTCAATGGGAAGACCGTGGCAGTCCCAGCCAGGCACATAGGGGCATCTCAGGCCCGACATGGACCTGGATTTTACGATCATGTCCTTTAACACCTTGTTCACTGTGTGCCCCAGATGGATTCGGCCATTGGCATAAGGGGGGCCATCGTGGAGGATGAACTGTCCCTCCCTTCCATGTCGCTCTAAGAGCTGCCTGTATAGTGAAATCTCCTCCCAGAATTTGAGGACCTCTGGTTCGCGGTTGGGCAGATTCGCCTTCATTGGGAATGCGGTCATTGGGAGATTGAGGGTATCTTTATAGTCCATTTTTGCCTGACCTCTCATCTATTTCTGATCCAGAAGGTTAAAAGTAGGCCATAAATACTACAAGATGGGCGCACTTTCCAGTGGATTTAAGATAAAAAACCTTAAACATTTTTTCAGTCTGTTCGATAAATGAATAAGAAAGAGGATTCCACAGGTGAGACATGACCAAAAAGGCAGAACATAAGAAAGAGGTTTGGGTATGAAAGCATTAGTAGTAGACGACTCTACCTCCATGAGAAACATCATCAAGGCAGCACTTTCACAGATGAACATATTTGACGAGATAGTGGAGGCTGAAAACGGCAAGGTTGCCCTGGAGAAAATCAAGGAACAGGGGCCGTTTGATATAGTCTTCCTCGATTGGTACATGCCAGAAATGGAAGGTTATGACTGCCTGGTGGAGATCAGAAAGGATGAAGGCCTTCGGGACATGAAGGTCATGATGGTGACCACTGAGAATCAACAAGAGAACGTGATAAAGGCGGTAATGGCAGGGGCAAATGAATACCTGATGAAGCCCTTTACCCCAGACATGCTAGAAGAAAAGGTGAAAATGGTATTAGGTCTATGATCAAGGTACTCATAGTCGACGATTCTATAATATTCAGGCGTGTCCTTCAGGACACCCTCAAGAAAAATCCACACATAAAGGTGGTGGGCACTGCAGAAAATGGTGAAGAGGCCATAAAGCTCATAAGGGCCCTCAGACCAGACGTAGTGATCTTGGATGTGGAGATGCCCAAGATGAATGGCCTCGAGACCCTAGAGGAGATGAAGAGGCTAAAGCTCACCCCTGCGGTGATCATGTTCTCTACACTTACTGCCCAGGGGGCCAAAGTCACTATTGAGGCACTCTCCAAGGGGGCATTTGATTTCGTACAAAAACCCACAGGCACAAAGGCGTTTCAGGAGAGCCAGAAAAAGATCGAGCAAGAGCTTGTACCCAAGATATTAGCCTGTGCCGAAAGTATGAAACGGCCTGCATTTAGAAGGGTGCTCAGGCCCACAGCCCCCCCGCCTCAAAAGAGGCCTGGCCCTCCAACCAGGGTGTCAAAGGCGCCCTCAGTACGCCCGCGTGTTACCACCAGGATGGCCATCAGGCCAGAGGCCGTTGCCATTGGAGTCTCTACAGGAGGTCCAAATGCCCTTAACGAGGTCATACCCAGATTTCCTGCAAACTTCAGGCTGCCAGTGTTCTTAGTACAGCACATGCCTCCTGTATTCACCAAACAGTTGGCAGACCGTCTAAATTCAAAATCCAAGCTCACCGTAAAAGAGGCAGAAGATGGTGAGCTTGTTAGACCTGCCACGGTATACGTAGCACCAGGAGATTTCCACATGCTTGTCAAAAAAAATGACCGCGGTCACATGATCAGGCTCACGCAGGACCCTCCTGTCAATAGCTGTAGGCCTGCTGTGGACCCCCTGTTCGAATCCCTTGCAGACGCATACAAGGGCAGGGTAGTGGCCGTGGTCATGACAGGCATGGGGCACGATGGACGTGACGGGGCCAAGGTGCTCAAAGAGAAGGGGGCCTACATAATTGCTCAAGACCAGGAGACGAGTGTGGTCTATGGGATGCCCAAATTCGTGGCAGAGGCAGGAATAGCAGACAAAATCTGTCCATTGGATGCAATAACACCCACAATACTTGAGGTTTGTAGACTTTAGGAAGGCAAGGACTAGGCAAGATGATAAAACCAGATCAGTTCAAATTCTTTTCCCAATTAGTAAAGGATTCCAGTGGAATCGCCCTCACGAAAGGGAAGGAATACCTCTTGGAGAGCAGGCTCAATGAACTCTGCAAGGTCCTGGGCCTTCGGGATATAGACGCCTTATACCAACAGGCGAAGTTCAAGCTGACCCCGCGGTTGAAGGAACAGATCGTAGAGGCGATGACCACTAACGAGACCTATTTCTTCCGTGACCAGCACCCATTCGATGCCCTAAAGAACCATATAATCAAAGAACTCATGGCCCAGAACCAGGCAAAAAAGGAGCTCCGCTTCTGGAGTGCTGCAGCCTCCACAGGGCAGGAGGCCTACAGCATAGCTATGATCATAGCAGAACACTTTCCACAACTCGCCAATTGGCGGGTAGAGATACTGGGTACTGACATCTCGCAACAGGCCATAGCCAAGGCAAAGGATGGACGCTATACCCAGGTGGAAGTGAACAGGGGATTGCCCATTACTCTGTTGATCAAATACTTCAAACAGCAGGGTGCCTTTTGGATGGTACAGGATAAGCTGAAGAAACTAGTAAAGTTTAAGACATTCAACCTATTAAGCCCTTTTGTTGGCCTTGGCACCTTTGACTGTATCTTTTGCCGCTATGTCCTCATCTATTTCGACCAGGAGACCAAGAAGAAGATCACAGACAAGTTGGTCAAGGTATTGAGGCCCGGTGGTTACCTATTTCTCGGGGCCACTGAAACACCAGTGGGGCTCGACCCCTCGATGAAAAGGGTAAATTTTGGAAAGACCGTGTGTTGGAAAAAAAGTGGAGGATAAAGACATATGGGAATGGAAGAAGACATCCTTAAAGATTTTTTGGCAGAATCAAAGGAAAACCTAGAGCTCCTAGACCAGCAATTTGTCGAGCTCGAACAAGAGCCAGACAACATGGAGCTCATAAAAAGTATCTTTAGGACAGTCCACACGATAAAGGGCACAGCAGGCTTTTTTGGCTTTACTACCCTTGAGGGGATAGCCCACTTTGCAGAAGACATCCTGAGCAAGTTGAGAGATGGGGTGGTCACCATAAATGAAGACATAGCCACCATGTTGCTCCAGTCTGTGGACTACATAAAGGCCATCTTGGCCTCCCTCGAACAGACTGGCAAGGAACCAGATGACATCGAATACCTGGACTTCATCGTTGAGCTCAGAAACTTTGCAGAAAAGATAGCCAAAGGCGAGACCCCCAAGGCCACCGCCCCCGCAGAGAAGAAGGAAGAAGGACCAAAAGAGGAAGAGGTAGCAGAAGAGGCACCTAAAGAAGAGGGCAAGGAAAGATCGGAACAAGAAAAAAAGGAAGAAGGGGAACAAGGGGCCGAAGAGACCAAGGCCCAAGAGACCACTCCTAAGGCAGAAGAACCCAAAAAGGAGCAGCCTAAGCCCACTAAGCCTGCGGCCTCAAAGCCCAAGAAGACCGGGCCACCACCCACTACTGCACAACTTACAGAGACCCATGTGAGGGTAGATGTACACCTCCTGGATAAACTCATGAATCTCGCAGGCGAGCTCGTCCTTTCGAGAAACAGGCTCTCCCAGATAGCGAATCAGTTGAATGATCCAGATCTGCTCACTGCCAGCCAGAGATTGAGCCTTGCAGTGACTGAGATCCAGGAACAGATCATGAAGACCAGGATGCAGCCTGTGGGCAATGTCTTTAACAAGTTCCCAAGGATAGTGAGGGACCTCTCCAAGAGTGCCCAAAAGCAGGTGCAGCTCAAGATCGAGGGTGCAGAGACAGAACTAGACCGATCCATAATCGAATCCATCAAAGACCCACTCACCCACATGGTGAGAAACTCCATCGACCATGGCATAGAACCACCAGACGTCAGGGTACAAAAGGGCAAACCTGCTGCCGGAACCCTTGTCATGAGGGCCTATCATGAAGGTGGCCAGGTAATCATCGAGATCCAAGACGATGGGGCTGGTATTGATCCTGAAAAGATCAAACAAAAGGCCGTAGAAAAGGGGGTCATTACCCCAGAACAGGCAGAACAACTGGGCAATCGAGATGCTCTCATGCTCATCTTCCAGCCCGGCTTTTCCACAGCGGAAAAGGTGACCAACATCTCTGGCCGCGGCGTGGGCATGGATGTAGTAAAGACCAATATAGAAAAGCTGGGCGGTACAGTAGAGCTTCAGAGCGAAGTGGGTCGTGGGACCACAGTGAGGATCAAGATTCCATTGACCCTGGCCATAATCCCCGCCCTAGTAGTGCAGTGTGGCGGCCAACGCTACTGTATCCCACAGGTGAACCTGGTGGAACTCGTACACCTCTCCAAGGAGGAGATGGAAGAGGATGTACAGGTGATTGGCCACTCTGAATTCTACAGGCTAAGAGGGGAAATACTCCCTCTGGTGAGATTAAACAAGGTGCTAAGACTTGGTAGCGATGATGGTGGAGAAGAGGCTAAGTCGGCAGGCATTAACATCGTGGTGCTCAATTCTGGCGACAGGCAGTTTGGGCTAGTTGTGGACGCCATTCACGACTCTGAAGAGATCGTGGTCAAGCCGCTTGGCAAACACCTTAAGCACATCCACGCCTTTGCTGGGACCACCCTTATGGGCGATGGTCGTGTTGCACTCATCCTCGATGTTGTAGGGCTCACATCTGCCCTCAAACTCAGGGGCGAAGAGAGCCTCAAACAGGCACAACTCTTGGAGGAAAAGGCAAAGATGGACGAGGAAAGGCAGTTCCTGTTACTCTTTACTGTGGCACCCCAGGAATTCTTTGCCATACCACTTGCCCTGGTGAATAGACTGGACAAGATAAATGCCACAGACATCGAATATGTTGGGGGTAGAGAGGTCATCCAGTACCGGGGGCACTCCATCCCGGTCATCAGGCTTGAGAACTATCTCTCCATCTCCCCCCTGCCAGAACAAGACGAATATCACCTCATCATATTCCACATGAACCATCAGGACGTGGCCTTCCTCGTATCCCAGATCGAGGACAGCCTAGATATAGCAATAGATGTGGATGAGACCACCTTCAAGCAAGACGGCATACTGGGATCGGCCATCATAAAGGACAAGACCACACTCTTCATAGATGTCTACCAGATCATCCAGATGTTCGACCCAGAATTCTTTGAAAAGGGGGCAGAGGGTGGCTCGTTGGAACACAGCGCCAAGATCCTGCTTGCAGAGGACTCGGCATTCTACAGGAACCTATTGAGCTCTTACCTCATCTCTGCAGGTTATGATGTGGTGACTGCGGAAGACGGACAGAAGGCGTGGGAGATCATCAAGTCCGAGCCCTTTGACATACTGATTACAGACATAGAAATGCCCAATATGGATGGCTTTGAACTGGCCCAAAAGGTTAAGAGTGATCCTGCCTTAAAGGACATCCCCATCATTGCTGTGACATCACTGTCCGGGGAAGAAGATAGAAAACGTGGTAAAGAGGCAGGCATCGATGAATACCAGGTAAAATTGAACAGAGAAATGGTACTCGAGGCCATCCAAGGCCTTCTAGAGGCAAAAAATATGGAGCACGCAGCATAAAAAAAGGGGGCTTAACATGGCAGAGAAAAACGACAACCTTCCGATAAAGAGTGATGAGAGGTCCTTGGATGTAGTGAGGGACCTCACTGCCCAATTCGCAACATTCTATTTTGGTGAACACTTTTTTGGGCTACCCATTGAAGACGTGATTGAAATCAACCGGGCCTTGGACATCACACCAGTCCCACTTGCCCCAGAGTATGTCTCTGGTGTGGTGAACCTCAGGGGACAGATCCTCACTGCAATTCATCTGGGAAAGAGGATAGGTCTAGACCTATCTGGCGCCACAAAGCCTGTGGAGGAATTGAACAATCTCATAATGGGACACAGGGATGAGCCCATCAGCCTGCTAGTGGAACGGATCGGAGATGTAATGGCAGTACCTATAGACCAGATAGAGGCGCCACCAGACCTCATAGAAGGTGTTGACAAGAGGTATGTAAAGAACGTATGTAAACTTCCAGGGGAGCTATTAATCATATTGGACACTGAAAATCTCCAGGCGGCGTCCAAGAAGGAAGATTAATCAGGAGATGGGAATAGAGCACAGGCCTTGAACCCTTGGAAGACCCTAGGAATCCCAGAGGATGCGGATCTTGCTTCGATAAAAAGGGCATTTCGCAGGCTAATCAGGCTATGCCATCCTGATCTGCATCCAGATAGCCCTGTTGCGCTCAGGCGTTTTTTAGAGGTCACCAAGGCCTATAAAAGCCTTACAAAGGCGCTCAATGTCCAGGTAAGGGTCATATCTGGCAATGAATTCGAGGAGGAGATCTCAAGCTTATTTTTTAAAGAACAGGGGAAGGATGGGTATTCATTCTTCTATCTCGAGGTACCTTACCAGGATGCATTCTGGGGTAGACGCATCTCTGTTCTCATACAAGGCCGCGAGACCAGTTGTAAGGCGTGTAATGGGGTAGGTTACGTGTGGGATGGGGAAAGGCCCTTGTGTGAAGAATGTGGTGGCAAGGGCTACAAGACCGTCCATTGGGGGAAAGACCCCATCAGAATATTGTGTAAGACGTGCGGGGCCACTGGCTTTTCAAACCAGGCCCGCTGTAAGGTCTGTGATGGGAAGGGGTTTACAAGGATTCAACGTGAAGTCTATTTTTCACTCCCCCTTGGGCTAAGGACAGGGAGCATATTGCAAATAGTGGGAGATGAATCCCTTGGAATTTCACCAACATTTGTTGAGATCGGCATCAAACTCCCAGAAAAGTGGCACTTTGACGGTCTGGACATCATTTCAGAACTAGAGATCGATATCTGGGATGCACTTCTTGGCGCCAGTTTGGTTGTTAAGACCATTGAAGGAGACCTCCCTGTAGAGATTCCACAGGGGGTCTCTGACGGGACAGAAATCCTTTTAAAGGGGCGGGGATGGATTGATGAAAAGGGTCAGCGCGGAGACCACAGAATCATCTTGAGACTAAAGATGCCCAAGACCCCTCCTTCCAAAGAGGCGCTTTTTAGGATCAGAGAGCTCAAAAGGCTCTGGCCAGTGGACGAGGATTCAAGGAGTATGGGGCCATGACACAGACCGTATATCTTGGCCGGCAACCCATCCTGGACCTAAAAAAGAATACATTTGCATATGAGATACTCTATCGCTCAGGAGGAGACTCCAATCAATTCCCGGATACCAACGGGACCGTTGCCACCAGCCAGGTGCTCTACAATCTCTTCTACAATCTGGATTTTAAGGATGTAGTGGGCACAAAGATGGCCTTTATTAACTTCACAAGGGACAATCTCCTTCAAGAGCTGCCCACATCGATAGACCCCAAACAGACTGTGATAGAGGTGCTGGAAGATGTAGCCGTGGACTCCAAGGTAGTGGAGGCCTGCCGTAGCCTTAGACAAAAGGGCTACAAGATCGCCCTGGACGACTTTTTTATCAAACAGGGGGTAAAGGAGCTTTTAGAACTTGCAGATATCGTAAAGATCGACTGGTTGAACACACCCCAGGAGGAGATAGATTATGTGACAAGGTATCTTAAGGACTACCCAGTAGCCCTTCTTGCAGAAAAGGTAGAGAGAGAAGAAGATTTTCTAAGGGCTGTAGACAGGGGCTATAGATACTTTCAGGGCTATTTTTTTGAACGACCCACCATAATCAAGGGGGAGGATGTCCCGCCTTCAAAGTGGACCTATCTAAGGCTATTCTCCCTCATTCAACGCCCAGAGTTGGAGCCCAAAGACCTGGCGAAGATCGTCCGCCACGATCCTGCCCTCACCTTTAAGCTCTTAAAGCTCATAAACTCACCGGCATTCGGACTTCGCCAGGAGGTCACCAGCGTGGAACAGGCCATTGTGCTATTGGGCGAAAAGGAGATGAGGCGCTGGTTGTCTCTCGTCATTATGGCCAATCTC
The DNA here is from genome assembly GCA_015494155.1 of Deltaproteobacteria bacterium. Taxonomy (GTDB): domain Bacteria; phylum Desulfobacterota; class Dissulfuribacteria; order Dissulfuribacterales; family Dissulfuribacteraceae; genus WGBU01. The sequence goes on along the minus strand of WGBU01000187.1, from coordinate 943 downwards.
AATTCAGACATGCCCGATGAGGTCCTGGTCACTGCGAGCACCAGGGGTTATTTTGGCGAACTGGTGGCCAAAAGGATCGGCCGAGACGACCTGGCACCTTCAGTATTCCTCATGGGTATCATGAGCCTTCTGAATACCATGATAGGGAGACCCATGAGGGAGATATTCTCAAAGATCAATGTCTCTCCCCCCATCAAAGATGCGCTCACCAGGCGTTCTGGTCCACTTCTGCCATTTCTGATCCTGATGATTGCCTATGAAAGGGCAAATGAAAAGGGACTCAAAAGGTGCCAGGAATACTTTAAATTGACCTTTGAGGACTTCACCCAGTGCTATCTTGAGGCCATAAAATGGGCCAATCTCATTAGTGACATCAGTGCCTATTAGCTTCTCAATCATGTCGAACGATTATTGGTGAAGAGGTGGATTAAAGTAGCCAAATCTTAGGCCAGGGAACCGCTTTTTTAGTAGCTTTACCATGCCCCTTATCCCAATACGCCGACTACCTGGGCTGTAACCGATTGAATCCAGGTACCAGTCTGGATCGATGTTGTGATTTCGCAACTGTATAAGATCAAGGCCAAAGCGCTCGATTAGATCGACTAAGGCCTCAAATTCCTCCACTTCGTCTGTTACACCCGGCATGCAAAAAAGATTTAAGGATACAAAACCACCCAGGGTCTTCATCTTTCTCCAAGACTCGAACACATCCTCTTGGCAGTAACCTCTTGGCCTGTAATAGGGGTCGTAGAGGTATTGCCTCACAGAATTCATGCTGATCCTCATGGAATGGAGGCCAGCACGCCTAAGCCTCTCAACTGCATCTGGAAGGCTTGCATTGGTATTCAGATTGATGGTGCCTCTATTGGTCTCCTTCCTCATCCTTGCGATTGCACTTTCCAGTAGCCGAGCATTTAAAAGGGGTTCTCCCTCACACCCCTGC
>WGBU01000186.1 GCA_015494155.1 Deltaproteobacteria bacterium | reverse complement strand
ATCCCTCCAGGTTCTACCCCACACACGTGGTCACCGAGCCCAAACGCCGTAAAGGATGTGCAGGATTCAAGCTTTTTTGTCTATACCGATGACTGTCTGGAGCCCTGGGCCAAGGAGTTTTTGGCCATGCACAGGGATACAGGGGGTGTGGACTGGTGGTTTAGGGTGTCTAGTCTTGTGGGTAAGGAATGTCCCCCTGACCCACACCTTTGGCTTGATTTTACGTTTGACCAGGAAGTGGTAAGTGCCCTGGTAAAGAGGCTTTCAGATATCATGCCCCAATATGCCAAGAGTTTTAGAAAGAATGGACAAGGGCTCATTATGAAGCTCAAGTCCCTGCATGAATCCTACAGGAGGTCCCTTGCAAGATGTAAGCATAAGACCATAGTCATTGCAGGGCACAATGCCTTTGGACACCTTGCCAGGGCCTATGGCCTAGAAAGCATTTCTGTCATGGGCATTAGCCCAGATGCCCAGATTACCCCCAGGTCCCTTGGAAAGGTTATAGCCTTTTTGAGAGAGACGGGGGCCGGAGCAGTATTTTTCGACCATGCAGTGACAGACAGGATAGCCAGGACCATCACCCTGGAGACCAAGGCCAAGGCCTATAGATTGTCCCCTGGTGTGTCCTTGACCCGTGATGACTTTGAAAAGGGGTTGGGGTTTTTCGAGATAATGGAGGAGAATCTAAATGCCCTTAAACTGGGGCTTCAATGTGAGTAGGACGTGGGTGGGAAGTTTGGGTGGAGGCGCTCCAAACAGAACATGGTCTCTCTCTTTCCTCCGTGCTCCACTTGGCCGCCCTTCAACCCTCATGCCCTTTATTCTTTATTTATAATGGTATCGACAGGCTAGTATTCTTATAGTGTCAGCCTTTACCTCATAGACAAGCCTATGCTTCCTATCTATACACCTTGACCAGCATCCTGAAAGCTCGCCTTTTAATGGCTCTGGCTTCCCTGTGCCCTGGAATGGATTTTTAAAGACTTCCTATATGAGATTCATGATTTTTGTTGCCTTTCTCCTGTCCTGCCTGACCCACCATTCAAGGTCCTAAAAGGCCCTGATGTCAAATACCAAGTTTTTCACGAACTTCCTCGAGGGTCAAAGAAGAGTCGTCATGTCTCGCCTCTAAAAGCCTCTTTCTCATGGCCTCAGACTGCAAGAGATATGTTGTATCTCGCCACCTTCCGCCTCCTCGGCAATTTTCAGGAGACGTTCCCAGATGTCCAGGGGTACTATCATTTCTCCCTCTGGGGTCATTCGGATTCTAGTCCTGTCTATGATTAACTCCGGCATGGTTCATACCTCCATTTTTTTAATTATATCCCTTCAGGTAACTCGACAACCTTGCCTTGGGCCTCTGCCTCCTTAACGGGGAATGGCTATCTGGATTCATCGGCCGTCCAGGGGGGAGGGGTTGAAAAAGTCAGCGTCCCCTGGTCTGTTGACAAACAGCAGAAAGTACCAGGCCGGTAAGATTTTGATGGTCTTGCCGTCTCTTTTGATGGTATCCACCTCGTTCCATGTTACAATATAGCCCACATCGCTTCCGCTGTATTCAAGGAAGCTTACAAGTGCTTTCACCTCTCTCTCAAAAGTGACCGGTTCCGACAGCCTGTAGCTCACCTGCACAGGAATCTCACTGTCAAGTAAAAAGTCTATTTCCATGGAATTTCGGAAATACCGGAGTGGTGTATCGCCGAAGAAGAGGTTGGCGGCAATGGCATTTTCCAGTTTCTTGCCTATATTTTGGGAAATATAAAAGGTTTGTAGGTATCCATTATCGATAAAATACATTTTTCGCTCTTTTTCCCTGGATGTCACAGACTCCCGTTGCAAATGGGAAGGTATTAACAGATAGCCCGTAAGGGCATATTCAAAATAGTTGATTATGGTCTTAAGGCTCACTGAATAATCAAGTGGCCTTAGCTTATTTAGTATAGAACGGAAACTGAAGGGCTGGCCGATATTTTCCGCAGTCTTCTTCAAAACGATCTCGAATAACTTTTCATCTTTGATTTTAAACCGTTCAACAATGTCCCGAAAAAATGCAGTCTTAAAATAGGCATCAATCAGCTTTTCTTTAAGAACGGGTGTTTTTGCCAGAGTCACCTCTGGGAAACCACCGAAGTTTACATATTCGTCGAATGAAGATAACACTTGAAATCGCTTGTCAGAATAAAGGATATGCTGGCCAACTTCGATATTCTTAAACCTCAAGAACTCCATGAAGCTAAGTGGAAAGACTTTGAGTTCAAGATACCTGCCGCTAAGATGGGTTGCATATTCTCTGCTTAAGAGCCGGGCATTCGAACCAGTGACAAACACCTTGTAACGACTATCCACTAACTTGCGGACAAACAATTCCCATCTAGGGATGACGTGAATCTCATCCAAAAAAAGAACCGGTTTCTTGTCCGGATAAAGTTCTTTGTAGGCGGTTAAGATGTCCTCAAAATTCCTGGGTGTAAAATCTGCGAGCACATTATCTTCGAAATTGATGTAAACAAACTCCTGCGCCGGCAGTTCGAGTTCTTTCATGATCTGAAACATCATGTACGTCTTGCCAGCCCTTCTGGGCCCCGAGATCACCACAGCATTTCGGGTCTCAAGAAACGGGGCCAGATCCTGTTCGCGGGGCACAAGATCATCCGGAATCCCGGCCTCCTGAGAGCGTAAGATCAGGGTCTTGAGTACTTCTTTCATGCCTCACATGTTTCCTTAAAGTATTCAATTTTTCATGATTTTGTTCCCTTAGGGGAACATACAAGGCCATCTAGTCTCGTGCAAGTTTAAATCTTACCCTTGCTACTAGTGAATCTCATTCTGACCTTCGGCGTGTGTGCCAAGCCTTTTGGAGTGTTTGGGCGGAGGCGCTCCAAACGGAACATGGTCTCGCTCTTTCCTCCGTGCTCCACTTGGCCGCCCTAGTGTGCGTCCATGCACACGAGGGCGGTGCGCACATCCATGTGCGCACCCTCGGCCCTTTCATGGCCTCGCGCCTCTTTCGTTCCGCACTCCGGGCTCGACCAAACCGTTCCTTATTTGAGACGCCTCCGCCTTTTGCCCGGCCGAAACTCCTGCCGCCTAGATTGGCCTCTAAAACGAACCTCAAAAAAGAGGAGAGGTAGAATTGAAGAGGAAAGTCGAATAGTCAAACCGCTCTTTCACTCAACTCAACAGATCAAAATAGGGGGCGCTTTTTAATGAACCACCCGCCGGCAAGAGCCGATCCAACTAATACAATAGTTGCAGGTTCTGGGGTCGGCATCGTCCCTGAAGGAGGCGAATCAGGGACAAGCAATACTGGAAAGTAGCGCTCATCGTGATATGCCTCGGCTGCTATGTAACCGGTATTGCTGACGTCTCTTGCTAATATAATAGAATATCCTGTAATCGAGGGGACGAGCAGATCATCCAGGGCAACCATGCCAAGATCAGAGGTATACAGGAAGGCAGATGAGCCGCTCCACCCCACGACCCAACCAGCGTTATTTACGCCTCGAGCGGTGCTGTACTGCTCTCCATCGAGTGTTCCGAGGTCTTGCGGCACATAGCCTCCTTGGCCATCCGGCGTCCACATGACAGCATGGGCGTAAGCCGAACCTCCAGGATTGCCATACCCAACGATGATGCCGTTGTCGTTTATGTCTGTTGCCGCAGGGGCGCCGCCGTGCTGTGCATACCCTACACCTGGGAGGGGAATTATCTGGTTTCCTTCCCACAGAACCGCACGAGAACTCCTATAACCAACTATTTGGCCACGTTCATTGATAGCATATGCTCCGTAGCCATAGCTCGGATATAAATCAGGGATTTTATGTATCTGACCGTCCCATTTGTACGCGGCCAAGTAATTGCCCCGCTTTGTAGCCTCCCCTACAATGATATTTTCGTCGTTAATATCCCAGGCTCGACTAAACATATAGGAGCCGCCCAAGTTGCCTATGTCAGTAAATGAGTTGCCGTCCCACACAAATGAACGGCGGTTATTAGAATTTTTTTTATTTTGCCCCACTACCCAACCATTATTATTGATTCCATAAGGCTGCATATAATTACCTAGTGGGATATTTTTAGTGCCGTCCCAAAAATACCCTGCACCACTCCAATACGAGGCAGCCTGCCCCAAATCGTTTACAGCAACGGCCCATCCAGATCCTGATTGGGAAGGGCTGAGATCAATCAGCGTGAAGCTAAGTCCAAATGATTTACCTGTAGCCATCATGATAGCCAAAAAGATGGCTACAAAGACCCGGTCTTTGATGGATACGTTTCTCTTCATTTTTCTCTCCTTAATATAAGACTCGGGTGAAGCATGTTTACCTAGGGGCAAAAACACATCATCCGGCTCTTGAAATTTAACCACTGTTTTGATCCAGTTTTTAAAAAAATTTAATGCAGATATTTTCGGATTGCAATAAATTTTTAATGGGGGAAGGTAGTCATTTTTATTTGGAGGTTAGTGAGAGCAGATTACAATAATTGTCGGTCCCTTTTCCCCAATAGGCGTTTCAGCGTGGCAAAAGGCGGGGGCGGCTCCAATAAGGAACGGTTTGGTCGAGCTCCGTAGTGCGAAGCGAAAAAGGCCCGAACTCCCGAAGGGAGTGAGGGGGCGTGCATGGATGCACGCCCCGGCCTTGTCGGCATGGAGGCCGACTAGGCCGGCCGAGCGGAGCACGAAGGAAAAAGCGAGACCATGTTCCGTTTGGAGCGCCCCCACCCCAAAAACGCCTAAAACGTCTCTCAAGTCCCTAAGGGGCCTAATGAGATATTCACTCATTAGAGAAGGGTGCACGGACGATCTTCTTTGAGCACGCCGTGACAGACAGGATAGCCAAGACAATCTCGCAGGAGACAGGGGCCAAGACCCTGGGGTCATACATAGGGGTATCCATGAGGGCCGTAGACTTGATGAGGGGCATGGGGTCCTTTGATATGATGGAATAAGACCTCAATTTACTGGTAGCGGGGCTGGGCTGCCACGCTCAGTGAGATTCAGTGAGATCTGGCCTTTAGCATAAAGAGGAGAGAGAGGCCGAAGACGATTAGACCCAAGGATAGGCCCTGGCCCATAGTCATCCAGCCAAAGGCAATAAAGCCCAACTGCGGGTCTGGCTCCCTTACGAATTCCACCATGAATCTCAATACCCCGTAGCCAATAAAGAAAGAGGCAAAGAGCCAGCCCTGGGGGAGGTCTTTTCGTTTTAAGATTGTGAGAATGCCAAAGAGGAGGGGGCCTTCTAAAATCGCCTCATAGAGCTGTGATGGGTGCCGTGGTAGTGGGCCACCGGCCGGGAAGACCATGGCCCATGGGACATCTGTGACCCTCCCATAGAGTTCTCCATTGATAAAATTCCCCAGGCGGCCAAAAAAGAGCCCAATCGGTGCTGGCCACACGAAGCGGTCTGCCCATTTGAAGAATGGCTCCCCTTTTCTCCAGCAGAAGACAGCCCCTCCCAGGGCCGCCCCCAAGGCCCCGCCATGGAAGCTCATGCCGCCGTGCCATGTGGCAAATATCTCAAGTGGGTGCGATGCATAATATGAAAGGTTGTAAAACAGACAATATCCAAGCCTGCCACCTACGATGACCCCTAAGATGAGATAGAGCATCAGGTTGTCTAAGAGAAGCTCCTCCTTTTGGATGTGCTCTCTACCGAGGCCGCTTCGCTTTATGTCTTGTTTTACAAGGAACCACGCCGTAAGAAACCCAATGAGGTACATGACCCCATACCACCTGATGGAAAATGGACCAAAGCGGAGTATTACTGGGTCTATGTGGGGATAAGGGAGCATGGAGGCGAGGTCATGTCCTCTTTTTGGGGAGTGTGATTATCCGCGGACCTCCTTTAGGGGGTTTTTCAGGTCCTGGGTCTGGGCCCTTGCCCTCGTCTGGGCTGGCCGTAGGTCTGGAAGGCACCAGGCCCTCTAAGACTGCCCTGTACTGGGCCACAAGGCTAGGTGCAAGTTCATTCCCCAAGACAAAACAAGAGACCTTGGACCTCTGTACCCTGATAGAGCCTGTGGTCATGGCATTGAGTACATGTGGCCTAACCAACGGGCCTTTCTGTGGGTCAAAGACCACTGCACAGGGGAGATAGAGGTCGAAGAATGCCCCCTTTTCCAGGGCAAAAATAGCGGTCTCTGTCTGTTTGTTGTAGCGAATTTCTCCTAATATGAGCCCGAGCCCGTCTATCTCTAAGAGGACGAGCTCTTTGGCATTTTGTCTGAGCTTCATGCGTTATTTTACCCCCTTTTTCTCGAGTGTACCGGCCTTTTCGCCCTTTTACCCTTTTTTTTGGGCCGTTTGGGTACCCCGTCCTTGGTGAATTTCACCCTAAAAATCTCTTCTTTTTCTAGCTCCCTTGCGGCATTATACAGGAACAGGGCGTCTCTAAATACGTGTTTTGACCAGACCCGTTTGGGGAGTGACCCCCGCCTGTGGCACAGGGAAATCGGCCACTGATTCGAGAGTATCTGTGCGGCGTTGTCACGGACGCTCCTCCTGAAGTCATAGGGCGCAACGAGTTCGTCCAAGATGGAACGCACTTCAAATGTCGGCCATTTGAGCTTTTCGCTCTTTAGCGTTGGCCAGAGTGGGTGGCGTATGATGGCAGGATAAAGTAGTACCGCAAGACAGAGTGCCTCGTTGGGTTCTTCCTGCTGCCCATTTTGGGGCCCCAGTCTCTTATCGAGTGCTGCTAGAAGACCTAATAACTGTCTTCTCGAACGGGCTTCTCGTAGGAATTTTGAGAGATTGGGAAAGATGGCCTCAAAGAGGCCTGTCTTGATGAGATATTCCATCCAGGGCCTGGAATAGCCACTCTTTAAGTCCTTGAGCCACTCATCCCTCACCCTGGGTATGGCACAAAGACGGATCTTCTCTGCGTTCTGGCAAATGGCATCCCATGTCTTGGGCTCGATGGTAAAGCCTGTTCGGGCTGCATGGCGCACTGCCCTCATCATCCTCACCGGGTCTCTAAGGAACCTGTGGTTGGGTTCCCCTATAGAGCGTATTATGCCATTTTTGAGGTCCTCCATCCCGCCCACATAGTCTATGACGCTAAAGTCTGCGATATTGTAAAAGAGGCCGTTGATCGTGAGGTCACGCCTAAAGGCGTCCTCCATGGGGGTCCCATAAATGGCGTCATCGGGTTTCCCATTGAGTAGTGCCTCTCGGTCGTCACAATCGCACTGGCACCTGAATGTGCTCACTTCAATGACCTTGCCCCCACGGAAATAGACGTGTACTATCCTAAACCTCTTTCCGATGATCCTACTGTATCGGAAGAGGCGGCGCACCTCATGCGGGCGCGCATCAGTGCCTATGTCGAAATCCTTGGGCGCCTTTCCCAGTAACAGGTCCCTTACGCTACCACCCACGAGATACGCAAGATATCCTTTGTCTTTGAGTCTATAGAGCACCTTGAGGGCCTCCCGGTCCATGTCCTTTCTGCTGATACAGTGCTCGGGCCTGGGGATGATCCTGGGACCATTGTTCATGCCCTGAAAGAGGGTTTTTTGTCTGGGGTATGAGTCGAGTTCTTCTTCTAGGTTCCTGTGGATCATTGGTACCTTAGGCCAGTTTCCGCATGGGCTTGAATTCTTCTGGGTCTATATCATACTTTTGAATCTTGTAGTTTATGATCCTGAGTGTGGTGCCTAACAGCTTGGCGGCCTTGGACTGATTGCCCTTGGTCTCTTTCAAGGCCTCTAGTATTAGCTCCTTTTCAAATTCTGCAACCCTTTTCTTAAAAGACCACCTGTCACTACCCTGTTCCCCTGCACCAGTCAGTGCCTTTATGGATGGCGGGAGGTGGTGGGCCCTGATGGTGTCGTCGTCACAAATGAGTACAGCACGTTCTATACAGTTTTCTAGTTCTCTCACATTACCTGGCCACTTGTACTGTACTAAGAGGTCTAGGGCCTTTTGAGATATTCGTTTGATATCCCTGCCATTTTGAGAAGAGAACCTCTCTAGGAAGTGTTCGGCTAGAAGTATTATGTCTGTCTTGCGTTCGCGAAGGGGCGGGATATAGATGGGGAATACATTTAGTCTGTAATATAGGTCTTCTCTGAATTGTCCTTCTTCTAGTGCCCGTTCAAGGTCTTTGTTTGTGGCTGCGATTATCCGTACGTCACACCGTATGGTCTTTTGGCCTCCAACCCTCTGGAATTCCCTGTCCTGGATCACATTTAATAGTTTGACCTGGACTGCATGGGGCAATTCCCCTATTTCGTCTAAGAATATGGTGCCTTTGTGTGCCAGTTCAAAGCGCCCCTTTTTTGTCTGGAGGGCACCAGTGAAGGCACCGCGTTCGTGGCCAAAAAGTTCTGATTCCACCAGGGATTCTGGGAGGGCTGAACAGTTTACTGTGACGAAGGGGCCCTTGGCCCTGGGGCTGTTGAAGTGAATGGCCCTGGCGATAAGGCTCTTTCCAGTACCGCTCTCTCCTCTGAGCAGGATTGTGGCATTGCTCTTTGAGACCCTGTGGGCCATCTCGAAGACCTCTTGCATACGGGTGCTTTTGCCTATGAGTTTGCCAAAGCTGAAACGCTCCTGGAGTGCCATCTTGAGCTGCCTGTTCTCTTCCATCAGGCTCTCTCTCTCGAGATTGGCCTCTTGGAGCTTTTTTACGCTCTGGGCGATGAGGCCGCTTATTATGGTGAGTAATCTTAGGTCGTCCTCTAGGGCCTTTTCACCTGTATAGCGCCTGTCCACGCTTAGGGCTCCTATGATCTCCTTTTCAGAACGAATTGGCACGCAGATGAATGAAAGTTCCTCTTTCTCATCTCCACTCCTGCTCCTTGTCTTGTTGAGGAATCTCGGGTCGTTGCCTATTCTAGGCACAACTATTGGCTCTCCTGTGGCAGCAACTGTACCTGTGATCCCTTCTCCCAGTCTGTAGCGTCCCCTTCTCCTGGCCTGGTTTGTTAGCCCTTTGGCGACTTCGATCTGTAGTTCCTGTGTCTTGGGATTGAAGATGGTGATGGTGCCCCTTTCCATGCTGGCCCTTTTGGAAAGGATCTCCAATATCTCTCTTAGGGCCTTTTTTATGTCCAGCGTGCTAGAAAGGGCCTTGGTCACCTCGTAAAGGCAAGTGAGTTCAATGATGGCCTTATACGGGTCGTTGAGTGCCACTTGGTCCACGAGATTCTGTGCCCTGATCATCTCTTCGCCGTTCATGACCAAGAGTTATGCATCATTTTTACAAAAATGTAAAGCAGTTTAATCGCCCAGGACGCCATAAAATTGCCCTGATTTAAGGCTCATTCTTATTTGGGATAAGCTAAGGCAGGAAAGGCAGTGGGGCAAATGCCACAATTTGTGGGGGAATTGCCTCAGCAATTGTGGCAAATAGCACAATCAGATAATAATAATTTATACTAACTAACAATCTTATTATCATGTAATTAGATATTTATAAATTTGGCATAAAATTTGCTTTGAATGTCGCGATGTCTAACAAAAAATACAATAAAAAGGGGGTGATAACCAGGACAAAGATACAATTTTTGTATGGTGAATCAAGTTTTTTTCTAAAGAATTTTTTAGAAACTAAAAGGTATTAAAGGGGGAAGAATAGAAAGATGAGATCATTAAAGACACTGGTCATCTTGTCTGGAGTAATCTTGTTGCTTGGGTCCATGTCTCTTGCCTTTGCAGGAGACGATGACGATGCTGAAAGGAGCGCGGGTCACCTCAAGATATTGAAGGCCCAATGGGACCAAAAAAAGCAAAAACTCGATGTGAGGGCCGAGGAGGGAAGTGGCGGCTCCACTCTTATAGTCTATTACGGTGGAAACACCTATACAATGAAATACAAGGAAAAGAAAAATCGCTATGAGTTGAAGGTCGAGCCCGTATGTTACGCCAGTAGCATCTCCATCTCCTCTACCTCTGGCGAGACCGTAACGGGTAATGTCAAGGTTAAAGAGGGTGACGGTGCTGGTTACGAATGTGGAGACAGTGGTAGTGGTAGTGACAATGGAGGTGGGACTGGTGGCGGAGGCAGCGGAGTCAATCGCGACGTAGTGGTCATGGCTACCAATGACCTTGGAATGCATTGTACATGCCCTGGTGCATCGACCTTCATCGTACTACCACCATTCAATACCTTAAGGGCACAGGTCTTTGAAAGAGTAGGGGAAAACCCAAAGATCTTGTCAGATCCCAATGACATACGTGTAGAATATTCCATCCTGGAAAATAGTGACCAGGCCTTGAAGGGTGACCCTTACTTTCAAAACTGGATTCAATATGGCCCAAAACTATTTCCTGGTTTTAGTTTTGTCAGGTCAGATGGCCGGATCCAAGGGCTCACTGGCGCAACACTGAGTGGTGAAATGGAGGCAAAAGGTGGATGGTGGGAAGTAGTGGGCGTCCCAGCCTATCCTATAGAAGATCCCAATGGGGCACAGATAGACCCCTTGGGAGGACCAAATAGGAATCCATATCTAACAGGTGTGGTAAGGGTGTTTGACCAGGCCACGAACACCCTCTTGGCAGAGACCACCACCACTATACCTGTAGCATATGGTGGCTGCTGTGGTTGCCACCTGAGCATTGCCCAAGACTATGGCATGCAGCCCACGCCCGAAGATTCGTTCAAGGTAATGGGTATGCTCCACGCCCAAAATGGCTCAGGGATAGACATCTCTAAGATCGATCCTGATGGAGATGGGGTGGGCGGACCCATACGTTGCTCACAATGTCACCTGGACCCAGCCATGGGAGAGACTCAGCCTCCAGGCTATGCTGGTTATCCCACTTCAAAATACACATTTTCAGAGGTAGTCCATAGGTTCCACGTTGAGAGCCCCCAGGTAGCCGCATATGATCCAGATATTGCTAGGAATTGTTACGACTGCCACCCGGGAAATGGCGTGAATTGCTACAGAGGGCACCATAAGGGCAAGAACCTTTGGTGTACAGACTGTCATGGTGATCTGAACCAGAGGGTTGCGCAAGGGCAGCTAAAGGCCCCTTGGTCTCCAGACACGCTACCAAGTTGCGAGAACTGCCACACTAACACTGGTGAAGGTGGCGGCTGGCTGGGTGTCTTCGGTGGTAAATATCTAAATAGCAAGGGACACAAAGGGGACAAGGTGCTCTGCTCCACATGTCATGGTGAACCTCATGCCCTCTATCCCTCCACCCTTGCCAAAGACAATGAACAGCCCCAGGCGCTACAGGGTAGAAGTGAAGCGATTGGGGTATGCGATGTGTGTCATATTGGGAAAGATTCTAATTGGAGAGTTCCCCCTCACAAGGGAACCCCTGGTTATTCAGGCGGTGGAGGCACCAGTGTGGGTACAGGTGGCACGATAGATGCGGCCCAGGAGCTTGATACCACTTGTTTGAATTGTCATGGCGACAGGCGTAACAAGGTAAGTTGCAGCAACACCAAGTGGCTTGGCCACGACGGGAGCAAGGTAAGCCACGAGGTGTTCGTCGCTGTGAGTCAGTATCTAACGGGCTCTGACTGCGGTACAGGTAGTGGTACAGGCACTAATCCATCAGGGGGAGACTCAGACGACTAGGCCTTCTGCCCTAAGCGGCTGCAAAAGTGGATAGCCCTAAATCTCTAATTGGCTAAAAATGGCCTGCTGGTCAAAATTGACCAGCAGGCCATTTTTTCTGCACCGCAAGCCTTATTGACAAAGATAGGCATGTTACACATAATTATTTAAAAATACAAAAAAAGGGGGGCGTATGGAAGGAATAGGGATTTCTGTTATCGAACACCTCTTAATTCATCAGAGAGAGACGCCTGCTGCTACTGGCCAATTTACGAGGCTCCTTAGCGAACTCATCTTCTCTGCCAAGATCATATCTAGAGAAGTCAACAAGGCAGGGCTTGTGGACATCCTTGGCCTTACAGGAGACATAAATGTCCAGGGTGAACAGGTGCGCAAGTTGGATGACTTTGCAAACAAGGTGCTCATATACAGGATGCAGAGGGCTGGGGTCTTGTGCGCCATGGCCTCTGAAGAAAATGCCGATATAATAGAGATCCCAGACAGGCTCCCGAAGGGTAATTATGTACTCATCTTTGACCCATTGGATGGCTCATCGAATATCGATGCCAATGTCAATATTGGGACTATATTTTCCATATACAGAAAGGTCTCGGACACCCCATACGTCACCATGGAGGATTTTTTGAGAAGGGGCTCAGAGCAGGTAGCTGCCGGCTATTTCATCTATGGCCCAAGCACAATGTTGGTATATACGACTGGAAATGGGGTGAATGGCTTTACCCTTGACCCCTCAGTTGGTGAGTTCCTCTTGTCCCACCCAGATATTAAGATCCCAGAAAGGGGCAAGGTCTATTCAGTAAATGAGGCCTACACTGCGTACTGGGATGAACCCACCAAGAGGGTGGTGGAATATTTCAAGAGTCCCGAAAATGACAGGGGCAAACCTTACGCAGCCAGATACATAGGCTCCTTGGTGGCAGATTTCCATAGAAACCTTCTCTATGGTGGGATATTCATGTATCCAGCTGACAAGCGCGACCCTGCCAAACCAAGGGGTAAGCTCCGTCTCCTATGTGAGGCAGCACCGTTGGCCTATTTGGTGGAGCAGGCGGGTGGTGCTGCTACAGACGGAAAGGATAGGATATTGGACTTGAAGGCCTCCCAACTCCACGAGCGAGTGCCGCTCTTCATCGGAAGCAAAAAGGACGTGGAGAAGGCCACGGAGATCATGCAGACTCCTGTGTAAAAAAGGTCTTGTCCTCCTTTGATGTGTACTTATAGTCTAGTGTGACACGGACAGCAAAGGTGTGCCTAGTACCTGTTCGTGGAAATAATTGAAAAAAATAGGAGGATAGGTTCCGTATGACCAACGTCTTTAAGACCTTTTTGCTCCTTGCAGCCCTAACTGCGCTATTTATGTTCATTGGGGATGCCCTGGGTGGGCGAACAGGCATGACTTTCGCCTTGATATTGGCCCTTGGTATGAACTTTTTTGCCTACTGGTTTAGTGACAAAATGGCCCTTGCCATGAGTGGTGCAAGGCCAGTCAGTGAATCAGAGGCCCCAGAGCTCCACAGGATAGTGGAAGAGCTTGCCCGGCGGGCAGGGCTTCCAAAGCCCAGGGTCTACATCATTCCACAAGAGACCCCCAATGCCTTTGCCACTGGTCGAAATCCCAAACACGCAGCAGTAGCAGTGACGGCAGGGATATTGAGACTCCTCTCTACAGAGGAGCTCATGGGTGTGCTAAGCCACGAGCTAGCACATATAAAGAACAGGGACATACTCATAAGCAGCATTGCAGCAGTGCTAGCAGGTGCCATAAGTTATCTGGCGAATATGGCCCAATGGGGGCTCCTATTTGGTGGCTTTGGCGGCAGTGACGACGATGACAATCCATTAGGTATAGTGGGAGTGATTTTGATGATGATACTGGCCCCCATTGCAGCAATGCTCATCCAGATGGCCATATCGAGGAGCAGGGAATTTCTGGCAGATGCCACTGGTGCAAAGATTCTTGGGGACCCAGTACCCCTTGCCAGTGCGCTAAAGAGGCTGGAAGAGTGGAACCACAGGTTGCCTATGCAGGTCAACCCAGCCACTGCCCAGATGTACATTGTAAATCCACTCGCTGGAGGGAGCTTTGCCAACCTCTTCAGTACCCACCCGCCCATTGAAGAACGCATAAACAGGCTCCTGGCCATGAAACACTAGACTAGTGGGCACTTGGACCTGGTATGCCCTGCTGGCCGCCATTTCCACAGCCTCTACAGATGCGCTCATAAAAAAATATCTATCCTTTCTCTCGCCTGTGGAAATGGCCATGGCCAGATTTGTGGCACCAGTGCCCTTACTCGTCCCTCTACTCTTCTTAACAAAGATTCCACACCTCTCTCCTACTTTCTGGTCTACAGTGGTGCTGCTCGTACCACTCGAATTTACTGCTATGTTACTCTATATGAACGCCCTTAGGACCTCTCAAATGAGTTTGAGTATCCCCATGCTGGCCTTTAGCCCCAGCTTTATAGTAGTCACTGGATGGCTCATCCTTGGAGAAGATGTGAGTTTTAAGGGATTCTGTGGGATTATGAGCACAGTGTTCGGTGCATACCTCTTACACGTGATCCCAGGGGGAGACCGAGGGGTCTTGGAACCGCTAAAGGCCCTATTTAAGTATAAAGGGTCCCGTTATATGTTGGGGGTGGCATTTATTTATAGTATCACATCGTGTCTTGGCAAAAAGGCAATTCTCCTATCGTCTCCCACCTTTTTTGCCCCATTTTATTTCTCGCTCCTGGGGGTCACTCTCCCCCTTTTCTACGCTTTCTCTTCAAAAAAACGTCTATTTCACCAGGTCCTAGTGGCAGTAAGGTCTAGGGCGAGCCATGTCCTAGCTCTATTGCCAGTCTTTGTGGGCATTGGAGTTCTCCAAGCACTTATGGTATACTCCCACATGATCTCTATTAGTATGACCAATGCTGCCTACATGATTACAGTCAAGCGTACAAGCCTCCTTTTTAGTATCCTATTGGGGGCAACCCTCTTTGGTGAAAGGCCACTGGTGCCCCGTCTCCTGGGTGGTAGCCTCATGCTCTTTGGTGTCTTTCTGGTGGTAACGTCATAGAAGGGGTGGACCTATTGTGAGGATAGCCCTTATAGCCCCACCCTGGCCAATATTCAACAGACCGTCCATCCAAGTGGCGGCGCTGGCGGCATACATAAGAAAGAGGCTCCCACAGGTGGAGTGTAGATGTTTTTACCCCTATCTCTCCCTATATGAAAAGATCGGAGCACAACTCTATGGCATCATCTCTGACTCTAGTTGGGCCTCAGAGGCCATTGGCGCCATGCTCTTGACCCCTGGGTATGAAGATCAACAGGCAGAACTTGCCATTAGAATGATAAAGGATGGAGATGCCAAGAAACGGCTCAACAGGGATACGATCTTGGAGGTGAGGGACTCCCTGCGGGCAGTCCTTGGGGAACTTTTGGGGAGTTTGGACTGGAGTAGCTATGACTTTGTAGGAATAACGGTGAGCCTAAACCAGTTGTGTTCAGGGCTTTACTTGGCAAAAGAGATAAAACGCCTCTCTCCATCAACCAAGATCGTCATGGGTGGGGCAAGTGTCTCTGGCACGGCAGGAGAGGCCATTTTGAACACATTCCCATTTATAGACTTTGTAGTAAGTGGTGAGGGAGAAGGGGCCCTCTATTCATTGATACACTCGTATCTCGAAGCCAAACCCATAGATGAGACCTTTATTAGGGCAGAGGAACTTAAAGACATGGACTCACTGCCTCCCCCTGACTTTAGTGATTTTTTTGAGGAACTCCAAAGGCTACCACCAGAAAAGAGGTTTATCCCTGTATTGCCAATAGAGTTCTCAAGGGGCTGTTTCTGGGGCAGATGTACCTTCTGTAATCTAAACCTACAATGGAAGGGATACAGGAGTAAATCCTCTAATAGAATGGCACGGGAGGTCCTCTGGCTTTCGAGGCGATATGGCGTCTTGGATTTTGCCTTCATGGACAATGCCCTTCCTCCTAAAGAGATGAGTGAGTTTTTTAGAGAAATCAGGGAGAGGGGGGTTGATCTCGAATTTTTTGGAGAGCTTAGGGCATCCATTTCAAGAGAGCTTGCCCAGGAATTGGGTGCTTCTGGTCTTAAGACAGTCCAAGTGGGTATAGAATCTCTAAGCCCAACGCTTCTTAGGCGACTTAGGAAGGGACGTAGTGTAATGGACAATATGGCCACCATGAGACACCTGCTTGAGGCTGGGATTAGTCTCAAGGGTAATCTCATCCTTGACTTTCCTGGAAGCAGTGAAAAAGAAGTGGAAGAGACCATGGAGGCCCTACGTTTTGCACGTTATTTCAAGCCTTTAAGGGCAGTGTCGTTCTGGCTAGGCCTTGGAAGTCCAGTGTTCTCAAGGCCCAATGAATTTAAAATAAGATATATGAGGCCCCATAGGAATTATAAGACCCTATTTCCAGAAGACTCTCCCAGGGAAACCATGGTATATGAGTATGGGGGAACCTTAAAGAGGGATAGGGCCCTTTGGAAGAGGGTGAGGCGCAAGATAGGGGAGTGGCACAGATATTGGAATGAGCACGCCAGACACATCCCACCACTCACGTATAGGGATGGGGGTGACTTTGTTTTGATACGCCAGGTATTAGACAAGGGCACGGTATTACAACACAGGCTCCAGGGGCTTTCCAGGAAGATATTTTTAGAGATGTTGGAGCCAATAGAGATAAAGGCCATTATGGAAAGGAATCCTGGGGTCTCAAGCGAGAGTTTGCACTCGTTTCTCGAAGACCTCCACGTTAAGGGGCTTATCTTTAAAGAAGGCGTTAAAGTCCTCGCCCTCCCTGTCCGAAATAGAAAAATATGAAGATTTTCACAATGTGAGGCCCTATGGACAATAATGCCACTAAGAGGTCCTGGTTCAGAGAACATCGAGATTACTTTGTCACACGAGTGGTTCAGGATTTCCTGAAGACCGGTGACGTGCTAAAAGATCTCGAATTGGCCTACAAGAAAAAGAGACCAATCTATGCCCACCTACACGAGCTTGTGGGTGAGCCCCAAGAAAAGGGGGTCCTTTGGCGGCTCAAAGACCGGTGTCACCAGATCTGGCGCAACGAAGGGATGGGCAAGGAGGCAGAATCCTTTTTCTTTGACTGGATGATCGGGGCCATGTTCCACGAGGCCATGAAGCTAAAGGAAAACTCATACATGTTGGAGCGTTATGCGCCATCTTATGAAATCGCACTGAGGGAGCTCATAGACGAGGAAGAGAGCGAGAATTGCAGGCGATTTTTCAGGGAAACAGTACGCGATATGGCAAGGGGCATGGAGAGGATAAAGTGCCTCTTTAGAAATGCTGCAGCACGGTTACGGCATCTGGTGCGCCAGGAGAAGGGAAATGGCATATTAATAAGGCTACTTCTGGAGGAGTCAGACCAGGTAGAAGAATATCTCTCAGGAGATGATGGGCCACTTCTCATTTGGCTCTTCCCAGATGGGGTGCACAATGCATTTTTGGTGGCTGGCGAGAGTTATCTAGAGGGGGGCTGGTATGCAGAGGCGCGATTGGCATTCGAAGAGGCACTGCGCATAAGACCCGATTGCCGCGAGGCCCAAAACGGGCTCTCCATATTGGAAAAGAGGCTCAAGGATATGGCGCTTTATGGGCCGGCCTATCTCATTCACGAACGGGGATTAAATGGAGGGAATTCAACTCATGACCTTGTCCGATGAGATGATGGCCTGGGCAAGATCCCTCAGTTTTATGCGCTGCCGTCTGCTCTCTTTTTGCATCATCTCAAAGGCCTCTTCTTCACCTATGCCCATACGCTTCATGAGTATGCCTTTTGCCCTCTCTATCACCTTTCTCGATTCCAGCTCCTCAGAGAGGTTTTCCACTACCCCCTCCAAGGCATTGATACGCTGAGCAGCAGAGTAGGCCAATTCAACAGCAGGGACCAGATCATCCAGATGCACTGGCTTGACCAGATAGCCTAAGACTCCACTTTCCCTTGCCCGTTCCACAAGGCCCTTGTCTGCATATGCAGTGACCAGGACGATTGGGGTTATGCCCTTTCTCCTACCGCTCTGATTGATGCGCCTGGCTGCCTCAAGGCCATCCATGCGAGGCATCTTTATGTCCATCAAAATGAGATCTGGCAGGCATTTTTCAGCAAGATCTAGTGCCTCGATGCCATCGTGTGCAATACCAACTACCTCGTAACCGGCCTTTTCCAGGATGATTTTGAAGCCAGTGGCCACGGCCACATCGTCTTCTGCAATGAGGATATTGATTCCTTTGGCCGATAGTGCCATCTGGTGTAACT
>WGBU01000185.1 GCA_015494155.1 Deltaproteobacteria bacterium | reverse complement strand
TAGAGCGTGGTCAGGTAGTAGCGAAGCCTGGATCGATCACACCTCACACCAAATTTGAGGCAGAGGTGTATGTATTGACCAAGGAGGAAGGTGGCCGCCACACCCCATTTTTTGCAGGCTACCGTCCCCAGTTTTACTTTCGGACAACAGATGTTACAGGAGTAGTGCAGTTGCCCGAGGGAGTAGAGATGGTGATGCCAGGTGACAACGTGAAGTTCACAGTAGAGTTGATCCAGCCCATAGCCATGGAAGAGGGCCTGCGCTTTGCAGTGCGTGAAGGTGGCCGGACTGTGGGCGCTGGGGTCGTGACCAAGATACTGGAGTAGAAAGGACCATGAGGGAAAAGATCGCCTTACAGTGCACTGAATGTAAGCGTAAAAACTATACTACTACAAAGAATAAGCGCACGACGCCCGATAAATTACAGCTTAAGAAGTACTGTCCATTTGACAGGAGGCATACGCTACACAAAGAGACCAAGATAAAGTAAGTGAGCAGGCCAGTAGCTCTAATGGTAGAGCACCGGACTCCAAATCCGGGTGTTGGGGGTTCGAGTCCCTCCTGGCCTGCCAAATGCATTTGGGCAAAAAAGTTTGGAGCAAAGATAAGTGGCACAGAAAAAGGCGCGAAAGGCCGAGAGCTCATCACAAAGAGGAAAGGCACAGAAGAAAAAGGCTGCAGGCCAGGCTGCACGTGCAGCGACGAGATCTGAAGAGGTCTCAGGCATACAGGCCTTTATAAAGTATTTGAAGGAAGTAAGGGTCGAATTTGAAAAAATCACTTGGGCCACTAAGAAAGAGACCATTGGGGTCACTGTTGCAGTACTGGCAATAACATTTTTTTTTGCAGCTTACCTGGGACTGGTAGACTTTAGTCTCACCAAGATTCTCGGCCTGTTGTACTGAGAAAGAAATATTCCTTTTTAAGAATCACAATGGCACACAAATGGTATATAGTTCACACATACTCTGGCTATGAGCAGAGGGTAAAGGCGGCATTGCAAGAACGCATCCGCCAGCACGGCCTTGAAAAGTATTTCAAGGAGATCATAGTGCCCACAGAGAAGGTCATCGAGGTAGTTGGTGGCCAAAAGCGTACGGCCTCGCGCAAGGTATTCCCCGGTTATATCTTGATTCACATGGAACTCAACAACGAAACGTGGCATCTGGTACAGAATACCCCTAGGGTGACAGGCTTCGTTGGAGGGAAGGATCAGCCAGTGCCACTGCCAGATGAAGAGGCGGAGAAGATAGTAAGACAAATGGAGGAGCGGAGCCAGAAGCCCGTTCCCAAGTATCACTTTGAGAAGGGAGACAACGTCATCGTGACAGAAGGGCCATTTGCCAACTTCCATGGCGTAGTGGATGAGGTAAAGCCAGAGAAGGGCAAGGTCCGGGTCATGGTGTCCATATTTGGCAGGGCAACACCAGTTGAACTGGAGTTCGCCCACGTTCAAAAAGCTGGTTAGATGAGGTAAGAGAAATGGCAAAGAAGGTAGTTGGCAGTATAAAACTACAAATTCCTGCTGGTCAGGCAAATCCCTCACCTCCAGTTGGTCCTGCACTGGGTCAACATGGGGTCAATATCATGGAATTCTGTAAGGCCTTTAATGCCAAGACGCAGGATCAGGCCGGGATGATAATTCCAGTTGTTATAACTGTTTATGCTGATCGTTCCTTCAGTTTTATCCTTAAGACTCCGCCTGCATCAGTCCTGTTGAAGAAGGCAGCAGGTGTGGAGAAGGGCTCTGGCGTACCCAATAGAGACAAAGTGGGTAAGGTGACGCTTGCTCAGGTGGAGGAGATCGCCAAGATCAAGATGCCAGACCTTACAGCAGCCACCCTTGAGGCAGCCGTGAGGACCATTAAGGGTACTGCCAGGAGCATGGGCATAGAAGTAGTAGAGTAAAGGAGTTGAACCATGCCTAAGCGCGGGAAGAAATATAGAAAGGTCAAGGAACTAATAGATTCCACCAAGAGATATCCTTTGGACGAGGCAGTGGACCTGGTGCTCAAGACACACTATGCAAATTTCGACGAGAGCGTGGATGCCGCAGTGGTCCTTGGTGTAGATCCGAGAAAGGCAGATCAGAACATCCGCGGGTCAGTGGTACTCCCCCACGGTACTGGTAAAGAGGTAAAGGTCCTGGTGTTCGCCAAGGGAGAGAAGATCAAAGAAGCAGAAGAGGCTGGCGCAGACTATGTGGGTGGAGAGGAGCTTGCCGAAAAGATTCAAAAGGAGGGCTGGCTCGATTTCGATAAGGTGGTTGCCACCCCAGACATGATGGGTGTCGTGGGAAAGCTCGGTAAGATATTGGGACCCCGTGGCCTTATGCCCAATGCGAAGACCGGTACTGTCACCTTTGATGTGGCAAAGGCCGTGAAGGATATAAAGGCAGGAAAGGTGGACTTCCGAGTGGATAAGGCAGGCGTCCTCCATGTACCCATTGGAAGGGTCTCCTTTGGTAAGGACAAGATAAAAGAGAATTTTTCCACCCTGGCAGAGACGGTGCTGAGGCTTAAGCCTTCCACTGCCAAGGGAACCTACGTGAAGAGTGTCACGCTGTCCACCACTATGGGACCAGGGGTAAAGGTCGATACAGGAGATTTTAAGCAATTAGCAGCATAGACACCCTAGCTGCTCAGTGTCAAAGACAGTAGGTACACCGCTTCAGGTGTTTAAAGGGGGTAGAACCTCCACCTACCGAGGCGTGAGCCTCTGCCTTTGGCAAATATCAAACGCCATTTAGGCAGAAAGGGGGGATGAAGATTGGCATTAACTAGGGCACAGAAGGAAGAGGTCGTCAAGGACCTGCACGAGAAATTTGAACGGTGTCAGAGTGTCATCTTGACAAAGTTTTCAAAGATGACCGTGGCCCAGTCCTCAGAACTCAGAAAAAAACTCAGGGATTCTGGTGGCGAATTCAAGGTCTCCAAGAATACTCTCTTTAAGATCGCTGCCAAGGATACACCAGTAGAGGTGATGAACGAGCAATTTGTGGGCCAGAACGCCGTGGTAATTGCCTATGAAGACCCTGTGGCAGTGGCCAAGGTCTTGGTGGAGTTTGCCAAGGAAAATGAGGTCATCACCATAGAAGGTGGTGTACTCAATGGCAAACTCATGGACGCCAAGGGCGTGGAGTCACTCTCGAAGCTGCCCACAAAAGAGGTGCTCATTGCACAGCTATTGTCTGTCATGCTTGGGCCGCACCGTGGGCTCGTCCAGGTACTTGCAGGTGTTCCAAGAAAATTCCTGTATGCACTCAATGCAATAAAAGATCAAAAGGAATCGTAATCAAATAGTTTCAGGAGGATATAAAAGATGGCTATCACAAAGGAAGATGTAATTGAATTCATTTCAAATATGACTGTCCTTGAACTCTCCGAGCTCGTCAAAGAGTTAGAGGATAAATTTGGCGTGAGTGCTGCTGCGCCTGTTGCAGTGGCAGCTGCTGGTGCTGCTCCTGGTGGAGAGGCCCAGGAGGCTGCAGAAGAGAAGACCGAGTTCGACGTAATCCTTGCAGATGTGGGAAGCAGCAAGATCCAGGTGATCAAAGAGGTCCGTGCAGTTACTGGTCTGGGATTAAAGGATGCCAAAGAGCTCGTAGAGAGTGCACCAAAACCAATCAAAGAAGGTGTCTCAAAGGAAGAGGCAGAAAAGATAAAGGAACAGATAGAAAAGGTCGGTGCAAAGGTCGAGATCAAGTAGAGGCGTCTAGCGCCATCATTTCCTTGTATCCACAAGAGGCAGGGGGAGAGGTCCCCTTGCCTCTATTGAATTTAGAAATTTTGACTATCAAGCACACAATTTCCACCATTTTAAGCCCCTTTTATAGGCGGAGGTAAGTACATGGCTCCACCAAGGAAAAGATTTGGAAAAGTTCGTCCAATCCTTGATATCCCGTATCTCATAGAGGTGCAAAAGAGTTCCTACGACAAGTTCTTGCAAAAGGATGTTGCGCCTGGAGCACGCGAAGACTGCGGCATACAGGCTGCGTTTAAGAGCGTGTTCCCAATAACTGACTTTACTGGCACCTCGTCCCTTGAGTTCGTTGAATACTCCATTGGCGAACCCAAATACTCCATCGAGGAGTGTATATCTAGGGGTGTTACCTACGAGGCGCCCATGAGGATTGTTGTGAGGTTACTCAGCTACGACATAGACGAGACCAGTGGCGCCCAGAGCATAAGAGATATAAAGGAGCAGGAGATATACTTTGGTACCATCCCACTCATGACCCCTACAGGCACCTTTATAATCAACGGGACCGAGAGGGTTGTGGTAAACCAACTCCAGAGGAGCCCAGGTGTCTTCTTTGCCCATGATCAGGGAAAGACCCACTCAAGTGGTAAGGTCCTCTATTCTGCCCGTGTTATCCCCGTGAGGGGCTCCTGGCTGGACTTTGAGTTCGATCCCAAGGACATACTCCATGTACGAATTGACCGCCGCAGAAAGATACCTGCAACAGTCCTCCTCAAGGCCATAGGCTACAGTGAAGAGGACATACTGGATGCCTTTTACAAGAGGGATACATATTACCTCGATGGTGGCCTGGTCTATCGCAAGGTCGCTGACACCATGCTCGGACAGAGGGCTGGGCTTGATGTGGTGGACCCTGCATCTGGTGAGGTCATCCTGAAGAAGAACCGTAAGTTTTCAAGGGCATCTCTCAGAAAGTTTGCAGAGCGGGGTATTGAACGTGTGCCCGTGGAGATGCAGGAACTCGTGGGTAAGGTCTGTGCCAAGGACATAGTGGACGAGGCCACTGGCGAGGTGATCTTGGAGATGAACCAGGAGATCACCAGCGACACCATTGAAAGGCTCATGGATGCAGGCATAAAGGAGATTGAGGTCCTCTTCATTGACGGGATCAAGGTTAGTTCTTCCATAAGAGATACGCTCCTTCTGGACAAGACGGCCAATAGGGAAGAGGCAATCCTTGAGATTTACAGGCGGCTAAGACCCAGTAGCCCCCTTGTGCTTGAGGCGGCAGAAAAGTTCTTCAACTCCCTGTTCTTTAACCCCAATACCTATGACCTCTCAGAGGTGGGCAGATACAAGATCAACCAGAGACTGGGCCTGGATACCCCACTCACTCAAAGGGTGCTCACACCAGAGGACATCCTCGAGACCGTAAAGGAGCTGGTGCACCTAAAGGACACCCAAGGAGAGGTGGACGATATCGACCACCTGGGTAACAGGCGTGTAAGGGCAGTGGGAGAATTGGTGGAAAACCAGTACAGGATCGGCCTTGTCAGGATGGAGCGCGCCATAAAAGAGCGCATGGCCATCCAAGAGACAGAGACCATCATGCCCAATGACCTCATAAATCCAAAGCCTGTGACCTCTGCGCTCAAGGAATTCTTTGGGTCGAGCCAGCTATCCCAATTCATGGACCAGACAAACCCACTCTCAGAGATCACCCACAAGAGGCGTCTTTCTGCCCTGGGACCTGGTGGGCTGTCGAGGGAACGTGCTGGGTTTGAGGTGCGTGACGTCCATCCTACACACTATGGACGCATATGCCCCATTGAGACCCCTGAAGGCCCAAATATCGGTCTGATTGTATCTTTAAGTGCATATTCACGCATAAATGCCTATGGTTTTATAGAAACACCTTACAGACGTGTAAAGAATAGAAAGCTCACAGACGAGGTGATCTACCTCACCGCCTTTGAAGAAGAGAAAGAGACCATAGCCCCTGCCACCACCAAGGTGGATGAAAATGGATATATTGTGGCAGACAGTGTGGGTGTAAGGCGCAAGGGCGAATTCCTCATAGTACCTGCTGAAGAGATAACGTGTATGGACATTGCACCAAACCAGTTGGTGAGTATCTCTTCTGGCCTCATACCCTTTCTTGAAAACGACGACGCCAACCGCGCCCTCATGGGCTCTAATATGCAGAGGCAGGCAGTTCCACTCCTTCAAACAGAGGCCCCTATAGTGGGCACTGGAATTGAGCGAGTAGTGGCCAGAGACTCTGGTGTGGCAGTACATGCAAAGCGCGACGGAGTGGTAGAGAATGTGGACTCCACAAGGGTAGTGGTCTGTTACGACGAAGTGCCAGAAGAGGGGCTCCCCAGTGAGGTGGCCATCTATAAGCTCAAAAAGTTCAAGAAGTCCAATCAGACCACTGTCATTAACCAGAAGCCATTAGTAAAACCTGGAGAACGGGTGAAGAGGGACCAGATCCTCATAGACGGTCCTGCCACCTCATATGGCGAACTCGCCCTTGGGAAAAATGTGGTGGTGGCCTTCATGCCCTGGCAGGGATACAACTTCGAAGATGCAATTATTGTAAGTGAACGCATTGTAAAGGAAGATATCTACACCTCTATTCATGTGGAAGAGTTCGAGGTAGAGGCAAGAGACACGAAGCTCGGGCGCGAAGAGATCACACGCGACATCCCCAACGTGGGTGAAGAGGCCTTAAAGGACCTGGACGAGAGCGGGATAGTCCGCATTGGTGCAGAGGTCAAGGCAGGGGACATACTCGTGGGCAAAGTGACTCCCAAGGGAGAGACCCAGTTGTCTCCAGAGGAAAAGCTCCTTCGCGCCAT
>WGBU01000184.1 GCA_015494155.1 Deltaproteobacteria bacterium | reverse complement strand
CTGCCCAGTCCTCTCCCTTGACCAATACATCTGGCAAAAGGGCCTCTATTAGTTTGATGGGGGTGGGATCATCGAACAAGACCACATAGTCTACAGATTCTAGCCCTGCCACCACAGCAGCCCGCATGGCCTCTGGATTGATGGGCCGAAGCGGCCCTTTTATGGCCTTAATGGAGGTATCGCTATTCATACCCAAGACCAAAAAATCCCCCTGTCTCCTCGCCTCTTCTAGATATGCCACATGGCCTGCATGGAGGATATCGAAGCAACCATTGGTAAAGACACACTGCTGTCCTAGTGCCTTCCGCCTCCTGACCTCCTCTCTTAGGGACTCGAGTGTCAATATCTTGTGTGATGCACTCTCCAACCATTGACGTGGCCTTGCAGTAAGGAACTTGCCCCTCCACTCCCCTATCGCCTCGAGATCGAGTTCACAGACAACTGTCTCCTTCTCCTCACCCGCCTGGGCCACTATATGACCATCTGGCCCAACCACCATGCTCCTTCCTCCAAAACCACTGCCTGTGGCATTGACACCAATGCAAAAACACTGGTTTTCAATGGCCCTTGCCCTGAGCAGGGTGGTGAAGTGCTCTATGCGTTCTTTGGGCCAAAGGGCGTGACACACAAGTAAGGTACAGCCCTCTATGGCATAGTGTCTGAAAAGCTCTGGGAATCTCAGGTCAAAACATATGGTAGGCCCAATACCCAGTTCCACTCCAGCCACACTGTACCAGATAGGACGTGGGCCGCTCCCTGGCTCAAAGACCTTGTCTTCTCCAAAGGGTGGAAATAGGTGGATCTTCCTGTATATCACTGGAGGAGATAGTCTGGATATAAAAAAAGAGCTATTGAATAACCTCTTCTCACCGTCCACCTCCTCCCTCTCTGGAAGTCCACACATTACAGCTATACCATCTAGGCCTGAGACTAAGGCCTCGAGTTTAAAGAGGATCTCAGGGGATTTTTCAAAGGCATCTAAAGCCCTTGAAGAGATGGGACCCCTAGGCCAAAGTTCTGGTAATATGACGAGAGATACGCCCTGGTCCTTTAGTGTGCCTATCTCCCTTAGCACCTCCTTCACCTCGGCGTCTACTGAAGCGCCATTACAAGGGTTCCTTTGAAGTAGCGCGACCTTTAGAGAGAGGGGACTCAAACTCCAAGCCTCCAGTCAAGTGTCTTTTTAAGGCCCTCTTTTAGGCTGTGTTGGGCCTTCCAACCAAGCTCTCTCAGGGCAAGTCCTACCTCAAGACAACTCCTTTTGAGGTCCCCTGGTCTCGCACTGTCAAATTCAGGCTCTTTCAATGCCTCGTCCAGTCCTACCTTTTCATCAATGACCTCACACACTAGCTTAAAGAGCCATAGGGTCTTGGTCTCTATGCCTGTACCTATGTTGAACCTCCCCAATGAGCCTCTATCGAGTGCCCTTACATTGGCATCCACCACATCACCTACGAAGCAGTAGTCCCGCACCATCCCCTCTGGATCGTCGTCAAAGTGATATATGGTGCATCTTTTGCCATCGAGGAGCCTGTCCATGAAAATGGCCACTACCCCTGCCTCTCCGTGGGGGATCTGTCTGGGACCGTATATGTTTGAATATCTCAAGACCGTATAATCCAGACCATATTCATGGTGATAAAATCGCAGATAATCCTCAGATACCGCCTTTGCAATGGCATAGGGACTAAGAGGCTGTGGGGTATATTCCTCGCTAGTGGGATATTCAGTAGCCTCCCCATATATGGCCCCTCCAGAGGAGATGAATATCACTTTTCCCACGCCATTTCTACGGGCCGCCTCCAACACGTTCAGAAATCCATCGATATTTACAGAGGCGTCAAACCTTGGGTCTCGGACAGACTCAGGGACCGAGATCTGGGCTGCGTGGTGATTTATCACCTGCGGCCTGCTCTTTTCCACCAATCTTTGAAACTCATCAGATCTTATGTCCATTAGATGGAACTCTGCCCTGGGGTTGACATTCTCCCACTTCCCCGAATAGAGATTGTCTACCACAATGCATTCATGTCCATTTTCCACATAGGCATCCACTACATTGGAGCCAATGAACCCGGCACCTCCAGTAACCAAGATCTTCATATGACCTCCATCAAAATTGACCTTACCTATTATCTCTCGACAGATTCACCAAAGTCCTTGAGTCGTGGCCGTCTAAATTTCAAAAGATCGACTTCAAATCCTCCACAACCAGATAAAAGGCAGGGATGATCAAAAGGGTTATAAAAGTCGCAAAGAGTATACCAAACCCAAGACTTATTGCCATAGGTATGAGGAACTGGGCCTGCACACTGGTCTCCAAGATCATGGGTGTGAGGCCAAAAAAGGTGGTGAGACTCGTAAGCAATATGGGGCGAAAGCGCCTGGTGCCTGCGGATATGAGAGAGCCAAGGGCCGGGGCACCCCTTCTACGCTCGTTGTTAGCCCTATCTACCAATAGGAGAGAGTCGTTCACTACTACTCCAGCTAGGGCTACAATCCCAAACATACTGAGAATACTTAGATTATATCCCATGATCATGTGACCCAAGATTGCGCCTATGATCCCGAATGGAATGGCCAACATGATGATTACTGGTTGAATATAGCTCTTAAAGACAATAGCCAAGAGCGCATAGATACCAAAGAGGGCCAGGACAAATCCGCTCATCATGCTCTCCATGGACTCCCGCCTCTCTCGTTCTTCCCCTTGCATGGTATAGGTGAGTCCTGGATAGTCCTTTTCCAATTCCCTCAAGATGCCGTGCTTTAATTCTTCCAAGATGTCTTCTGCATTGGCCCTCTTCTTGTCCACATTGGCAGTGACATCCACCACCCTCTTTCTATCGAACCTGTTGATAATGCTATAACCCCTACCTGGGATGATGGTGGCAACTTCTCTAAGAGGCACTTCACCGCCAGCAGGGGTCTTGATACGCATGGTTTCAAGGTCATACACACTCTTACGCCTTGACGGCGGAAACCTCACCATGACCTTGATCTCATTTCGCCCCCTTTGAAGCCTCACCGCCTCTGCCCCATAGAACGCTGCCCTAAGCTCTCGCCCCAGTGACTCTTCTGTAAGTCCAAGTACCTTCCCAATGGCCTTGATCCTCACTTTAAATTCCTGCTTACCCTGGGCATAGGTATCTTCGATGTTGTAAACGCCTGGGTATGCTGCCAAGGCCCTTTTAAGCCTATCCTTGGCCTTCACAAGCACCTCTGGGTCCTGGTGTGCCAGTTGAACGTCTATGTTTGCCCCCATATGCACCAGATTTGCCTTGAATGTTATAGAATCCACGCCTGGGATGGTACCCACGAGCTCCCTCCAGCGATTGAGCAGTTCTGTGGTGGAAAATCCCCTGATATCATAAGGCTCAAGGGCCATCCTGATATTTGCAATGTGTGTCCCAAAGTGCATGGACCCACCAGTGGGCCCTCCTCCAGGGATGGTACCACCAGTGACTGCATAGACCCCCCGAAGGATATTAGTACCATTGGTCACCCTTTTTCTAAACTCAGAAACTGCCTCAAGGCCCTTCTCCACCACGAACTCTTGTACCTTGAGTGTATCCTCCACTGGCGCCCCTACAGGCAATTGTATGAAGACCCGTATGATGTCAGACTCAACCTCTGGCATAAATGTAAACTTAATTATCCCCCCCTTTATGACGCCAAGTACCAGTAAGAGGATGGCAACCGAGATGGCACACGTAACATATCTATATTCCAGTGCCTTGGTGAGGAGCGCCTTGTAGGGCCCCCATATGATCCTATCTAGCCCCTTGGAGACCCATATCCTCCCCTTGTCGTAAAAGTGCACCCTATTGCCGCTGCCATTCCTTCTCCCGCTCCCCATAGAGAGATGGGCGGGCAGTACAAAGAGCGACTCTATGAGTGAGACCACAAATATGGATATCACCACAATGGGGATCACACGAATAAACTTCCCTATGACGCCAGTTACAAATATGAGTGGAATAAAGGCCACTATCGTAGTGAGGACCGAAAAGACCACTGGTACACCTACCTCTAAGGTGCCATCAATGGCCGCCTTGAGCCTGGATTTTCCCTTAGACCTGTGATCATAGACACTTTCGCCAACTACGATGGCATCATCCACCACAATCCCAAGGGCCATGATAAAGGCGAACAGAGAGATCATATTTATTGAGAGGCCAAGAGAGGGCATAAAAAACATTGCCCCCAGAAATGAAATGGGTATTCCGAGCATCACCCAGAGGGCAAGCCCTATCTCCAGGAAGGCGCCGAGCACGAGAAATACAAGGATGAGCCCGAGACACGCATTGCGTATTAGGAGATTCATCCTCTCCTTCAAGATCTCAGAGGTATCATTCCATACGGCAAGGTGTACGCCTGGGGCTAGTGACTTCGACCTCTCTTGGACAAATGACTTTACTGTACGCGATATTTCCAGGGGTTTTTGCTCTCCTACCCTAAACACCTTGACCATGGCAGCGGGCTTTCCATTGAAACGGGAAAAGAGATCCACGTCTTCGAAGGTATCCCTTACATGGGCGATTTCCCCAAGGGTGAGGGCAGTTCCATCGTCTTTGGTAAGCAGGACTATTTTCTTATATTCGTTGGCAGTATAGCGCTTTTCTTTGGTGCGGATGAGAATTTCCCCTCCCTGGGCCTTTATTCTGCCTCCCGGCACATCCAGCGATGCGCGCCTTACCCGTTCTGCCACCTCACGAAGGCTCAAATTGAGTGCCCTGAGTGTCTCTTCTGGTATCTCGATACTCACCTCATAGGGTCTCACCCCAGCGAGATCTACCTGGGTGATATTGGGTTCTTCAAGGAGTTCATCTCTTATCTCCTCTGCCATCTCGCGCAGTGCCTTTTCTCCCATGTCACCGTAGACCACTACAGAGATGACCTCACGCCTATTCACAAGCTTCGAGATCACTGGCTCCTCTGCATCTTCAGGAAAGGTCACTATCCTGTCTACCTCATTCTTGATGTCCTGGAGGACGATATCTGGATCGGCACTGTCCTCTATGACGGCCAGGACTACCCCCATCCCTTCCCTGGCCTCGGAACGGATCTCCTTTATGCCATCAACACCTGTGAGGCTCTCTTCAATCTTGAGGATTATGCCATCTTCTATCTCTTCAGGGGATGCGCCTGGATAGGGGACCTGGATCTGGATGGCGTCGAGTGAGACCTCTGGAAATATCTCTTGTTTGATGCTCCGCAACATGACAAGGCCACCCACTACGAACAACATCATGAGTAGGTTGGCGGCCACATGGTTTTGGGCCATCCATCTAATTGCCCCCTTCATGACCCCTCACCAACAATGGTAGGCCGTACCTTCATACCGTCTGTAGCACCCCTTATATTGGAGAGTACGATTATATCTCCATCGCTAAGTGGCCCTCGCACAAAGATCCTCTGCCTCTCACGTTGGACCACCTCTACCTTCACGATCCTCAACCTGTTATCTCCATCTACTCGCCACACATAGGCCTCGTCCTTGAGCGCCTTTTCAGGTACGGGGAATACGCCCTTCAAGACTGATCCCTCCAATTGGCACTCAACAAAGCTGTTTACCCGTAGGCTCGTCCTCCCTGCCTTCCCTTTTAGCGGCTGGAATGGGTCTTCCACCACTGCAATCACCTGTAACATGCGCTCCTTTTCTGTCACTGAGGGGAGCACCCTTTCTATCCTCCCCACCCATGGACGCACACTTTCATTGCCAACCATGCCCCAAAGAGCGATGTAAACCCCCTTCCCTCTCGCACCAGAGTCTCCACCCAGGAGCAGATAATCGTGCAGTGTCATAGGTATCTTGACCTCCAGGGAGTCTGTGCCAATCACCTTTGCCACCTCTTCTCCTGCCCTCACATAGGTCCCTGGTTCGATCCGCTCCTCTTGAACGATACAGGAAAAGGGGGCCACTACCTTGGTACGGGCAAGGTCCTGGGTGGCCTTTTGAAGGGCTGAGGTCGCCGCCCTCACCTTGGCCTCTGCTGCCTCCAACTGAGGGGCAAAAAGCACTAGTGGACTCTCTGGAGACTCATTGGCGCGATGAATCTTCTCCCACTCCTCCCTGGCCACCTTCGCCTTTGATCTCACCTCTTCGAGGTTTACCATTGCAGTCTTGAGCGCATCCTGTGCCTTTGCCCTCTGCGCCTCATAGGAAACGGGATCGATCTTGAAGAAGGGCTCCCCTTTTTGAATGTAACCGCCACCTTCAAACCTAGGGTTCACCCATATCACACGGCCACTCACCTCGGGTACTACCCTTAAAAGGTGCCTTGCCTGTACCTCCCCTGTGAGCATCAGGCGCGCCCTGTAATCCCCAATCTTAATGTGCATGACCTCCACCAACGGCCCCTCAAAGTGTGGGGTCTTCTTTTTTGGGGGGCTCTTAAGGTGAGCCAGATACTTCATCCCAGCCCAGCCCAGGAATATGATCAAAATTGGCATGAGGACCTTTACAAGGAACCCCTTTTTCATTTCCACGCACCTCCAATGGCCCTTACAATGTCAACTCTCGTAAGGATTGCATCCAGCAGGGCCTGATTGTACTGGACCTTGCTCTCAATATAAGCGGCCTGGGAATCTAGTACCTCGGTCCCACTCTCGATTCCCTGCCGAAACCTTGACCGGGCCAACTGGTATTGACGTTCTGAGCAGTAAAGGCCCTTTTCTGTGGAATTCAACCTGTTGTCTGCCTGCCTGGCCCGGGAGGCGGAAGTCATGGTCTCTTTAAAGGCATTCAAGACGGCCCTTTGGTATTGAATCAGCGAGGAGACCAACCTGCTCCTCTCGCCCTCGATCCTGGCCTGCCTTGCCCCTCCCTCAAAGAAGGTGGCAGATGCCTGAAAGGCCACAGACCAGAAGATGCCAGAGATGATCCCAAAGCTAGAGGCATTTCTCGATTTGCCATAAGAAAGATTTACGCCAAGGGCAGGAAACCACTCTGAAATCGCAGCAGCAACGCGCTCATCCTGGGCACGCACCCTGAGAGCTGCTGCCCTCACATCTGGCCTCCTAAGGAGTAATGAAAGTGGGATAGAGCCCTGGGGGAGGCTGGGCGGCCTCTTTAGATCAACTGCGACAAAGGGGAGGTCCTCCTTTGGGTATTCACCCAAGAGGACCCAGAGGGCATCTTTCTCGCGCGCTATCTCGCCATCGAGTGCATGAATCTGGGCCTCTAGGCCTGTCAACTCACCCTCAACCCTATATAGGATATCGCTATCCACTGTGCCCTTTCTATACCGGGACCGCACCATGTCTAACTTCTCCTTTAGGGCACGCCTCTTCGCGGCCAGGAGATCACGCCTTATGAGTGCCTCGTTCAAGGTAAAATATGTGGTGGCGATCTCGGCCCCAATCATGATTTGGAGGGCATGAAGATCTTCCTCTGTGGCATTTGCCTCAAATGAGCTTGCGCTCACTCCGCTTGCTATCTTCTTCCAGACGTCGAGCTCATAGTTGAGGGTAGCGCCGTAGCGGTAGTCGGTCCCAAGGTCTTTACCGAAAAAGCCCGGCCTTCTCGAACGGGAAAGACTGTAATCACCTGTAATAATGGGAAAAAACCTGGCTCGTTGCTCCTTTAAGATGGAATATTGAAATCTAAGCCTCTCGTATGCATCTTTTACGTCCAGGTTTTGTCTAAGCCCCATCGCAATGAGTTTATGGAGTACTGGATCGTCAAAAATGAGCCACCACCCGTCCCTTTTTATGGAGATGTGGTGCACCGGGGCCCCCTTTTCTGTGGAAATATATTCTGGGGCGCCAACGAGTGGTCTTGGTTCAGTCATCGTGTGTGGGTTGCAGCCATAGAAGAGCAAAAGGGTGGTGATAGAGAAAAGGAGTCTTTGAGCACCCCTCAACCTCGTCATGGCAAGCTGCCTTGGAGATACCACTTTGTCTATCATGGATTCTCAAGCCCCTCTGTACAGAAATCCAGCCAGAGCTCCAAAAGCCTATCCCTTGATATAGAGGCATCGACCCCCTCTGGTACCATCTTGACCCTGCCTATGGCCCATAGACTGTGGCCCATGGCGCCAAGGGCGAACTGGACACGCCAAAAGAGCACATCCTTTGGCACATGGGGGAGTGCCCTCATCAACAGGCTGAACATGAGCCTGAATACTGGCCCTATTTCCCGCAAAAACACGTTCTTCACAGTCTCATCGGGGTCTGTCATCGATCTTGCAATGATCCTTATGAAGGCCTGAGTGTCCACCATAATGAGAATCGGCTCGAAGATTGCCTGCATTATGGCCCGCACACTAGGGGCCTTCCCTGTGGAGTCTGCTTCTCTTTTAATGGCCTGGAGCCTTTTCAACCGCTCTTTGTTGAGGGGATCAAGACGTCGCTTGAGGACTGCCTCCACAAGACCTAGCTTTGACCCAAAGTGGTAGTTTACAGAAGCAAGGTTCACACCGGCCCTAGAGGTGATCTCCCTTAAAGACGTGTTGCTCACCCCCTTTTCTGCAAAGAGGGCCTCTGCCGCATCCAAGATCCTCTGAGTGGTGTCTTTCTTTTTCATACAAACATTTTAAACAAATGTTTGTTTATTACAAGGGGCCATTCTCAAAAGAGGATGGAAAAAGCGTAGGTACCCTACTGTGCCTTTAAGACGTCTTTAAAATAGAGGTGTACAAAGCGGCCTGAGATCACGTAATCTATTCGAAAAGCTATCTCTTTTTCAGTGCCAAACTTCCCAGACAGGGCAAAGAGGCACTGTCTTGAGATCTTAGAAAGCTCCTTTTCAATCTCATGGGCATCCGAGGTAGAGAGTCCTTTTCCATAATACCTACACCTTAAGGGCCTGTAGTCCCAAAGGAGGCACTTCCCATCCCTATTGAGTGGACATAAAAAAGAGGACAAATCCTCCCCCCTTAAGGCATGGGCGCGATCTATAGTCTCCTTTCTCACCTTGGTTGAGAGTGTAACATTCATCTTTCGGGTGAGATACACCGACTCTATTAGCCCCACATTGAATGGCTCCTTACAACAGGAGTCGGTCCTGGAACCGCACTCTCCTATGCCGCCGTACTTTTCCTCTAGGAGACGATCCACTCCTTCTACCAGGGTCTCATAGTCCCTGAAAAAGGGACCCAGATCCACTGCCTGTTTTGCCTCTAGACTTGGCTCCCTCAATTTCAAGGGTGGGGACTTCTTCTGGAACTTACGCAATAACTTCCACTGATAGTAGTTGGACGGAGTCGCCCTGGTCCCTTTGAGG
>WGBU01000183.1 GCA_015494155.1 Deltaproteobacteria bacterium | reverse complement strand
GGCGAGGATTGGGGTGAGCTTATTATTGAGTTCATGGGCAATTCCCGCGACCATCTCCCCCATTAGGGCCAATTTTTCAGCCCGAACTAGCTGTTGCCACAGCTTTTTCCTCTCACTTATGTCCCTCACAAGGCCAATATTTTTACCACCACTCCCCTGGGAGGGAGAAAAACTCAGTTTTACCTCAGCAACCCTCTTCTCCCCTGTGCTGCCATTAATAAACTTATATTCTTCAAGAACTGCCTTAGACGCCGAGTCCTCTATGGTTCTCAGTCTCTCCTCAAAGATCTTACGGTCTTGTTCGTCTATATAGTTTAGAATGTCTGTACCAATCAGTTGCTCTTTTGGCACACCAAGGTATGTACTCATGGCCTCGTTAGCATAGACCACGGTCTTTCCGTCTAATACGAAGAAACCATCGTCCAGATATTCAACTAGTTCCGCATATCGTTCTCTAGACTGGCGCACGTCGTGTTTGAGTCTGATGGTCTCGATCGCCTTTTCTACTGCATGTCTGAGTATGTCGAAATCGAAGGGTTTTACCACATAGTCATAAGCACCTTTTCGCAAGGCATTTACCACAGAGTCCAGGGAGGCGAAGCCAGTCATTGCAATGACCTTGGTATCCAGGTCCCTTTCCCGGCAATAGGCCATGAGCTCATAGCCCTCTCCATCAGGCAAGAGTAGGTCTGTCACCACCACGGCGTATTGTCTCTTCTGCATTTCACTGAGCGCCTCTTGCACAGAGTTGACACCAGTGACAGTGAAACCAGCATGCTCAAAGAGCAATCCAAGGCTCTTGAGCATACTCTTATCATCCTCTACAAGGAGTATCCTTTTTTCCAAATCTTATCTATCCTCCTCTATGAGTTACTGACAGGAAGAGTTATGATAAACGTCGTACCCCCGTCTTCAGCCCCTAGGTCAATATTTCCCCCAACGCTCTTTATAAGACCATAGCACACTGAGAGCCCCAGGCCAGAATTGAGCCCACCCTTTGTGGAAACATAAGGGTCAAAGATCTTGTCCCTGATGGATGGATCTACTCCAGGGCCACTGTCCTTCACCTTCAAGACAACTGCACTCTTCTCAGTGTCATATTTGGCCTCTATTGTTATTTGCCCCCCCTTGCCCTTAAATGCCTCTTGTGCATTTTTAATCATATTTATTAATACTTGTTTGATACCATCTTCACTGAGTTTTACCAAGGGCAAATTTGCTTCTATTTTGGAGTTGAATGTTATTCCAGATTCCTCTAGGTCCCTTTTCATAAGTCTTGCTACATCTTCAACTGCCTTTTCGATTGATCCAGGATTAAGATCTCTATTAAGGTTGGTTTCTGTTTCTCCTTTAGCAAAGCTTCGCAATTGATTTAAAATAGATGTAATTCTATCTATTTCACGGTCAATAGTATCTATTGCCTCTATATCGATTTCGCCCTTTTCTTTTTCTAGTCTTAAGAGACGCAGGTAATTCTTTATCACACCGAGTGGGTTGTTCACCTCATGTACCACACGTCTGGCAAAATCGGTGGTGGCACTCAACCTTTCGAACTGAAGTAACTTATCGTGGGCATCACGGAGTTCTCTAGTCTTCTTTTCGAGTTCTTCTCTAAGCCTTGTCTCGTGATTCTCCCTCTCTTTTTCTAGTAATTTTTTTGACGTTACATCGTGAAGTGCTAGAAGAAGCCTTTTAAGTCCATCAACACTTATTGGTTCAACCGCCACCTCAATCCACTTCTCTCCTTGCGACGTCATACCATGCCAAACAAATTTGTAGGATTGATCCTTTGAAAGGGCGTAAGCTATCTCTGCCCTTCCCTTCTTATCCATGCCTAAGAGCTCCCAGACGAGCTCCCCCTTCCCTCTATGCCCAGGCTTTGCCATGGATAGTAGGGTCTTAGCCACTGGATTTAAGAAGAGTATTTCGCCAGAGTCTTTGGTCAGTATAAAGCCGGTGGTGGCGTGTTTTAATATGGCCTCATTGATAGTCTGTTCCTTTTTTAATTGCCCTTTAAGGGCGAATGTCCTCATGGCATGGGCGAACTGCTTGGAGAGCATAGTCAAGAGATCTATGTCTCGTTTTAGGACCTCGGGCTTTGAACCCTTGTGAATGAAGACACAACCAAGGGCTTCACCCTCAGCACTGACTGGCAGTGCCAAAAGTGGGTCGCCCACATAGGACAATATCTGCTTTTCAATAATCTTCTTTTGCTCTTTGTCCTTAAAATAGTCTTGAGAGAAGATCGGTCGTCTGCCTTCAAGACAACTGTCCCACAATGTGCCATTCCCCAGAGAAAGCCTAATACGCGAACAGATCGAATCGTCTTTTGTCCCTACTGCCACTTCGCCTAAAAGGGTATTCCCGTTACGTTTTAATAAGAGTGCAGATTTTACGTCAAAGAATAATAAAAGAGACTGTATGAAGACCTCTGTAAGCTGTACTTCATCTGTTGCGCTCAAGAGATTTTGTAAGGACCCAACTAGTAATGAATAAAGCCTTGCCTTTTCCCTGAGCGTTTCCCTATTTTCTTCTTCAACTGGTATGACTTCAAGAAAGGCATCCCCTGACCCTTTCTCAACTTGAAAACCCAAGATCGAGGACAACTCCTCTACATCCGATTCGATGGCCTCTCTGATCCCCTCCAATTCATCCCGATTTATTGCCAACAAGTCTTGACCAAGTTGGGCCAGGTAGTTGAGGTCTACTCCACAGGCACTTTGGACAGAATGGCTCAAGATGTCTGCAAGATATATAATACGAGTCAACGGCAATGATGTTCTAACACTCGAAAGGCTATGATGGTGATAGCGTACGGCGTCACAGATGAATGGCTGCAACCTCCACTCTCTAAGTAACTCTGCCCCAACCTCTGCATGATCCCGTCCCCAGATCTCTAGCTCAGCTTCTATGACCGTGTGCCCTGTGCAGGCAAGTTGAAAGATTTGTTGGTATCCCTTGGGGTCTTTCCTGATGAGTACCAACTGTCCAATATCGTGTAAGAGTCCTGCAATAAAGGCCTCTTCAGGTTCTTCAAACCCCGTCTTTTCAGCCAATCGCCTTGCGCTGGCAGCAGCAGAGAGACTATGGTACCAAAATGCGCCAAGGGAGAAGTTTGGAAGGTTCGAGAGATCACTAAAAGATTCGTAAATACTCAAAGTTAGGGCAATATTCTGTAGTAGTTTCAAGCCTAGGACAATGGCTGCCTGTTTAAGGGATGAGACACTTCGCCCTTTTGAAAAATAGGGAGAATTTGCCAATCGTAAAATATTGGCCGATAGTGATGGGTCGGTCCTGGCTAAATCTGCTAATGTATTGATATCGCAAGAGTCATCTAGACTAGTCTCCAGGAACTTTACAATGGTAACAGGCAATGAGGGCAGTGCAAGATTTTGTTCCATTTACAAGACCTTTCTTTATTTACAATATAATATATAATTCTTCGCGACTTGTACAAAGTAATTATCGGATAAGGAGGAGAAATCTTGAAAAAAATTGTAGTTTCCACCAAATCTAGGACGGAATTTGTAGACATCACACCACTCATAACAAAAGAATTAGAAGGGCACAAGGATGGTATTTTGGTTGCTTATTGCCCCCATACTACTGCTGGATTGACAATAAACGAAGGGGCAGATCCAGCAGTCAAACAGGATATCCTGGCAGTTCTAAACGATGTAATTCCCTGGTCTTTCAATTATAAACACCTGGAGGGTAATAGCCCAGCCCACATCAAGGCATCTATTATTGGCTCCAGTGTCACCATAATAGTCGAGGATGGAAACCTCCAACTAGGGACATGGCAGAGGGTCTTTTTCTGCGAATTCGATGGCCCTAGGACACGTAGTATCTGGTTGAAATTGGTCGACTAATTGAAAGTTTGAGATTGAGCATGAAGAAGGCTGTTTTTTCCGCCGTCCTGTGGAACTTCGTATTATTGATATCATCTATCCAGTCTGGTTTCGCTGCCAACACCGCAAATTTTGACCTTTGGAACGGTCTCATAGAGAGACTTTCAGGCGTGGGTATAGAAAGGTCCTATCTTGAATCTATATATTCTAGGCGTGAAGTAGAGTTTGAGCCGAGGACCATGCCAAGAAAACTCCTCCACAAAGAACGTCCCTTTGACTATAAAAAGTTTTATTCTCCAGAACGTATAGAGAGGGCGGTAAAATTTATGAAGAAAAACCAATCCATATTAAACGAGATTGAAAAAAAATATGGTGTGCCCTCAACATTAAAGACTGCCATATTGTTAGTGGAGACCGATCTTGGCCGCTATACTGGCCCATATAGAATCATAAACGTATTGTCTAGTATGGCCATATCCAGTGACATATCCCGCATTAGCCCCTGGCTGCCAAAAGAGATAGTGGATGACAGAACTGCCCTTGCCCGCTACAAAAAAAGGGCAAAGAAAAAGGCTGATTGGGCCTTTGGCGAACTAAAGGCCTTTTTCACCTATTGCAGAGCCAATAAAATGGACCCAGTTGAGATCAAGGGCTCCCCTTTTGGTGCCTTTGGGCTATGTCAGTTCGTCCCGTCAAGCGTCCTAAGGTTTGGAGTAGACTATGACATGGATGGTAGGATAGATCTCTTCACCCTGGGCGATGCCTTGGCCAGCATGGCCAACTATTTGGTTAAAAATGGGTGGCACAGTGGCATTTCCAAAGATGAGGCCTTCCGTTGCATACTCACATACAATCGGTCACGCCCTTACGCCAAGACCATCATGGAAGTGGCGTCCATATTGGAGAAGAGATTAGATTAATGAACCACGATCTAGTCCCTCAAGACGAGGTCTATTCCCGCATCTCCAGGCTAAAGAAACAGATGCACGAATTCGGTGCAGACATTGCTATCTTAAGGCATGGGCCAGACCTCTACTATTTTACAGGGACTCTCCAGGATGGTCACCTCGTCGTACCATTGGAAGGGGAACCCGTTTATTTCGTCTGGAGAAGCTTCGAGCGGGCAAAGGCCGAATCCCCCCTGAGTGAAATTGTTAAGATCAAGAATTTTAGTGAACTTGAAAAAAGGGTAAAGGAGATCTTTTCAAGATGTCAAAGGGGCACACTCTGGACCACTTTGGATGCCATACCCTATAAGACAGTCCAATTCTATGGAGAAAGGCTATTCCCAGGTTTTGAGATCCTCGATTGTACACACTTTATTAGGACAATTCGAGCGATCAAGAGCCCTTGGGAGATAGATAAGATCCGTGGGGCGTGTCGAATCATTGACAATGCCATGGAAAAGGTAAGAGAATGGTTGAGACCAGGTGTGGATGAATTGGCGATTACTGCCCGATTAGAGTGTTTTTTGAGGGAAAACGGGCACCAGGGCCAGCTTCAAATGAGAAATAGCCTCGTTGGGGCACTCCCCATGACCCAGGTATTGACCGGGCCTCACGGGGCCATTCCATCCTTTACACTTACCCCTGCTGGAGGACCAGGTGTATCTCCAACCATGGGGGTAGGGGCAGGGACAAGGTCCATCTTAGTGGGCGACCCAGTGAGTGTAGACATTGGCGGGTTCTTCCAAGGGTACCTTGGGGATGAGACGCGCATCTTCTCTCTAGGGCCCTTAAAGTCCCCTCTCAATGACGCCTTTGAAGT
The DNA here is from genome assembly GCA_015494155.1 of Deltaproteobacteria bacterium. Lineage (GTDB taxonomy): Bacteria > Desulfobacterota > Dissulfuribacteria > Dissulfuribacterales > Dissulfuribacteraceae > WGBU01. The sequence continues at coordinate 6,827 of WGBU01000183.1, read as the reverse complement.
GTGTATTACACTCATGGAGAGACTGGAAAGGGAGTTGCGGCCAGGTGTCAGGGCTGGTGCCATTTATGACATAGCGCTCAACCACATGGAATCTACACCTTTTTTGAAAAATTTTATGGGATATAGCGAAAAAGTACAGTTCGTTGGTCATGGTCTAGGGGTAGAAATCGATGAATATCCTTTTATATCAATAGGTAATGATATGACCCTTGAGAGCGGCATGGTAGTAGCACTCGAGCCAAAACTAGTCTTTTCGGGCTTGGGAATAGTGGGGATTGAGGATACATTCCTCATTACAGACCTGGGGGCAGAACGCCTTACATTATTTCCAAGGGGTCCTATTTTAATCCAATAAAATTCAGCGGAAATGGAGATTTGATCATGGTTTTTAACCCAAAGAATCAAATGGTCTTGATATTGGACTTCGGGTCCCAGACCACTCAATTGATTGCAAGGAGGATACGTGAACAAAAGGTCTACTGCGAGATCCACCCATTCAATATCCCACTCTCTAAGATTAAAGGGCTTGCACCAAAGGGTATAGTCTTATCTGGAGGCCCATCTAGCGTCTATGACCAGGGCGCACCCACCATAGACAAGGCAATATTTGATCTTGGGGTCCCCATCTTGGGGATATGTTATGGGATGCAGCTCACCACTCACCTCTTGGGAGGCCAGGTGGAAAGGAGCGAAAAGCGTGAATATGGACCTGCCCTAATCGAGATCTTAAAGGATTCCCCGCTCTTTAAGGGGCTTTACAAGGAAGGGGCAACCTATAAGGTCTGGATGAGCCATGGCGACAGGATTGAGGTCCTTGCACCTGGATTTGAGACCATTGCCTCAACCGAGTCCACCCCTTTTGCTGCCATGTCTCACACCACTCTTCCCATATATGGCGTACAGTTTCATCCAGAGGTGGTCCATACAGAGATTGGCAATGATATACTGAAAAACTTTCTATTTGAAATCTGTAGGCTAGAACCAATCTGGACCATGCATTCCTTTGTGGAGAGCGCCATCAAGGAAATTCGAGAAGTGGTGGGAGACAGAAGGTGCATATGTGCCCTTTCAGGTGGTGTAGACTCTACTGTAACCGCGCTCTTGGTCTCAAAGGCCATTGGCGATAACCTTACCCCCATCTTCGTAAATAACGGCCTTTTAAGGAAAAACGAGGCAGAGACAGTCCTCGGCTTTTTAAAAGAACTGGGGCTCAGTGTGGACTATGTAGATGCCTCTGCCAGATTCCTTAAGAAGTTGAAGGGGGTGGAGGACCCAGAAAAGAAGAGAAAGATCATAGGGGAAGAATTCATCAATGTGTTTGAAGAAGAGGCAAAACGCATTGGTAAGGTGGATTTTCTCGCCCAGGGTACACTCTATCCAGACGTCATAGAGAGTGTATCCTTTAAGGGGCCATCGGCCACAATAAAAAGCCACCACAATGTTGGAGGACTGCCCGAGAGGATGAGGCTAAAGCTCGTAGAGCCCCTTAGGGAGTTATTCAAAGACGAGGTGCGCCAAGTTGCCCTGGAATTGGGTATGCCCGAAGACCTTGTATGGCGCCATCCATTCCCCGGTCCTGGGCTGGCCATAAGGATCTTAGGAGAGGTAACAGAGGAGAGGCTCGCCATCCTCAGGGAGGCAGATGCCATTGTAATAGAGGAGTTGAAGAAGAGCGGCTGGTATAGAAAGGTATGGCAGGGCTTTGCAGTGCTTCTTCCCATCAGGACAGTAGGTGTGATGGGTGATGAACGCACATATGACCATGTGGTGGCGCTCAGGGTGGTCAACAGTGTAGATGCCATGACTGCAGATTGGACAAGGCTCCCCTACGATGTGCTGGAGAGGTTGTCTATGCGCATCATTAATGAGGTCCAGGGGGTCAATCGGGTGTGCTATGACATAAGTTCAAAACCACCATCAACCATTGAATGGGAATAGAGACTAAAAAAAGCCATGTTCGTCCACCTTCACCTACATACTGAATATAGCCTCTTGGATGGGGCCATACGTCTTAAGGACCTCTTTCCAAAGGCCAAGGAATTTGGCTACGAGGCAGTTGCCATGACTGATCATGGCAATATGTATGGTGCTCTCAATTTCTATGAAAAGGCCTTGGCCCATGGCATAAAGCCCATCATTGGCTGTGAGGTCTATGTGGCGCCAAGGGGCATTAAGGACAAGAGTGCAAGGAGTTCAAGAGAGGCGGCATATCACCTTGTACTTTTGGCCAAAGACAATGTTGGGCTAAAAAATCTCCTAAAACTCGTATCTATTGCACACCTCGAGGGGTTTCACTACAAACCGAGGGTGGATCTCGATCTTTTGAGGGAGCACAGAGAGGGGCTCATTGCACTCACAGCATGTCTCCATGGAGAGATACCCCATGCCATTTTGAGTAGGGGCCTTGAGGAGGCAGAAAAGGTCTTGGACAAATACGCGGCGATATTCGACGGTAATCTCTACTTAGAACTACAGGAAAATGGAATTGAAGAGCAGCGCCTAGTGAACCAGGGACTGATTGAACTGGGCGAAAGGAAGGGGATACCGCTCGTTGCCACCAACGACTGTCACTACTTTTCTAAGGCAGATGCCGAGGCCCACGATGTGTTGCTCTGCATCCAGACGAATAAGACCATTAATGACCAGGACAGGATGCGCTTTTCCACACAAGATCTCTACTTTGCCTCTCCTACTGAAATGGCCGAGCGATTCCACTACAAACCAGAGGCCCTTAAAAATACACTGGAGATCGCTGAGAAGTGCAATGTAGAGATCCAGACAGGAAAGCACCACTTTCCGCGTTTTCCACTCCCAGAGGGGTGTACCTATGAAGAGGAATTTGAGAGACTGGCGAGGAGTGGTCTCGAGAGGCGGCTTGAGGAGCTTGGGATAGATGATGAAGATGAGAGGGAGCGCTACAGAGAGCGGCTTGACTATGAGATTGGGGTCATAAAAGAGAAGGGGTTTGCCTCATATTTCCTCATAGTGGCAGACTTCATCAACTGGGCAAAGAAAAAGGGCATTGCAGTGGGTCCTGGTAGGGGCTCTGCTGCTGGCTCTCTAGTGGCCTATTCCATGCGCATCACAGACATAGACCCAGTTAGGTATGGGCTCGTTTTCGAGAGGTTTTTGAATGCTGAAAGGACTAGTCTGCCAGACATTGATGTGGATTTCTGCATGAAGAGGCGGGATGAAGTCCTGGAATACGTTGCTGAAAAATATGGTGGTAGTAACTATGTGGCCCAGATTGCCACCTTTGGGCGGATGAATGCCAAGGCAGTGATCCGCGACGTAGGCCGTGCCCTGGGGCTTCCATATCAGAGGGTGGATAAGATTGCAAAGCTCGTACCAGATACCCTTGGGATAGACCTAAAGAGTGCATTGGAGCAGGAGCCAAGGCTCAAAAGGCTTGTGGAAGAAGACAGTGAAGTTGCCCGACTCTTTACCATTGCCCTCGCCTTAGAGGGGCTCCCCAGACACTCTTCCACCCATGCAGCAGGGGTGGTGATCTCCGACAAGCCCATGGTGGAGTACCTGCCGCTTACCAAGGGGCAGGAGGGTGAAACGCTCACCCAGTTCGACATGAAGTGCGTGGAAAAGGTCGGTCTCATCAAGTTCGATTTTCTTGGCCTAAAGACCCTCACTGTCATTGAAACCGCCCTCTCCCTCATAGAAAAGACCAGTGGTGAACGTATTGATATATCGCGCATTCCCCTTGATGACCCCAAGACATACGATCTCCTCTGCCAAGGAGACACCATAGGGGTGTTTCAACTGGAAAGTAGTGGGATGAGGGACCTCTTGAAGAGGCTTAGACCCACTGAATTCACAGATCTCATTGCAGTGGTTGCCCTTTACCGGCCAGGCCCCATGAAGAGTGGCATGGTCACTCAATATATCGATGGAAAGCATGGGAAGATAGATGTCCAGTATCTCTTGCCCGAACTTGAGCCTATCCTCCGGGAGACCTATGGGGTGATTGTCTATCAGGAACAGGTCATGAAGATAGCCCAGGAGGTGGCAGGTTATAGCCTGGGCGAAGGCGACATCCTGAGGCGTGCCATGGGCAAGAAGATCCCGGAAGTCATGGAGGCACAGCGCGAGCGTTTTGTATCAGGGGCTGTAAAGAGGGGGGTTGACAAGAAAAAGGCAGAGACCCTATTCCACCTCATACAGGAGTTTGCCGGTTACGGGTTCAATAAGAGCCATTCTGCCTGTTATGCCCTCATCGCTTATAGGACTGCATGGCTCAAGGCCCACTATCCAGTGGAGTTCCTGGCAAGCCTCCTCACCAACGAATTGGGTAACACCGATGGGGTCTTAAAGTTTATCAGCGATGCCAAGGCGCATGGGATTGGCGTATTCCCGCCAGACATTAATAAGTGCGATGTGGACTTCACTGTAGAAAATGGCGGGATCCGTTTTGGACTGTCTGCTGTGAAAAATCTCGGCCAGAACGCCATAATTGCCATTGTGAAGGAACGAGAGAAAAATGGACCATACAAAGACTTTGAGGACTTCCTTGGGAGGGTCGATCCACACAAAGTCAATAAGAGGGCATTGGAGAGCCTGATCAAATGCGGTGCCTTTGATTCCCTTGGATACAAAAGGTCACAGTTGTATGCGGTACTTGAAAAGGCAGTGGAGTTTTCTCAAAACGCCAAAAAAGAACGGGCGTGTGGCCAGAAGAGCCTATTTGGCGCAATTGGTGGAGGTACTAGTGGAAGTGGCAAGGTGGCCCTTAGCCTCCTAGAGATCCCAGACCGTCCAGAATGGGAGTCTTTGGAACTTTTGAGCCATGAGAAAGAGGCCCTAGGATTCTACATTAGTGGCCATCCGCTCGATCCATATGTAGAGGACATCAAGAGACTGACGCCGTACAACACACAGACGATCAAAGGGGCAGAGGATGGCCTTAAGGCCGGAATATGCGGGATCATCAGATCAAAGAAGGAGACCAAGACAAAAAGAGGGGAGCGGATGGCATTTATTGTCTTAGAGGACCATGTTGGATCATTGGAAATTCTTTGTTTTCCAGAATGTTATCAGAAACATAAGGCAATTATCGAACAAGATGAGCCAATATGGGTAGAAGGGAAATTCAAAAGGGCTGATGACCGTGGGGATGCGAAGATCATAGGCGAGATTATCATGCCCCTTGAAGAGGCCCTCAAGAAGCAGGCAAAGGGGGTCCTCATAGAGATCATAGATGAAAGGGTAAAGGTGGATACCCTTTCTAGACTTAAAGATGTGCTCAAACGACATCCAGGCGACCTTAGTTCGCGGGTGGCAGTAACCCTGGCAGGAAAAGGTAGGGTTGTATTGCAGTTACCAGACGAATTTAATGTGGAGGTCTGCCCTTCCCTTACCCAAGAGATTGAAGAGACTCTGGGGTATGGGGGCGTAAGTATTGACTATGTATAAAATTGGGAGGTTGTCCAATGGGTGTATATCTCGAACGGCCAGGTTACAAAAATACAGATACTGTCTTGAGTATTGTAGCAGAACGACTTCAAGTTGGAGATATCACTCAGTTGGTTGTGGCATCCACCAAGGGGTCCACAGGCCTTAAAGCGGCAAAGAAATTTTCACAAAGTGTAGAAAAATTGGTTGTTGTAACACATAATTATGGCTTCAAAGAACCAGACACCTTGGAGATGACTCAAGAGGCGAGAGAAGAAATCGAGGCCTTTGGTGCCAAGGTCTTTACAGGCACCATGGCCTTTAGAAACATCGGGACTGCTATCCGAGAACGGCACGGATATTCAGAGCAGGAACTGATCGCCAATACCTTAAGACTGCTAGGACAAGGCATGAAGGTGTGCGTGGAAATCGCCATGATGGCCCAGGATGCAGGGCTCATAGATTCAAGGGATTGTATTGCGATCGCAGGTACTGCAAGGGGAGCTGATACTGCAGTAGTAATAAAGCCAGCGCCATCCAATCGGTTATTTGACATAAAGGTGCGTGAAATACTGGTTAAGCCTAGGGATTGGTAGAACAAGAGGACTAAGATGGCAAAAAAGACGAATAGTGGCATAAAAATCGTATGCCAGAACAGAAAGGCACGGCACCTCTACCACATAGACGACACAATCGAGGCGGGCATGGTCTTATTGGGCCCCGAGGTGAAGTCCCTTCGGGAGGGACGGGCAAATCTCACAGATTCTTATGTTGTCTTTAAGGGTGGAGAGGCCTGGCTACAAAACGTACACATCACCCCATATAAGTTTTGCTCTTACCACTCAAATCTAGACCCTACTCGCCCGAGAAAACTACTCCTCCACAAGCGAGAGATAAAGAGACTGACAGGAAAAGTGCAGGAACGTGGTTACACTCTGATACCATTAAAGATATATTTTAAAAATGGAAAGGCCAAGGTAGAGCTTGCCTTGGCTCGGGGTAAAAAACAATACGATAAAAGGGAGGCCGTAAAGAAGCGGGATCTAGAAAGGGAATTTGGAAAGCGCTTTAAGATAAGATGATATCTGAGATGTGCTTGACATTACAATAGACCATCATTACTTTTAAAGACATCCAAGCAGCAGACTTACCCCATGGGGGCGAACTGGATTCGACGGGGGTATGGAAGCTTAATGCTGCGTGCCGAGGCCCCGAACCTCGTAAAAATCGGGACAAAAACACAAACGCCGACTCTGAATACGAGTACGCACTGGCTGCATAAGACAGCCAGCACCCATTCAGGTGCTCCTGCCCGCCTGGATTGGGTGACGGTCAGGCAGGATAGCTGTCCTGGATAGCCTGCATCCAGGCAGTGAATCTTCTGCAGGCTAGCCTCATGATCCCTTGCCTGAGTAGGGGTCATT
>WGBU01000182.1 GCA_015494155.1 Deltaproteobacteria bacterium | reverse complement strand
GAATTACTCCTTGCCTCAGGTGCCACCTTCGTTGCCAGGGGCTATTCTGGCAAGGTCCAGCACCTAAAAGGGCTCATCCTGGCTGGCATACGCCATAGGGGCTTTGCGTTTATAGATGTCCTCCAGCCCTGCTTCACCTTTTTTAACACATATGAATTCTACAATAAGTGGGTAGAGGTAATAGATGATGCCAATAACGAAAATTATAGGCCCATAGAAGAGGCGTACAGACTTGTGAGGGCATGGTCCTATGACCTGTCAGAGACGCGCATACCCATTGGCATATTCTATACATCTGAGAGACCTACCTTCGAAGAGCGTCTTCAAACAAAAAAAGACCGGGACTCTCAAGACAGAGAGTCAGCGATTGGCGCCATATTGGAATCCATGGTATAAGGGAGTGAAAATATCGCCTTGGAGTAGAGAAATGGATCAATTTGATCGCCCCCTTTCTAGCGACGAGATGGATAGGCTCTCAGAGATACTGGAAGATGAGAGAATGCCAGAAGAGACCCTGGATATCTCTGGGTTACACGGCTACCTCACTGCAGTCATTATAGGACCACGACCCATGGCACCCAATCAGTGGCTACCCTGGATCTTTGGCGAAGAAGATCAAGGGATCCCCGAGGTGTTTGGCGACATGGGGACACTGGATGAGTTCATAGACCTCACCATGAGGTTTTATAATCAGATCCTAGGTGAACTTAAGTCTGAGGATAAGTTTACCCCGATCGTCTATCGAACCTATGTGGATGGGAAGGAAAACTACATCATAGAGGACTGGTGTTTTGGATTCATGCGGGGGGTATCTATCTCCATGGATGCCTGGGAACCCCTCTTAGAGAGTGAAGAAGGGGAAAAATTGATGACCATCCCCTTCCTCTTTGGCACCTGGGAAGGGATAGAAAGCCTGGACGACCATGTGGATCAAGAGGTGTACGAGACCGCAGTATGGGCACTGCCCCAGTGTGTATTTGGGATCATGGACTTCTGGAACAGATACTTTAGCTCTCACAATAAGACATTACACTAATCATTAAAAATCCACCATGCCCTCCATCAGGGTACTTCCACCACATATTGCCAATCAGATAGCTGCTGGCGAGGTAGTAGAGCGTCCATCGTCTGTGGTAAAAGAACTTGTGGAGAACTCGTTGGACGCCAGTGCAACAAAGGTCTATGTCTATGTGGAGAGGGGCGGCAAGGAACTCATTAGAGTGGTGGATAATGGTACAGGTATGACCTCCCACGACCTAGAGCTCGCATTGGAGAGACACGCCACGAGCAAGATAGCCACTGAAGAGGACCTATATGCCATTAAAAGCCTTGGCTTTAGGGGTGAGGCCTTGCCCAGCATTGCCTCAGTGAGTGATTTCACCATAAAAAGTGCTGTGGACAACAGTACAACTGGTTGGATGGTGGAGGTCCATTTTGGCAGGGATAAGAGGGGTTCTCCATGCGCCTGTCCAAAGGGCACGATTGTAGAGGTCAGGGACCTGTTTTTGGAGATACCGGCTAGAAGGAGGTTTCTAAAAGGCGACCAGACCGAACTGGCCCATATAAATCGTATGGTCCGAACATATGCTGTGGCGTTTCCAGAGGTGAACTTTAAACTCTCCACCAAGCGGCGAGTGCTCTTTGAATCACCTTCCAGAGGAAATGACCTCTCTACCCTTGCACCCCTATTGGGAGACGAGATCATCCCAAGGCTCAGACCAGTAGAGGCCTCTGGTTATGGGATAACCATAAGGGGTGCCGTCTCAGGCCCTGGAACAGGGACATCTGGGCCAAGATTGTGTCATTTCTTTTTAAACAGGCGGCCATTTCAATCGAGACTGGTCTTAAAGGCAGTAAGAGAGGCCCTTAGGGGTGAATTCTTGAGGAACGAATATCCGGCACTAGTCCTGTTTTTCGAGTTGGACCCAGGGCTTGTGGACGTCAACTGCCACCCCACTAAACAGGAGGTCCGTTTTAAGAACGGAGACAAGGTCTTTCGGCTGGTTTACTCTGCAGTGAAGAATGCCTTGGCCTGTCCTGTGGCGACGACCATATCAGTGACAGAGGATTTTGAGGCAAGAGAGCCTGTGGGACCAGAATATGGTGGAGATAAAGGTCACGAAGGGGTGAAAGAGGAGGCCCTCTTTGATTTCCCAATACCATCTTCTAGCAGAGGGGAAAGCCCCTCTAATTTGCGTAAGATCGATCACTCGGCACATCAAGAATTGAGAGAAGAGCCCAAAAAAATGGACCAGACATGGTCCAACTCATGTCTTACGGGAACTGTGGAGATATTGGGCCAGGTGCTCGACACTTACATAGTGGGTCGCACGAACGAAGGTCTCTTTCTTATGGACCAACACAGTGCTCACGAGGCACTCGTCTTTAAGAGGATCAACCGAGAACTCGACACCAAGGGCACCATATCTAGCCAGAGGCTGGCCTTTCCCATGGTTTTTTCCATAGGGCCAGAGGAGATGGAGAGGTTTAAGGAGGTAAGACGAGATCTCCTCTCCTTAGGACTCGAACTGGACCTCTTTGGAGAAGGGGAGGTGGCAGTGAGAAGTATTCCAACGGTCCTTTCTTTCCAAGCGCAGAAGGAAAGCGTCATAAGAGGGCTCATACAGAAGGCCCTAGGGGGTGAGTTCACATCTTCCAAGGAGTTACTCTACGACATTGCCTCAAGGGCCGCGTGTAAGAGCGCTGTAAAGGCAGGACACGGACTCGAGACAGTTGAGATGGAGACCCTGGTCGCTGAGTGTCTCAGGGAGGGCGTCACCCACTGTCCCCATGGAAGGCCTGTATTTGTATTGCTCGGGGCAGTGGAGCTTGAAAAACTCTTTAAGAGGAGGTAACCGAGGCCGATTCAAGGCCTCTTAGTTTTAGGTCTTCGTCCAAGATATGGTTTACTATCCAATGAGTTAGGATCTTTATGAGGTCCATGGATGTGACCGTCTTACCCCTTTTAAGATCGAGGAGTAGTCTCTTGAGCTCACATATGAGACGCCTGTGCTCTTTTCTATGTGCATCGAGGAGTGAATAGTTGTATTGTTCCATCACCTCCTCTTCGCATGAAAAGTGATATTTTGTGTATTCCACTAGCTCTTTTATTGCAACACCCGTCTCCCACGTGACGAGCCCCTTTTTGAGGCTCTTTTGTACAAACTGGAGGAGTTCAAAGAGCCGTTTGTGTTGCTCATCGATAGATTCAATACCAATCTTGTAATCTTCCTTCCAATGCATCCTCTCCGCCTCCATCTACAATAAATAGGCCTTTTAGAAAGAAAAACATATTTGGATGGGAAAGCATGATCTGCATAAACCATCTCCCTGCTATTTTTTATCGGAAAAAATATCTGTGAGTTTAAAAAAAAATTTTGTGAAAAAACGCACTCTTAGATGGTGGCCAATAGAAGGTGATCTCTTGAGAGGGCCTTGGACTAGGTGGTGAAGTGCTTTGTTTTTCTTGAGGGGCGGGGGGAAAGGCCCGCCCTTTTAGCTATCTATCTGCCCAGTAGTTGGGAGATTCCTTTGTGATGATTACATCGTGGACGTGGCTTTCTCTTAGACCTGCAGGTGTGATCTTTACAAATCGTGCATTTTTTCTGAGGGTCTCGATGTCGCGACAGCCGAGGTAGCCCATACCAGACCTCAGTCCGCCCACAAGTTGGTAGATCATATTGGATAGTGGCCCTCTGTAGGGCACTCTTCCCTCTATCCCTTCTGGTACTAGTTTGGTCTCGGTCCTCACGGTCTCTTGGAAGTAGCGGTCTTTGCTACCCTCTTTCATGGCGCCTATAGAGCCCATCCCCCTGTACACCTTGTAGGATCGGCCCTGGAATAGCTCGAGTTCCCCTGGAGACTCATCTGTACCTGCCAGTAAGCTTCCTACCATGACAGAATTGGCACCTGCTCCAATGGCCTTTGTGAGGTCACCAGAGAACTTTATGCCGCCATCGGCGATTACTGGTATCCCATAGGCCTCTGCCATCTGGGCACAGTTGTGTATGGCAGTGAGCTGTGGGACGCCGACCCCTGCGACTATTCTAGTGGTACAGATACTACCTGGCCCGACTCCTACCTTGATGGCATCTGCACCCGCCTCTATGAGGGCCTTGGCGCCTTCCTGGGTGGCTACGTTGCCTGCAATGACGTTGAGGTCTGGGAATGTGGCCTTGATCTCGCGGACCGCTTCGATGACATTTTTTGAATGACCGTGGGCAGAGTCCACCACTACCACGTCAACCCCAACCTGCTTCAGGCGTTCCACGTGTTCCAAACGGTTTTTGCCCACACCCACTGCTGCGCCAACCCTGAGGCGACCAAGGTCGTCCTTGCACGAGTTGGGGTATTTCTTGATCTTCTCTATGTCCTTTATGGTGATGAGCCCCTTGAGTTCCCCTTTGTCATTGACCACCAGGAGCTTCTCGATTCGGTGTTTGTGTAAGAGCTCCTTGGACTCCTCGAGTGTGATACCCACTGGGGCAGTGACAAGGTTCTCTTTGGTCATGACATCCTTTACCTCAAGGTCCCAGTTGGTCTCAAATCTCAGGTCGCGGTTGGTAACGATCCCAACGAGCTTTCCATCCTTGACCACTGGCACTCCAGAGATCTTGTATTCACGCATGATCTTCTGTACTTCCCAGATGCGCTGATCTGGTTCCACTGTCACTGGATCGATGATCATGCCGCTTTCAGACTTTTTCACCTTTTCCACCTCGCGCACCTGTCTTTCCACTGGCATATTTTTGTGGATGATGCCTATTCCACCTTCTCGCGCAAGGCTTATGGCTGTCTCAGATTCAGTTACAGTGTCCATGGCTGCACTGACTATGGGGATATTGAGCCTGATCTCCTTGGTAAGCCAGGTAGACACATCTACCTCGGTTGGAACAACCTCTGAATATGATGGCACTAAAAGAAGGTCGTCAAACGTATAACCTTCTCCAATCAAGTTGAGCATGATCCTTTAACTCCTTTTTGATTAAATCTACCAGGATTCCCATAAGTAGTCCACCATCTGAGATGGTGATCGCAGATGTGCCCTTAAATTTTAGGGCGCTCAAGAGTATCTCAAGGCCTGGAATGATAATATCGGCCCTCTCAGGTTCAAGACCTGGGACCCGTCTTCGCTCGTCCAGGGTCATGGAAGAGAGCCTGGTTAATAGATCCTCTATTTCACCTCTATCTATGCGTAGCCCCCTTATCTCCCATGGCCTGTAGGACCGCAGTCCCTTGATCATGGCAGCCAGGGTGGTGGCTGTCCCGCCAGTTGTAACGACCTCCTCTGCCATAGAAAATGGTGGGGTGGTCAAAAAAGATAGGGCACTTAGCCCACCTCTAGAAAAATTTACTGCCCCTATGGGTACGCTTTTAACAATGGTCTCATCATCTTTGCAAAAGATGGCCTCTGTGCTGCCACCGCCCACATCGAGGATCAAGATCCTATGTCTTGAGACCCCCAAAGATGCCCTGACCCCTGTGGCAGTAAGGCGCCCCTCTTCTTGAGGTGTGAGTACGCGGATATCTTGTCCAAGGGTCTCCACAAGCTTGGAAAAGGCACTGGGATACTGGTCTTTGAGTCTCCTTACTGCCTCTGTGCCGCAGGCCCTGATCCCATCCAGTTGGTAGCTCTCACATCTCTCCCTGATCTCCTTTAGGGCCTTAATCACCTCTGGGCCAAGGTGCCCGTCAATAAGGGAATTTCCAAGCCTGGCATTGTAGAGATATGTACCCAGGGGCTCCACAAACCCGCTGGTCCCAACCTCTGCGATAGCCAGTCTAAAGGTCTGGGTCCCAAGATCAATGGCTGCAAACCTCAACTGATCATCTCCCCAAAGATCTTCTGATCCTCTATGGATTTTGCCACCAGCTTGACGATCTGGTTGGGCTGTGGCGTCTGGGCCTTGACCTTGAGCCTTGCCACTGCCTGGAGATAGTTGGCACTCGTGCCCTGGACTGTGCCCCTTTTTCTGTCCACCCTTTCCGCCAATATCTCTATGGTGGTGCCCAGAAACTGCCTATAAAAGGCCACCTTTTTCTCCTCACCAATGGCCCTCAACGCCCTGGCACGTCTCTCTTTTTCCCTCTTGGTCACGGTCTCTTTCATGCCCGCAGCCCTTGTTCCAGGACGCCTCGAATAGGGAAAGACGTGGAGATAGGTAATGGGAGAGCCCTTTATCACCTCACACGTCATCTCAAAGTCCGCCTCTTCCTCACCTGGATAGCCCACCATACAGTCTGTGCCAATGGCGGCATCTGGTAGCCTTTCCCTCAACACATTGACCCGTTCCATGAACTCCTCTGGCGTGTATCGCCGACCCATGGACTTGAGGACCTTTGAGCTTCCGCTCTGGAGCGGGATGTGGAAGTGGGGGCAGAAGTTCTCTCGTTCTGCTGCAAGGGCGATGATATCGTCTGTGAGTTCTCCAGGTTCTAGGGAACTCAGGCGGAATCTGCACCCCTTGAATCTGGATGTGAGGGTGTCGAGTATATCCACCAGAGATACTGCGTCTTCAAGGTCGCGGCCATAGAATCCAACATGTATGCCAGTGACAACGATCTCCCTTACCCCTGCCTCCTCGTAGCGCTTGGCCTGCTCCAGCACCTCTTCCACCGGGAGGCTCCTCGAGGGGCCCCTGGCATAGGGTACTATGCAATAGCTACAGAATGCACTGCACCCATCCTGAATCTTCAGGTATGCCCTGGTCCTTCCCTGAGGGGAGTGGAGTGAAAATGGAGTAATGTTTTTTTTCTTTAAGATATCGCCTACATATATTTCAAGGCAATCCATGGATGAAAATTTGGGGTTTAGGAGCCGCTCCTTCTGGTCATTGCCAATTACACAGATGTTGGTATCTATTGACTCCATGAGCCCCCATGGGTCTGTCTGGGCATAGCAGCCAGTGACTATGATTCTAGCACCTGGATGGCGTCTAAGGACCCTTCTTATGGCCTGTCTCGCCTCGTATGCGGCCCTGGCGGTCACAGCGCATGTATTGACTATGCATATGTCCACACCATCCCTGGGACCAGCTATCTGATGGCCTGCACGCCTTAGGGCCTCGATAATGGCCTGGGATTCAAACTGATTTACCTTGCATCCAAATGTTATGACCTTTACGAGCATATCACTCCACCACCAAGGAGTATGTCACCCTCATAAACTACTGCGGCCTGTCCTGGGGTCACCGAAGACTGCGGCTCGTCAAAGACTATCTTGTACCTTCCATGCCCTCTCGATTCTTTCATCACCCTGCCAGGGGCGGGCATGTGGCGGGATCGAATCTTTATAGATGTCACCGCCTCTAGGACGTAGTCTTCAGGGACGAGCCAGTTGGCCTGTTCAATAAAGAATGACCTTCTTAGGGTATCTTTTTTGGTACCAATATAGACACGGTTACCATCTACGTCCAGTTGTACGACATAGTAGGGCTCAGGACCTGGAATGCCTAGCCCTCGCCTCTGACCAATGGTATAGTTAAAGATCCCCTTATGACGGCCCAGCACCTCTCCAGTCCTTTTGAAGACTATTGGGCCTGGTCTTTCTTCTATTTCACCAGGATAGACGAGTTCGCGGTAGTCTCCCTTTACAAAACAGACCTCCTGGCTTTCCTCAAGGACCACCTGTGAGAGCCCAAGCCTTTTGGCCAAGGTCCTCACCTCTTCCTTGGTCTTTTCACCCAGGGGAAAGATGAGGCTTTGAAGCCACTCTGGCCTCAGCCTATAGAGGAAGTAGCTCTGATCCTTCTTGGGATCTGCCCCCTTCATCAAGACGCATCCTAGCCGTGGATGAGTACCTTTCTTCACATAGTGTCCTGTTGCAAAGTGTTCAAGCCCAAGGGACTTTGCCGTGGAAAGTCCTGCTCTAAATTTTATCAATGGGTTGCACAGGGTACACGGGTTTGGCGTAAGTCCCCTTTTGTATGCCTCGATGAAGTATGAGATGATCGTCTCATGGAATTCCCTTCTGAGGTCCAAAAAGTGGACCCTTATTCCCAGGGAATCGCCAATCTCAAGGACCCTCTCTTTTTGTGTGCGGACACTTTCTTCGAAACCACTACCCAAAAGTTCAAGGTAGAGGCCCTCTACGTGATAGCCCTCTTTCTTTAGGAGATAGGCCGTAATGGTGCTGTCGACGCCCCCTGAAAGGGCAACAAGGCACGTTCGTCTCTTATCCATGGACCAAGGCTACCACAAAATCCTAATGATACAAATTGTGAACTTGCTAACCCCTATGAAGACTGGACACATGGTGTGGCAAAATCTATAGTAACCTTCCCAAGCCTGGGCACAGTCACAAGTTTTAACGGAGGAAAGATGGACGAGTTCTCCCATGAGATTGCAAGGGGCCTTGATTGTGTATATCTCCTTCCAGAAGTCCCATTCTGGTTCATGGTGGGACCTGAAGGGGACAGGGTGTTGGGGCATCTAACGAGGCTAGAAAAAGATGGGCTGGTGAAGGTCCTCATGGAGGAGTGTGGCATGGGGGCAGAAGAGGCCCTCTTAGAGGCACAACACCTCTTAGCCTCAATTACCGTACCAGACCTACCACCTTATAGGGGGAGGGGCCAACTTGAGCCTGAAATGATAAAGGAGCTATGGTTTCATCTACTAGATGCCTGTAACCTCGCCTGTAGCCATTGCCTCTTTTCTAGGGAGAGACAGCGAAAGCGGGTACTTCCGCTGGAGACAGTAAGTGGCGTCATAAGAGATGCGCTGGGCCAGGGGCTTGAACTCGTCTGTCTGACTGGTGGTGAACCCCTCTTGTACCCAGATCTCCTCCAACTCTTGAAGACCTGTATAGACGACTATGGATTAGAAGTGGCAATCCTAACCAATGGCATCCTCTTGGATGATCTCGTGGGGGCACTGCCAGGGCATTTTAGGGAGAGGCTCCACTTTCAAGTGAGTATAGATGGGCCTGAGGAGATCCACGATGGCATAAGGGGCAAGGGCGCATTTAAAAGGATGGCCCAAGGGGTAAGTGCACTCTTAAAGGCCGGGTTTAGTGTCACCGCCTCCATGACAGTGAACAGCGTGACCATAAAAGGCCTTTTAGAGGCCCTTGAGTCCATAGTTCACATGGGCGTAAAAAACATGCACCTCATGTGGCACTTTGATGAGGGTAGCGGCCGTGGCATGTCCCCAGGCCATGATCACCATGTCCTAAGTCTCTTTAGCCGTTTTTTGAAAAGATCAGATGAATTGGGGGTTGAGATAGACAACTTAAGAGCGCTGAGGTCTCAATTGTTCAGCCCCCCTGGCACCAGGTTTGACCTTGGAAATGGTGGGTGGGAATCTCTTACCATTGGTCCAGATGGCGCTGTATGGCCAACACCGGCCAGGGTGGACAGACGCGGTTTCCTCTCTGGTAGGCTTGGTGGCGATGGTGCCGGGATCTTGGAGATCTGGAGGAATTCCAAGGTACTGAAGGCCATTAGGAGTATGAGCCTCCTAGACTCTCCAGCCATGAAAAAGGACCCATGGAGGTTCATTATTGGCGGGGGCGACACAGACCACTGCCTGAAGCCGAAGGAGGAAGGCGCGGGCCTTTTTCTCTCAGAGGACCCCCAAAGGCCTTTTTATCTCGAGATGTTGAGGCACCTCCTTGAGTTGGAGGCATCAGACCTCCCTGTGCCGCCTGAGCCCCTTGGGGTGAGGCTCAAGATGGGAGATGTAATGGACGGATGTGGGCACGTAAAAGAGGTGAACTTCATCCACTCCAACTGCCTCCTTTCCCTTGGATCAAGGGATGGCAGGGGGCTTGTAAGGGAGTTTTATGGCAGGCGTGCCCAGTCAACTGATGATTCGATAAAAAATCCAACACTCTCCGCCATGGCCGGAATAGACCTCTTGCCCAAGGAGAATGTGAGTCGCTCTTATGGGTGTGGAAGCCCTGTGGAGGATGCCAGGTTGAGAGAAGGGGAGTGGGTACTGGACCTTGGGAGTGGTTCAGGGGTGGAGTGCCTCATTGGTGCAAAGAAGGTCGGTAGACACGGTATGGTGGTGGGTATAGACATGACAGACGAGATGTTGGCCCTTGCCGCCTCTGGAAAGAGGCTTTTAGTGGAGGAGATGGGATATGACAATATCGCCTTTTTAAAGGCACATCTTGAAGGGCTTCCTTTGAGAGATGAATCTTTTCACTGCATCATCTCCAACTGTGTGATAAACCTCACCAAAAACAAGCGAAGGGTCTTGAAGGAGGCGTTCCGGACCCTTAGACCAGGGGGCCGCATCGTGATATCAGACGTAGTGACGCCCAAGGAGCCACCGCCCTGGGTCAGGTCAGATAGGGAACTCATAGGAGGGTGCCTAGGCGGTGCCTTGGTAGAGTCCTACCTATTCGCCATGTTGAAGGACATTGGGTTTGAGGGCTCAAGGGTCATCAGGCGTTTTCCCTATCAAGAGGTTTCTGGACACATGTTTTACAGCCTCACCTTCGAGGCCTTTAGGCCAAGGGTAGGGGCAGACCTAGAAAAGAGTGAGAAAAGGATCGGGCTCATTCTAAAGGGGCCTTTAGAGAGGGTCGTATTAGAGGATGGTCGCACCTTCTCAAAGGGTGAGATCTTCTACTTGGAAGAGGAGAAGGCAGATGCCTTGCCAAGCGATCTCTTTCTAAGGGTCTCGCCCACCACTGGAGAGACTTTAGGCCAGGATGGGGCAGTGAGTGGGTGTGGATGCCGCACTGGGTCCTCCAGACTAGAGCGGAAAGGCCCAAAAGAGACCAGTGGTTGTCTCATCTGCGGTGCCCCAATAGTGTATATGGATCGGCCGCAAAGGCTCAGGTGTTCTATTTGCGGTACGATTAAGCTTTCCTCCTCTAAGTGCAAGAATGGCCACTTCTGCTGTGACCTTTGCCACATAGAAGACCCACTAGAGGTCATACGAAAAATTTGTTTAAATACCACTGAAACCGACATGATCGCCCTTATGAAGCGCATAAGGGCAAACAGGCGCTTTCCACTCCATGGCCCAGAACACCATGCCATGGTGCCAGGCATCATGCTTTCCACCTACAGGAACCTTGGTGGAGATGTCCGAGAGGAGACACTCCTATTTGCCATTGAAAGGGGGGCGCGTATGCCTGGTGGGTCGTGTGGAGATATGGGGGCCTGTGGGGCAGCAGTGGGCGTAGGTGTTGGTTTCTCAGCACTGTTGGGCTCAACGCCACTGGCATCAAGGACCCGTGCCCGTGTAAATCGTATCGTGGCTGAGGTGCTTCAGAAGATAGCCGAGCGTGATGCCCCAAGGTGCTGCCAGCGCGAGTCGTACATCGCCCTAAAGGAGGCAGAAAGGATCTCAAGGGGGCTCCTGGATAGGCCCCTTGTGGCACGAGAAAGCATCCTCTGTGCACAGTCTGGGCTAAACAAAGAGTGTATCAAGGGGGCGTGTCCCCTTTATCCAAGGCAATGATCACCCACGGGACTTTTGTAGAAGCCTTTCTCTCAAATGGAACCTCATTACAACATCTCGTACAGGAGGAGGTACCAGTTGCTCCCAACCGGTGCCTTCTTTTAGTAGCCGCCTCACCATAGTAGCTGATAATCCCTTTTTCTCCTTTGGTCTCTTCCAGAGCACATACGTCTGTAGCCCGAGTTCCTTGAATGTCCTGAATTTTTTCATACCCCACTCGTCGTAGATGGTGAGAAAATAGACGGCATCCCTGGGGCAATAGTAGTAGTAGAGGGCTGGGAAATTTATTGGCAGCGGCACAATGGAAAAGTCTTTAGGAGAAAGCCCCTCATATAGGAGCGCCTCCTTTACCATTTCATATCGTTCATAGTAGGTAAATGGGTTTGAGTCGGGGGCACTTCGGTGCGGATCGGCCTCATCCGTCTTTGTATAGTTAGGGTCTGGGTTGGTTATGCCTATGAAGAGGTGTCTTGCGAGCCTCTTTCCAGCAAGTATATATTTGAGGTGGTCGTTGTGGAGTAGTTGAAATCTCCCGTGTATGACGCCTCTTTCGTATATGTACACGTTAGGCCTCCTCCTCTTTTTATTCTAATCTAGCCTGAACCTATTCCGCCTGCCTGGCCAGTAGGGCTGGTCAATGGGTGTATCCATTAGGCCCTTTAGTTTTACCCTGTCCATCCAGTTGAGTATGAGCCACATGAGGTCCTCGCCATAGAGGTGACCAAGCGCCCCTTGTGCACAACTAATTTCACTAAATTTTCTCACAAAATCCCTCCTCACAGTAGCGCCAATGGCCATTAGAGGCACTGGTTCCCCTGAGTGGATGAGTGGCCCGCCACTAGGTGTAGAATGGTCTGACGTGATGATTAATATGAGATCTCTGCGCTTCACGAGCCTTTCAACTACGAGTCCAAGCCCCCTGTCCAGTTCTTCGATCGCCTCCACCTTTTTTTGGGGTACCTTGGTGTGTGCTGCCTCATCAGGCACCTTAGTATGGACATGGATGAACTGGTATGTATCTGTAGCCTCAATGGCCATAGAGACCCTCTCGGAGATCTCCTGGGCAGGGCTACTTGCGTCACTGGGTCTTATGTGTGTGAGTCCAAGGTGTCTTGAAATTCCCTTGTACACCATGCCAGTGGAGATCGTCGCCCCCTTTAGACCCCACTTTTCAAAGAAGGAGGGTGCCGCCTTCCATGCACCTGCCCTATTGGTAGCGAGAAAGTTGAGAGGAGGAAGACCTCTTTCTAGCCTTGATGTATTGACCTCATGCCCCCTAAGAATATGGTAAGCGCTGAGTTGGTATGTCTTGAGTGCCCTGGCAGTGGCCTTGGCGTTCTCATCTTGTGCACTACACCCTAAAGGCTCGGGCTCTATGATCGGCATCCCTTCACACAGTGGGTCTGTGTCTGTAATATTGGGCGAGGCCTCACCCCTTATGAGGATTACTCCATCGAGTCCCTTTGTGGGTATAAAGGACACAGTAAGCCCATTATCCTCCATTTCGGTAAGGCAATTACAAAGTGCCTGGACCTCCTCAATTGATGCCTTTGGTCTGTCCTTTTTTAGGATGAGTCCATCTCCACTTTGTTCTACTGAGACAAAGTGTGCCAAAATTGCCACATCTTCCCTGTCGAGCTCAATATCTGCCCCGAGTGCCTCTAGGTAGCCTCTACCTGGAAAGTGGGACCTATCAAAGCCAAATAGGAGGAGGTGGGCCTCCTCACTTGGAAGGGCAATCCCTGGTCTTTCTGCATGATAGAGGCCTGTGGCCCCCAATTCTGAGAGCCTGTCTAGATGGGGTGTATGGGCTGCCTCAAGGGGGGTTTTCCCGTCAAGCTCTCGAAAGGGTCTATCTCCCAGTCCATCGAGGATGAGTAGGAGGCATGCCTTTATCTTACTCATGGTAAAATATTATAAATAAAAGAGGCGCCATTTGAAGTGAAAGGCGCCTCTTTTTTGGTGGATCTATGTGTAGGGTTATATGATTATTTCTTTCCTGTAAGCTCTTCGTTCCCCTTTATGAGGTCTTCTATCACCGATGGATCTGCCAGGGTGGATGTGTCGCCGAAGTCCTCTCTCTCCCCTGCCACGATCTTTCTCAGGATGCGTCTCATGATCTTACCACTCCTCGTCTTGGGAAGCCCTGCTGCAAACTGGATGTATTCAGGGGATGCAATGGGACCTATGACCTTTCTCACGTGATTCCTAAGCTCTTTTCGAAGCTCATCAGACTCCTTGACCCCAGACTTGAGGGTCACATAGGCATATATGGTCTGTCCCTTTACTGGGTGTGGCATACCCACCACTGCTGCCTCTGCCACTGCTGGGTGGGATACAAGGGCAGACTCGATCTCAGCTGTTCCAAGCCTGTGGCCTGATACGTTTATGACGTCGTCAAGGCGTCCCATGATCCAGAAATAACCGTCGTCATCTCGCCTTGCGCCATCACCAGATTCATATACTCCTGGGAATCTTTCAAAATATTGCTTTTTAAAGCGCTCTGGATCCCCAAATACGCCCCTCAACATCCCAGGCCACGGGCGCCTGATGACGAGATGGCCACCCTCGTTTTTCTTGGCAGGCGTACCGTCGCTCCTCACTATGGCAGCATCCACGCCTGGTAAGGGCAGTGTGGCAGAGCCAGGCTTTAGTGGTGTGGCATAGGGTAGGGGAGAGATCAGGATACCACCTGTCTCTGTCTGCCACCATGTGTCCACGATGGGGAGCTTGCCCTTTCCAATGTTTTCATGGTACCACATCCATGCCTCTGGGTTGATGGGTTCTCCCACGCTACCAAGTATCCTCAGCGTAGAGAGGTCGTGCTTCTGGGTCCACTCAACCCCTTCTCTCATTAGTGCGCGGATCACTGTGGGGGCGGTGTAGAAGATGTTGACCTTGAACTTTTCCACTATCTTCCAGAACCTGTCTGGAGCGGGCCATGTGGGCACACCCTCAAACATGAGTGAAGTGCCTCCCAGGGCCAGTGGGCCGTAAACGATGTAGGTGTGGCCAGTAATCCAGCCAATGTCTGCTGTGCACCAATACACATCGTCGTCTTTTAGGTCGAATACCCACTGAGTGGTATGAGCTGCATATGTGATATATCCCCCTGTGGTGTGCATGACCCCCTTGGGCTTACCAGTACTCCCACTGGTATAGAGGATGAAAAGCATGTCTTCTGCATCCATCACCTCTGGTTCACAGGAGTCTGAGATCTTTTCGTCTGACATGAGGTCGTGCCACCAAAGATCGCGTCCATCCTTCATGTCTATCTCATTTCCAGCCCTCTTTACCA
Source organism: Deltaproteobacteria bacterium (assembly GCA_015494155.1). Classification (GTDB taxonomy): domain Bacteria; phylum Desulfobacterota; class Dissulfuribacteria; order Dissulfuribacterales; family Dissulfuribacteraceae; genus WGBU01. The sequence continues at coordinate 24,167 of WGBU01000182.1, read as the reverse complement.
CTATGCACTTTTGAACACTTGGGCAGTTTTTAAGGGCCTCGTCTGCATTGGGCTTTAAGGGGATGGTCCTCCCTGCCCTCAAGACTGCATCGGCAGTGATCAAGACCTTTGCCTGACAGTCCTGGATGCGGCTCTCGAGGCTAGAGGCACTAAAGCCAGCGAACACTATGCTATGTGGTGCACCTATCCTGGCGCACGCCAGCATGGCAATGGGTAGTTCTGGGATCATGGGGAGATAAATACTCACCCTGTCGCCCTTTTTGACACCCATCTTCTTTAGCACATTGGCAAAACGGCACACCTCAGTGTGTAGCATCTGATAGGTGTACACCTTGACGTCATCTTCTGGCTCGCCCTGCCAGATGATAGCAGCCTTGTTGCGCCTTCCATCAGTGAGGTGTCTGTCGAGGCAGTTATAAGAGACATTCAACTTCCCACCAATGAACCATTCTATCTTTGGATCATGAAAGTCCCAGCGAAGTACCTTTCTCCATTTCTTATTCCATGTGATGAGCTCCTCCGCCCTCTTGGCCCAGAAGCCCTCGGGGTCCTCCATGGACTCCTTGTAGTAGGCCTTGTATTCCTTCATACTCTTTACATGGGCCTTCATCTGTTCCTTTCTCGACGGCCTGAATACACGTTCCTCCTGCATCAAGCTCTCGATCTTTTTGGTTTCTTTTGCGCACACGGTGGGACCTCCTTGTAAAAGTTTTTATGGAATTAATTTGGTTGTGGAAACAGCTACTATGAAGTAAGTTTTTTGTCAACTAAAACACTAAATAATGAGGTTTTTCACATGGAATACGACAGGTCTAATCCACACGCCGTACCCCCACAGGTAATAGTGGACTTCTTAAAAAAGATCCACCCCTTTAATAGCCTATCAGATGATGCCTTGAATGAGTTGGCCAAGGAGATCACCATAGACTTCTTCCCAAGGGGGACCCTTATCTTCAAACAAGACGAGACCGAAGTAGAACACCTCTACCTCATCCAAAAGGGTGGAGTGAAGCTCTACCTCAAGGATGATGAAGGGGTGGTCACCCTGAAGGACTACAGGGGGGAGGGGTCCTATATCGGGGCGCTTCCCATAATCCAGAATTCGAGGGCAAATCTAAACGTGGAGACAGTGGAGGATACCTTTTGTTTCCTATTGAAAAAGGAGAAATTCCTGGAACTGCTGGAGCAATACCCAAAATTTGTCCAGTTCTTCTTGAAGAGCTTCTCCCAAAAACTCATAAGGACTGCATACCAGGAACTGAGACGGCACAAGATGACGCCCAAGTCTGAAAGCAGTCTCTATCTCTTTAGTGTCCAAGTGAAGGATTTGATCCACCGCGAGCCCCAGACCATTGCACATACAGAGTCCATCCAGTCTGCTGCCCAAAAGATGGCTGAGATGCACATTGGCTCTCTTTTGGTGAAGGATAGTGGTGGGGAGATTGTAGGTATAGTGACTGACAAGGACCTTCGAACAAAGGTGGTGGCAAGGGGCCTTGGGTATCAAGAGCCCGTTTCAAAGATCATGTCAAGCCCTGTGAAGAAGGTCTCCTCCATGACCCTTGCCTTTGATGCGCTTCTCACCATGATGCAGACCCAGGTACATCACCTGGCTGTAGAACAGGGGGGGAGGATTATAGGGGTGGTCACTGCCCACGACATCATGGTGCTACAGGGGAGTTCACCCCTCTATATCTTCAGGGAGATAGTATCCAGGCAGACCATCGAAGACCTCTATCCAATCTCTCAAAAGGTACCAACTATCATCAGGAATTTGCTGGAGGAGGGGGCAAGGTCCAACAACATCACTAGGGTCATCACTATCTTGAATGACCTCATATTGGAAAAGCTTCTGACACTCCTACAAGACAAGATGGGGCAGCCCCCTGTAAGATACTGTTGGTTGCTAATGGGGAGTGAGGGCCGAAAGGAGCAGACCTTTAGGACAGACCAGGACAATGCCCTCATCTATGAAGATACAGACGATGATAATCTCAGGAAGGAGGCAGAGGACTATTTCTCTGCCTTTGGAAAAGAGGCCATCGAACACCTGGTGAAGTGCGGTTTTCCAAGGTGCCCCGGTGACATCATGGCCTCAAACCCCAGGTGGTGCAAGCCATACACTACGTGGAAGAGATATTTTGAAGATTGGGTGATGCGCCCAGAGCCCGATGAGATACGGAATGCCACAATATTCTTCGACTTTAGGCCTGGTTTTGGAGAACTCTTACTGGGAAGGAATCTCAGGGACCACCTCGCCAAGATCGCAAGTAAACATACGATCTTTCAATATCATCTGGCCAAAGACTGTCTAGAGATCAGGCCCCCGCTGACCTTTTTCAGGAATTTTATTGTGGAAAAGGATGGTGAACACAAGAATAGGCTGGATCTCAAGACCAGGGGTATTGTGCCATTCGTGGATTTTGCTCGGCTCATGTCCTTGAGGCATGGGATCAAAGAGACCAACACGCTCATGAGATTACAGGCCCTGGAAGAGGGGAATCACATTTCAAGGGAGCTATACCTGGAGGCCAAAGAGGCCTATGAATTTCTCATGCAATTGAGGCTCATTCACCAGATGAGGCTCATTGAAGAGGGAAAGGAGCCAGACAATTACATCAACCCTGGAGACCTCACTGACCTTGAAAAGAAGACCTTGAAAGAGGCCTTTTCTGTGATTGGTAGGCTCCAGGCGCTGATCAAAGACCTCTACCCTGTGGCGAGGTGATGGACAAAGAGGATGTTGGGACTTGTCCAGCGTATTTTTTCGAAGGGTCGTCCTGTTCACCCAGCCTTGAAGGAAAACTGGCGCTTTTTCCAGTCGTTTGACCAGACTGGGCCAATAGATGCCTATGAATTCACAGTATTCGATACGGAACTCACAGGGCTTGATGCCGGGAGAGATGAGATAGTCAGCATAGGTGCGGTTAAGATCAGGGCCTTAAAGATAGTACCTGGTGAAAATTTCCACACCTATATAAGACCTAGGAATATTGTCCCTTCAAAGGCGGCAACACTGGTCCACAGGATAACCATGGACACATTAGTGAATGCCCCATATATAGAAGAGGTACTGCCCGATTTTTTGAGATTCTGTCATGGCACCTTCTTGGTGGGCCACTATATCGGCCTTGACATGAAGTTTCTCAACAAGGCCCTTAGGGAACACCTTGGGGGGAAGATAAAGAATCCGTGTATAGATACCATGAAGCTCGCCCAGGTCTATAGAGAGGAACAGTGGGGAAATTATTACGATCAATTCAACTATCAGATATCCTACAACCTTGAGGACCTTTCCCAAGAGTATGGGCTGCCAGCCTTTGAGCCACACAATGCCTTAGAAGATGCATACCAGACTGCATATCTCTTCCTATATCTAGTAAAAAAACTACGCTCAGGTGGTCTGACCACAATGAAAGACCTTTATATGGCTGGAAGGAGCTGGCGCTGGATTTTCTAAGGCGCCTACGCCCCTGAAAGAGCGATCAAAATAAAGATAAGTGATCTTTTTTAAAAGGGGCCGGTTCGGTTGCGGTGTGACCAACAGGGGACTTCTTATTTGATCAGAATCTAGTGAAATTACTAAAGTATCAGCATAGAGTCTCCATAGCTATAAAATCTGTAGCCCTCTTTAATGGCCTCTTTATAGGCGCTTAATATGAAGTCTCTCCCAGCAAAGGCAGCCACCAGGATGAGGAGTGAGGACTTGGGTAGGTGGAAATTAGTTATCATGCCGTCTGCGACCTTGAAATTAAATCCTGGGTAAATATAGAGGTCACATGGGCCACTATAAGACACATCACTCCCATGGCACTTAAACACGTACTCAATGGCCCTTACACTGGTGGTACCTATACAGATCACCCTCTTACCCTCTCTCTTGGCCCCCTCAATCGAAAGGATGGTATCTCGTGAAACCTCTATCCATTCTGTGTGTATCTTGTGCTCTCGTATGTCCTTTGTCCGCACAGGTGCAAAGGTGCCATATCCCACATGGAGTGTGATCTCTGTGGTCCTTACGCCCTTTTCTGTGAGTCTCCTTAGGACCTCTCGCGAGAAGTGGAGCCCAGCCGTTGGGGCAGCTACAGATCCCGTCTTCTTTGCATAGATGGTCTGATAGCGTGTGCGATCTTCTGGCTCGTCTCCTCTTTTTATGTATGGCGGAAGGGGCACATGGCCATAGGCCTCTATCATCTCTTTTAAGTGCCCACTGTAGTGAAGCCTTACATCCCTTGTGCCATTAGAAGATTGTCCGAGAAATTCCATCTCAAGCCCTGGGCCTACCCTAATTGCCTGACCCTCTCGGACATATTTTGATGAGCGGACAAGGGCTGTGGTCTCTGCCTGTCCCTTACCCGTTTCCCTAGGATAGGAGAGGAGGACCACCTCGACCCTGCCACCTGTTGGTTTTTTCCCTATAAAGCGGGCAGGAAATACCTTGGTGTCGTTAAACACCAAAAGGTCTCCAGGTTGAAGGAGTGTTGGGAGCGCCTTAAAAAGGTGATGATCTATTTTTTTTGACCTTCTTTCAAGGCGCATGAGCCTTGATTCGTGGCGCTCCTTTGCAGGATATCTGGCAATGAGATCCTCTGGTAAGTAATAGTCGTAGGCCTCAAGAGCAAACAAGGGCTCACTCATCGACTATGTAAAGATCACCCTTCTTACCAGGTAGCAGATCAAAAGACCTATAAGGATGGAGACAAACCCAAAAGACCTCACCTTTTCAGGCGGAAGTTCAGTGACTTCCCGTAAGACGGATTGCATCTTCTCCGGAAAGGCAAAATAGGGCACTCCTTCTATGATCAACATGAGACCGAGGGCCGTTAAAAAATAGTCCATAGTGTGTCGTTCACTTTCGCGGGGGATTTCTCTCTTTAGAGGAATTGGTGGCGGTGCAGGGACTTGAACCCCGGACTCTGCGGATATGAGCCGCATGCTCTGACCAGCTGAGCTACACCGCCACAAGGCACAGTACCTATTAACTATTTTTCCCATCGTGTCAAGGCCTAAAGAGACAGACCCACCCCCAATGATTGTCTCCTTTAGTTGTCAAGTTCCTGTTCGTGTGGAAAATTTAATCGAGTATCTCTAATGCCTTGTCTATCTTTTCTGCGAGGCTTAAGTCAAAGAGGGAAATGGTGGGGATGAGCCACATGAGCTGGAATCTCGGGACCCCATCCTTGTTTTCTCCAAAATAGGCTAGGGAAAGTCTGCCGAATTCAGTCTCTTTTTCTATCTTTTTTGCCTCTTTAAGGAATTTTTTACAAAAGGAGGGCAATTCATCATATGACACTGGTTTCCCCTCCTGCCCTTTCTGTTTTCTCATCTCAGCAGCAGTTCCTAGGCTCCTAAGTGCCTCGATGACATTCCAGCACTTGTGTTTCTTTAAAAAGGCCAGAAGGATGCTTCCTGCTGGCAAACGAAGGATCTCTAGATTTTCGTCAGCATCTCTTAGATCTACTACCAGATAGGCTGTACCCTGGGCTAATTCAATCCTGGCAAAAACCTTCTTTTTTTCAGGTAGGGTTTCAAAAAGTTTTTGTATTTCTACTCCATCACCTTCCGCTGAGTGCACTTTTCCTTCTGATTGTGATTCAGTAGCAAAATAGGTCTCTTTGCCATCCTTTTTACCGAAAACAAGGTCAAATCCCCATTTTTTTATGGTAGAAAGTGAAAATTCTCGTTCCTTTTCCGGTCTTCCTAGGGTTTCAAATACCAAGGTTTGATTTGTTTGAGTCTCTCTTAACTTCTCAATTTTCATCTTATCCTCCTGGATTGGTTAGTTCGGTGATTGTCAAAGCTAATCATCCTCTGATGAATGTCTAGGACGATTTGATAATTGAAGTTTTAGCCTTTTAAGCCCCCCGATTTCTTTTTGTTATCTCATGTAGTTGATGTCCGTTTGTTAGCTTGCTCAAGCATCATGACGACTATATGGGCAAAAATTCCCTTGACATTTTGGAAAACAGACCAAGTTTAACAGATACTGCTATTTTTTTACATTTTTGTAATAACAAAAATAAAAAAATCACAAAAAAGTAAGGAGGAATTTGTCGTGAAGGAATTAGACAATGCATTGGAAAACAACTTTGAATGGGGTGATATGGGGAAAAACTGGAAGTTTCACCTACTTTTGGGCTTTTTCTTTATTATTGCAGGTACTATTGGATTAGTCTTGACCCCGCTCGCCACTCTCTCTTCTATCCTGCTTTTTGCAGCCTTTATGATGGTGGGAGGCATATTACAGCTCATAGAGGCCATTAAGGCAACAAAGGGATGGAAAAGCAGGCTTCCTCACATAATTGGAGGCGCCTTGTATGTAGCAGGTGGATTTATATCTGTATGGAACCCAGTGGTGGCATCTCTGGCCCTCACACTTGTTCTCGCAGCTTCTATATTTGCCGTTGGCATTTTTAGAATCATTATCGCATTTCAACACAGAAAGGAGCTTTCCGATTGGGGAATAATCTTCATAAGCGGGCTGGCCTCGATAGCAATAGCCATACTGATAGGAGTGGCATGGCCATATTCAGCCATATGGACTGTGGGATTATTCATCTCCATTGATCTGATCTTTAATGGATGGTGCCATGTGATAGTCGCTATAGCTGCAAAAAAGCAGGCAGCAGGGCTTAATAGCAGCGACGCTATAAGAGCCTCTGTTTAAGCCATAATTAATAATTAAGGAGGGACAAAGATGGTAATTAGAGAGAATTTGAAAAAAGAGGGGTTTTTGGCAGTTTTTATGTTGATCTTCCTGGTCGTTTCCTTTTCTGAGGGTCTATGCCAGGAAAAGGCCACCAAGAATGAGACTGAAGTCAAGACATCTGCTCAGATATCAAAGAGGGCAGTTGAGAAGGAGGAGAAAAAGGCCTCGCACATCAAACAGGAATTGAATGACAAGGCAATAAAAGCTGTAGCAGATACCTATACAGTAGTAGAACTATTAAACCAAAAAAAGACAAAAGAGGCCCTTGAGCTCCTTAAAAAGGTGATCGGCGAGATGGAAGTCATACTTGCAGCCAATGAGAATGTCTCACTTATCCCCATAAATAGCTACACTGTTGTGGTGGATACTGCCCTTGGCCCTGAAGAGGTCTTAAAGACCATTACTGAAGTAACAAAAAAGCTTACCCAAGGTGACGTACAAGGTGCCCGAATTTTACTGGATACTTTACAGAGCGAGATAGACATTGTCATAGAGAACCTACCACTTGCCACTTATCCCGATGCAATGAAGCTCGCGTCAAAGTATATCATAGACGGTAAAGTGGAGGAAGCTAAGAGCGTTCTTCAGATTGCGCTTAACTCCATGGTAGTAAAGAAGATTATTATTCCCATTCCTTTGGTCAGGGCATCCGACCTGATCGAAGAGGCCTCAAAGATCTCTAAGACCCATAAGGAGCAGGCCCTTAAGTATCTGGATGAGGCAAAAAGACAACTAAAACTCGCAAAAGTGCTTGGGTATGGCAACGAGGATCAGAAGATATATCGTGATCTTCAGGCAAGAATCGACTCCATAAAAAAGGAGATAGAAGGGAAAAATGAGGCAGCCAAGATGTTTGAAGAGCTAATAAAAAGGCTTAAAGAGTTCAAGAAAAGGCTTATGTCATCCGAATAGCTGAGACCAAGAAGGACCTCATAGAATGGGCCCGCAGTGATTTCCTGCGGGCCTTTATTTTCTATTGAGAAAAAAATCCTTTGGATTTGGCTCGATATATAATAAAACATGCCCTTTAATATCCATTGGACATGGCAAAAAAGATCATTCTCCGAGGACTACGAGAACACAATTTAAAGGGGATCGATCTAGATATCCCTCTCTATAGGGCCATATCTGTAATCGGCAGGTCCGGGGCTGGAAAATCCACTCTGGTCTTCGACACCATCCATTCAGAGTCTGAAAGGCGCTTCATAGAGACCTTTTCACCCTACGTAAGACAATTCCTAGAGAGACGCCCAAGGCCAGAGGCAGGGTTGATCTCTGGCCTCCCTGCGTCCATCGCAGTCACAGGGGGAAATCCTGTGAGGAATGCGAGGTCCACTGTGGCGACCCTTGGTGAACTCACATATTCGGTTAGACACCTTTACCTGAGATTAGGGGAACCCTTTTGCCCTAGGTGCCACATACCGATTAAAGAACACAAGGCAGAAGATGTACTTGAGATCATAAGGGGGCTGCTCACCACCTATGGTGAAGGGCTATTTCTCGTAGGGGTAGAGACGTCTATAGATGAAAAGAGGATAAGGGAGCTTGAATCCAAGGGATATACCCGCCTATTTGTGGAAAACCAGGTGGTGAGGATAGACCAGTTGACCAGTCTTGGCGGTGAGAAAAGGGCCCTGGTCCTCATGGACAGGGTGAGACTTGGCCCCAATACTCAATTCACCGCCCTAGGCGAGCGTATTCATGATGCCCTTGAATTGGGTTTCCTGGAGGGTGGTGGTCGTGTAACTGCCTATTTTCTCACCGGCCCAGACTACAGCGATCTTGTTGGTCCATTTTCATTTATAAGGGGGAGGCGGTGTCCACAGTGTGACCAGGAGTTTCCCAGGCCTACCTTGGCGCTCTTTTCGTTCAATACCCCTGTAGGTGCATGTAAGGAGTGTCAGGGGTTTGGGAGGGTCACTGGTATAGACTGGGACCTAGTGGTCCCAGACCCTTCTAGAAGTATAAAAGGTGGGGCGGTATTGCCTCTTGAGTCGTGGGAATATGAAAAGGACCTATTGATTGGAGTCCTGGAAGAGATGGGTATAGACCCTGACACACCTTGGCTAGATCTCCCAGAAGAGGCAAAGGAAGTAGTAAAACATGGCCACCATCCATGGCCCGGCATCGAGGCCATCTTTGAAGAGCTGGAGCAGTATAGGTATAAGGCCCACATAAGGATACTACTTGCACGATATAGGGCATACACGAGGTGCCCTGCCTGTAATGGGCTACGTTTTAGTCGCGAGGCCCTCTCATACAAACTGTTGGGGAAGAACATTGGCGAATTCTACTCCATGTCCATTGAGGAGGCCCTGGACTTTTTAAGGGAGAATCGCCCCTTCTTTTCTCGTGACCGCGCCACAGAGACCCTCTATAGGGAATTGAAGGATCGGTTGGAGACGCTTGTGAAGGCAGGTGTGGGTTACCTTGGGCTTGATAGGCAGTCTAGATCGCTTTCTGGTGGCGAGATGTTGAGGGTTGCTCTCGCCCGTGCCCTGGGAAATGCCCTTAAAGACACATTGTACTGCCTGGAAGAGCCCACCAGAGGGCTGCACCCCTCAGACGTGGCAGGGGTCTTAACAGTAATGGAGGGGCTGCTCAAGAAGGGAAATACAATCCTCACTGTAACCCACGACCCATACATAATCGCCTCTAGTGATCAACTCTTAAAGCTCGGTCCAGGTGCTGGCAAGTCAGGGGGCGAGTTGGTCTATTCAGGCCCCCCGCAGCCTGAAATATTGAGGGAATATCAGGAACTCCAGGGCAAGGCGAGGGGTGTACGCCACATGGAGAAGCGGTTTGGAGCGTTCTCCAAGGTCCTGGAGTTAAGGGGTGTCAGGTGTAACAATCTAAAGGATATTACAGTGAGGTTCCCGCTCCATGCGATTACAGTGGTGACAGGGGTCTCTGGATCTGGGAAGTCCAGCCTGGTGGAAGAGGTCCTTTATAGGGCAGTGAAGCGCCAGCTCGGTGAACCTGTTGAGGCACCAGGTGCCTTCCACTCTATTGAAGGCCATGAGGCAATAGAATGTGTGGTGCTGGTGGACCAGTCAAAGCTCACTAGGACCCCACGGGCCACTGTGGCCACCTATAGTGGGATATTGGAGGCGATAAGGCCAATCTTTGCCTCGCTCCCAGAGGCAAAGGCCCTGGGGCTTAAGGAGGGTAATTTTTCATTCAATTCGCCCAGGGGGCGTTGTCCCTGGTGTAAAGGGCTGGGTGTCGAGGTCTTAGAGATGCAATTTTTGCCCGATGTTGAACTCCCTTGTCCTGTTTGCAAGGGGGCGCGGCTAAGGCCTGAGATATGTGCCATCTCTTTAAGGGGTGTTCGATTTGATCAGTGCCTGGCCATGACAGTGGACGAGGCCTATGGGTTTTTTAAGGGAGAGGAGCGGGTAAGGGAACGGCTTGCCCTTTTAAGGAAGCTAGGCCTTGGACACCTCACCTTGGACCAGAGGCTCAACACGCTTTCAGGCGGAGAGGCGCAGCGCCTTAGACTCGTCAAGGCATTTTCATCACCACCAGGGCAACACACCCTTTACATCTTGGACGAGCCCACCCGATCCCTCCACCCGCAAGAGGCGGAGCTCATTGTGGGGGCATGTCATGAGCTTGTTAATCGGGGAAATGCCACAGCCGTGGTGGTGGAACACAATCCAAGGTTCATAGTAAATGCCCATTGGATCATAGAGCTTGGACCCTTTGGGGGAGATAGGGGCGGAAAACTGATCTTTCAAGGCACACCAGATGAACTTTTGGAGAGTACGAGTTCCATGACCTCTCAATTCCTGCGCAGAGATAGTGATCTCGTTAATGCGCAGGTGGACCGAGGCACGCCTGTTACAAAGGACCAAAAAGTCGATACAGGATACGAGATAGAAATAAGGGGTGCGCGCCATCACAACCTAAAGTCCATAGACCTCTCCATCCCAAGGGGGAGGTTTGTGGTGATAACAGGGCCGTCTGGCTCTGGGAAGTCCACCCTTGCCTTTGACATAATACATGCAGAAGGAGAGCGGAGGTACATCGAGTGCCTCCCCTCGTATATGCGCCAGTTTATAAAGTTGTACGAGCGCCCAGACGTGGACGAGATCGTGGGGCTCAGCCCATCTGTCGCAATAAAACAGAGAAAGGCCGCAAGTGGACCCATGTCCACCGTGGCAACTCTCACTGAGGTGGCCCACTATCTGAGGCTCCTCTATTCAAAGGTGGCCAGGGCCAGGTGCCCTAAGTGTGGGACAATATTAGAGGAGTCCACCAAGGAGGCCATATTGGAAGAGATCCTGGCCAGGTTCTCAGGCCAGGAGGTCTATCTCATCTCCCCTCGGGTGGTCATGAGAAAGGGATTTTTAAAGAATGTACTCGATCAGGCAAGGCCGGCAGGGGCGGGTCTCGTTATGGTGGACGGTAGCTACTATCCTGTGACAGACCTTCCAGAACTGGACCGCTACAGCCCCCATTCCATCTCCTGGGTCTTTGGGCCATATAGTGTCTCAAGTCCTGGTCTAAAAGGGCCTTTTCATCGGGCCATCTTCCTGGGAGGTGGTGTGGTTGGTGTAAGGCCCATCCATGGTGACAAAGAGGAATACTTTAGCGAGAGGCGAAGTTGCGTGAGGTGTGGCATAGGCGTAAAGGATCCAGATCCACTCCTCTTTTCCTTTAATACAGAGACCGGGAGATGCAGCAGGTGTGGAGGTACAGGGAGGGACCCGAGACAAAGGGGGAGGGCGTGCGAGGAGTGTGGAGGGACGAGACTCTCCAGGGATGCCCTTTCCTGGGTAATAGATGGAAGGGACATAGGAGAGCTTATGTCCCTAGAGGTTTCAGAGGCAATAGAGTTACTCAAGACGTGGCAGGAGACAGAGCCGTGGCACGAGCGATTAAGGGGGGTGGCAAGACCCCTTTTGGAAGAGGCCATATCTCGCCTCTCTTTCCTCTCAGATGTAGGGCTTGGCTACCTCTCACTCTCTCGCTCTGGCGACACGCTTTCTGGTGGTGAGGCACAGCGGATAAGGCTTGCAGCACAGATTGGCTCTGGACTCACAGGGCTTACCATTGTGTTGGACGAACCCACCATTGGACTACATCCCCTGGACAATAGGCGCCTCATCCAGGTGCTCAGGAGGCTCAAAGAGGAGGGTAACTCGGTTATTGTGGTTGAGCACGATGAAGAGACCATTCGCTCTGCCGATTGGCTCATAGACCTTGGCCCAGGTGGAGGAAGCAGGGGAGGTGAGGTGGTCTTTGAAGGGACCCCCAAGGAGATAGAAGGAGTGGCTCATTCTCTTACGGGCATCGCCCTAAGAGAGAGGTCAAAGGCGAAGGTGGCCAAGAAGGGCCTTAAACGCCCAAGTTCAGTGGAGGCCAGGGGCTGGCTGCGACTTAAGGGCATAGGGATGCACAACCTTAAGGGAGACGATGTGGCCCTTCCCATTGGGGCCATTACCTCTATTGTCGGTGTCTCTGGCGCAGGTAAGAGCACCCTCTTGGACCTCATCTATGAAAATCTCAACCTCTTTGAGAGGCATTGCCAGGATGCACCACGTTGGGTAGGAGTAGATGGGTTTTTCCTATCAGGTCCGTTCAAAGGGGTGCGGCTTGTGGATTCAAGCCCCATTGGCAGGACGCCACGCTCCTGTGTGCTTACTTATCTCAAGTTATTTGACCATCTTAGGGATCTTTTTTCCAAAACGCAGCTTGCAAGATTCAGGGGATACTCAAAGTCTACCTTTTCCTTTAATACCGATGGTGGGAGGTGTCCTGCCTGTAAAGGGCAGGGGATAGAGGAGGTCAAATTGGGTTTTCTCCCTCCAGTCTATATCCGTTGTCCAGAGTGTAATGGTAGGAGGTTTAAAGACGAGGTGCTACAGGTGAAGTGGCAGGGGAAAAATATCTCAGACTGCCTGTCCATGACGGTGGAGGAAGCCCTTTCTTTTTTTAGCGCCCACCCACGGTTAAAGCGCGCTCTTGGTCTGTTGAAAGAGCTTGGACTGGGATACCTCGAGCTCGGTCAAAGGAGTCCGGACCTATCTGGTGGAGAGGCACAGCGCCTCAAGCTGGCAAGGGAGCTCATGGGAAGGCGCCCAGAGCAGGTGGTTTATCTCTTGGACGAGCCAACAACAGGGCTCCACATGAAGGATGTGGAACGGCTCATGGATTACCTCAGGCGACTTCGCGACCTTGGAAATACTATTGTCATAGTAGAACACAACTTGGACGTAGTAGTGGCAAGCGACTACATTGTCGAGCTTGGCCCAGGGGGAGGGAGACATGGCGGACACATGATCTTTCAGGGATGGATAGGCGACTTTTTAGGGAACTCTGTGACTCCGACCCAAAAGGTCATCCATGAGGAGAGGTTGTAGTCTGTTTGGCACTATAGATCAAAGTGGAAAAGGAAAGGGCCAAATGGGATAGATGATTTTCATCTTTTTAAAAATGGTTCGAAACATATTTTTTTGTGAAAAAAAATACAAGACATAGGGATAGCCATGCCCATGGTTATGTCTTTCGTAATAAGAGCTATTCTTTTAGCCATCTATTTATTAAAAAAATGGATAACTTAGCCAAGGGTGGTAAAAAAAATCTCTACCTAATGGAAACTCTTTAAATTTACAGCTTAGGTCCTTTATGTTTCCTAATAAAACCTAACGCCTGTAAGGCGATAGAGATCAAATTTAAACCAAGTTTTTATTGTCATATTGACATTCAAATTGGGTTCCACTATTCTCAAAAAAAATTTTTTTAGGAGGGGTGAACTATGGAAAACAGGCTGGCTGAATACTGGAGGAAGAACATCAGTATTGTCTGTGCGCTTCTAGTGGTTTGGGCCCTGGTCTCTTATTTCTGTGGGATCTTCTTTGTAAAACCACTCAATGCAATTCACTTAGGAGGGTATCCACTAGGCTTCTGGTTTGCGCAGCAGGGTTCAGAGATCATCTTTGTGATCCTGATTTTCATCTATTACAAGCTGATGAGCAACCTGGACAGAAAATATGACGTCCATGAGTAATGACTGGGTTCGTACTGGTGAGTAAAAATCTTCAATAAGGAGGGATAGCTATGTCGATTCTGGCCTGGACTTATATTATGGTTGGGCTCACTTTTGGTCTGTATATATTTATCGCGTGGGCATCTAGGGTTAGAGATACCAAGGGATTCTACGTTGCAGGTGGAGGTGTACCTCCCATTGCCAATGGTATGGCCACTGCTGCAGACTGGATGAGCGCTGCATCGTTCATTTCCATGGCAGGTTTGATTTCCTTTTTGGGCTATACCGGGTCTATATACCTCATGGGGTGGACCGGTGGTTATGTCCTTTTGGCCTTGCTGCTCGCACCATATCTCAGGAAATTTGGGAAATATACGGTGCCAGACTTCGTAGGTGACCGCTACTATTCAGACGCAGCCAGGTTCGTAGCACTGGTCTGTGCCATCTTTGTCTCACTCACATATGTTGCAGGACAGATGCGCGGTGTGGGAATTGTGTTTAGTCGTTTTCTAGAGGTGGATGTCAATACAGGTGTTATCATTGGTATGATAATCGTGTTTCTCTATGCTGGACTGGGTGGAATGAAGGGCATCACCTGGACCCAGGTGGCCCAGTACACGGTGTTGATCATTGCATATCTTATCCCAGCCATTGCTATTGCCATGAAGATCACTGGCACCCCAATCCCCCAAATCGGCCTTGGGAGCCACGTGGTCACTGGGCAACACGCAGGGAAATATCTTCTCGATGTGCTTGACCAGCTAAATAGAGACCTGGGCTTTGCCGAATACACACAGGCGTTCGGACCAGGGCAAAAGTCTATGCTCGATGTCTTTTGTATCACCCTGGCCCTCATGGTGGGTACTGCAGGGCTTCCCCACGTGATCATCAGGTTCTACACTGTGCCTAGTGTGAAGGCAGCCCGTCTTAGTGCTGGCTACGCCCTGCTCTTTATTGCAATCCTATACACCACTGCCCCTGCAGTGGCTGCATTCGCCAGGTACAACATGATAGATACACTGAACGACAAACCCTACACAGAGGCGCCAAGTTGGTTCAAAAACTGGGAGAAGACAGGTCTCATAGCATGGGTAGACAAAAACAATGATGGGATCATTCAATACAGGGCAGGCAAGCCCTTCAAGGGTAAGCCAGTATTTACTGGAGAAACAGGGCCTCTTGGACAGCGTCTGGTTAAAAATGAACTGACCTCTAGTCCCAATGAGCTCTATATCGACCGTGATATAATGGTGCTCGCCAACCCAGAAATCGCAAATCTACCCGCATGGGTCATTGCCTTGGTGGCAGCAGGAGGCCTTGCAGCCGCACTTTCTACTGCATCTGGGCTGCTCCTAGTCATTGCATCATCCATCTCTCACGATCTTTACTATCGTATGATCAACAGAAAGGCCTCTGAGAAACAGAGGCTCCTGGTGGGGCGTGTAATGATAGCAGTGGCGGTGTGTATTGCAGGTTATTTTGGAATCAATCCCCCAGGCTTCGTGGCGCAGGTGGTGGCCTTTGCCTTTGGTCTAGCGGCCTCCTCCTTCTTCCCAATCATCATATTGGGTATATTTTCAAAGAGGGCAAACAGGGAAGGTGCCATCTGCGGTATGATCGCAGGGATAGTGTTTACCGCCATTTACATCATCCAGATCAAGTTCCTCCACATGAAGCCGTGGTTCCTGGGCATTAGTGCTGAAGGTATAGGTGTCGTTGGAATGTTGATTAACTTTATAGTCACCATAGTGGTCTCCAGTATCACCAAGGCCCCACCCAAGGAGATACAGGACCTGGTGGATTCCATAAGGACCCCGAGAGGTGCTGGGGCAGCAGTGGACCATTAGTCACATATACTGCTAACTGAGGTAGGAAAAGGCCGACTCTCCATCTTGGTGAGTCGGCCTTTTTGTGGAGGAGGGAAGGAGGAGGGAGTGGGGCTAAACCTTTATATCCAAGATTGTTCCTATGATCTCGTCTCCAGTCTGTATGACCTTGGCATTCGCCTTTACGATTTCCTTGTCCCTTATCTGCTCTACAATTTCTCGTTCAGAGGGTAGTTTTGTATCCTTGACATCTGATGGCCTTTTACCCCCTGTAGATGCCTCTTGTAATGGTTGACCACGAGGAGGCCGCCTCTGGCTATCAGGTGCCCCATTTGTTATCTCTTGAATGGCCCTTATTGATTGGTTGATCGCCGGTAGAATAGGCATCGTTATCTTACTCCTCTTTGTTATATAGATCGGAGGAATGGGCGATTGACTTAAATTTTTTTGAAAAATCTATAGAAAAAATTTAAATAAAATCATTTTAGAAAAGATAAAATATTTGAGAAAGGAAGGGTTGGTCTAAATCTTGAGATGATATGATCGCAATATTAGGATGGAGATCGATTGTCCATAGAAGAGGTAGGGCAGGTACTAAAAGGTACCCGCCCTTCACAGGTGTGCTCTATTTTTCAACCTTGGCAGCGGCCCTCATCTGCTCTGCCAATTCTTTGATCTCACCAAGGTCTTTGGTCATCATGGCCCATCCATACCAGTATGCATAGTCAGGATTCATATGGAAGAAGCCCTGATAGGTGCGCATCCTGTGCTTCATGTACATCTCAAAGAGGACCTGCTCTATGTGGGTTAGCCCATTGGCCATTGTCTTGTAACTGGTTGGGTCTGCGGCTGAGAAATCGGTCCTCATAAAGTAGAGGAAGTCTGGGAATGCAAATGGTTGATTGGGCCTCTTTTTTAGTATGCCGTCTTTGTATAGATCTGCTACGATTTGAATGGCCTGTGCCATGAGGCGATCTGCCTTCCGCATCATCTCATCACCCATATCCAGTTGGGTCTTGGCATATTTGCGGGAATGGCAGCGAGAACAGATATCTAGCATCCTGTCACGCTCTTTCTGCCACTCTTCCTGGGTGAGGCGGGCAAGTCTCACTGCCTTTACTGCCTCGAGACGTGCAGTGGGTTTCCCAGTCTCAGGATTTAATACACCGAGTGCCTTTAGGATCATGACCCTGTCCTTCGCCCATTGAGGGTCTTCTGGAAGGGGAAGGCGTACCCCTAAAAAGCCCCATGCAGTCCTGTTCTCATGATCGCCACCAGGCATGTGACAATCCTGGCATTTGGGGGCCTGGGCATCTTTTGGAAGGTTACCAGCCAGTCTTGCAAACCATCTAGAACCATGTTTTGAGCTGCTCCACATCTCCCATTGGGGGTGATCATAACCCATGTGGCACTGCTGACACGCCCTTGGGTCCAAGGCCTCTTTTTTGGAAAAGCTGTGCCTCGTATGGCACTCGTCGCACGAATTGTTTTGATAACGGTAGCCCTTTTCCCTCTGCTCTTTTTTCTGGGCCTCAGTCTTTATGCCCATATTGTGACAACCGCCACATCCACGGCCCCCCTCCATGAGTTCATCTGGTTCCACGTGGGTTATGGGGAGGGCATTCATGGATGTCCATCCAAATTGATGCTTCCCACGTTTAAATTGGTTGAACTGTTCCTCATGACACTCGGCACACTTGTGCTCATCTGGTAAAACCACTTTATCTATGTCTTTTGCACTTGTATGCCCCTCTCCATGGCAGACCGAACATGTGATGTCGTTTTCAGCGTGTTTACTCACGCTCCAGTCCTTGACCTGTCCTGGGGTGACCTTCTTGTGGCAGGTGATGCACTCCTCCTCGGCCCATGACCGACCACCAAACAGACAGATAGAGATGGTAAAGAAAAACAATAGTAAAAGATTTAAACTCTTCATCCCGTCCTCCTTTAAATAATTATAATTATTTTTATTGATTATACTTCATACCCTATTTTTTTATTACTGTCCAGAAAAAATTGCCAATTTAACTATTTTAGGTTTCAGCGTAACCTCCTGAGACTATCTGTCTAGGACCCCAGGATGACACCTGGAACAGTTATTCATTGGGAAGGCAGTATGCATGTGGCACCGTCCACAAAACATGCCATAGAGCATCTTCTGTTTGTCAAACTCCATAGTGCCTGCGCGTTTGATCTCGAAGATTTCTGGATGGCAGATGGCACAATCCATCCATTGGACATGTTTCACATGGGAAAATACCACCGTTACCCTTCTGTTGCGCGTATACCATGCAAATGGCTTTTTGAGCCTTTCTGGTAGGGGTAACGAGGGATACTCAATGCCTTGTATGGTATCTACAGGGGCTATGAGACCCTTTGTAAGGGCTAGATTCCAGTCAACGGTGTCCCCATACTTTCGCCTGGGCATCTTTGCCATCAGTGTATCAAAATCTCCTTTCAATAGCCCAAGGTCCCTGATATGGCATCTTTCGCATGTCCTTTCTCCAGTGGTCTTTACAGTGAAGGATGTCTCTCCATTGTGGCATCTTCCACAGTATCGCCCTGCCAGGTTGTCTCCCCTGGTAATTAGGGTGCCCCCAGTGAACAAACTGAAACCGAGCTCCAGGTGACACACATTACATTTGTAGCGTATTCGATGGGCCCAGTGGGGAAATGTTGCAGGGGGGAGCTCAGAGGTAAAATTTATGCTCCTTATGGGCTCGATGCCATAGAGATAATATGGCCCATAGTACATGGCCATATTTAAAAGTTGATTGAGCCTATACCTTGAAATAGGAGGAGATTTGTATTCTTTGTGTATTACGACAAAGCGATTTTCAGAGAGATGTGGCTGGTCTCTTTCACCTTGCGGGTTATACCTTGAGGTGAGGTTGGAGCATCCACTAATCAAGAGTAAAGAGAGAATGATGAGTGTCTTTAAAATACTCATTCACATTCTCACGAGGGAGATGTAATGAACCTGATCATAGACTCACTGGCTTTGCATGGCAGAGACCGCAGTCCTTTAATGGAAATGCCACCTTGCCATGACATGCACCACAGTATAGTCCATTGAAGTTGTCTATCATCTTGAATCTTGTGCCACCTTTCTTCATGGCAAATATGTCGGGATGACAGATTTCACACCCATTCCATGCAGCATGTTTTTTATGCGAGAAGATGATGTCGGGCAGGCCTTTTACCTTGGGAACCATCTCGATCTCTCCCTTGTCTCTCTTCATCTTTGGACGTTTGAAAGAGTACCAGTCGAGGGTGTCAATTAGTTTTATCTTGCCCATTTCTTCTGCCTTAGTCCAATCCACACCGTTTCCAAATCTGCCTCTGGGCAACGTCTTGGTCACCTTATAAAATAGCCTTTTGGCCTCCTGATCCAGTCCAACTGGATATGGTGAGTGGCATCTCTTACAGTTGCCCCTGTCCTTGACTGAAAAGGCCTCCTTTCCATTGTGGCAGGCCCCACAATATTGACCGTTGCGGTTATCCTCTTCCTGGACAGGAGTGCCTCCTCGTACCATGGCAAATCCTAAATCTATGTGGCAGAGCCTGCATGTATATCTATTGCGATGGGACCAATGTCTGAAAATTACAGGCTCTAGCCCCTTTTTCTCGCTGAACTGATTCATGACTATGGTCCCGTATTCATATGGCGGAAGTGTACGTTTGAGCCTGCCACGGGTCTCTGCTGTAGAAAAACTAAGAAAAAAGATGATTAACCCAAAGACCAAAAAAAGAACAGAAATAATATTGGATTTCATGGCCCCGTCCCCTTTTAATCCCCTTATATCAATATTAGAGCAATAATGAACCCGATGTCAAATAGGAAAATTTTGGAGCCCCTACTGGGGAGCGAAGGACCTTTCAAAGAGTACCTGGGCCCTAAGAGGCAAGGCCTTGAGATACATGAGGTGTATACATGAGGAAGCCTCTTCTTTAGAGATGCCTCGTACTACTCCGAGGAGTAGGAAATCGAAGAGATCTTTTGGGGAGAGCGTAATATTCCCTGATATAGCCAAGACATCGCCAACAGTGAGAGAAGGTCCATTTTCCAATGATAGTAATGCTGCACCTCCCCTAGAGAGGTCCACAATCTGTGCTTCGAAATCTGGAGGACCCTTAATCAGTGACTTATATTCTGGATATATATCCCTTGCCTTCAGATGTACGAGATAGTCTTTGGCCTTGTACTCAAATGGCGTGTAACTGGATGAACTTTGTGTCCTATCCACGTCCGCTTCGCCATAGTGGACCTTAAACTGCGCAGTGTCCTCTCCCTTCACCTCAAATTCATCCAGGCCGAAATTGATCTCCCTTACGAAAAGCAGTTTTTCATACAACAACGCCTGGACCATATTGTCTGTAAGCTGATGGGCAAATATCTTGAATCCACGGTCTATAACCTTAAACCGTACATCCTTACGCGGGTCCACGATTGAGATCTCCACAGTATGGAGAAATCTTTTTAGTACCTGTCCTTGTAGGACATATCTTCTCTCTTTGGAAACAGGTAGGACTACAAGGCCGATATCACCCTCTTTTACATAGGGTGGCAATGACTCCTCGGTCTCCACAGTGAGCCTTTGTTGCCCGCTCTTATGTAGTCTTCCCCAGAGGAAATCCTTTTCGAAAAAAATGAGCACCCTTTTTTTGCCAGACAAAAAGTGGTCTTTAATAGTGGGGTCTATGCAGTCTAGGGAATAGATTTGTACATTGGACCGCCTCAATATCTCCTTTGTCTTTTCCCTCAAACGGACAGGTAACAACATGGGGACAAGATGATCATTCTATATCAATCTCAGATTCAATCTTATGCCAAGGTTTTTCCAATCTATTTCTCTTAGATTTTTTACGTAATTATTCAAAATATCGGTCTTAAGAGCTACTTTAACGGCCTTTTTTCCCCTTATGCCATGAAAATGTAGATATTTCGACAGGGCCTTTTGTTTTTCTTGTTCATTTGGGGTTAGGACATCTTTTCGTCTAGAATAGAAGGGGTCTTCACCAGGGGCACATGGTGAATTGAACACATTGAAGAACCTGCAGGCGAGGGGGCGCATAGGATGGATCGAGCATGCACCGCCGATGAGAAACGGACATTGGTTCAATTGGTTGTAAGATATGAGATTTTGGGCAAGCCTTACTCTTGTCTCTCCCTTTATCTTAGTGTCTGTGTACCAGTAAATACCTATGATCTCCAATGGATAGGCCGGAATAGTAGAGTGAGTGCTACAACAAGATGAACAACCCTTTTTACATGCAAGTTGTTCTCCACGTTTTATCCTCTTGGAGATCCCCTCGAAGACACACTTGTCTCCCAGGTAGTAGGCATCGAGTAGGATACCCAGCCACTCGTTTTCCCGTTCGTCTTCTGGGAATCTTAGCCTCTTGGGACGAATCAAATCTAGGTTTTTTTCTCTTCTCGAACTCATTGAATGGACTGGTTTGACCTCTTGTTTCATTCGAAACTCCTCAGGCACCCCCAATACTTGGCCTGAGAGTGGATAACATCTTGGATGGAATGTCGCGCATTTTGAGGTGAAGAAGTGGCGAGTAACGACTTGGCTACCTCGATTTCGTCTTTGAACTCCTCCCCTTGGAGCAGTTGTTTTAGGACCATTACAACCCCTTTTCCAAGCCCTTCCTTACTGTATCCCCCCTCAAGTACAAAGAGAATACGCCTGCTGCACACCTCTTCTGCCATATCAATGAGTGCCCTGGAGATGGCCCCTATGCCCCTTTCAGTGACCCTCATACCACCCAATGGGTCCTGCCACCAGATGTCAAACCCGGCAGAGACGAGAACTAAGTCTGGAGAGAATTCAGTGGCAATGGGTACAAGGATGTCGCGAAATATCACAGCGTAATCTTCATCTGTACAACCAGCACGCAAGGGGCAGTTCACAGTAAAACCCTTTCCATCTCCACTCCCAACTTCATGGCAACCGCCTGTGCCAGGATAGTATGGATATTGGTGAGTAGAGAAGTAGAGTACATTGGGATCGTAATAAAAGCTCTTCTGGGTCCCATTTCCATGGTGGAGGTCAAAATCCACTATGAGACAGCGCCTTAAGCCCAGGACCTTCTGTGCATAAAGGGCCCCAAGGGCAACGTTGTTGAATAGGCAAAATCCCATGGCCCTATCGGGCTCTGCATGATGACCTGGGGGCCTTACAAGGCACATGCCACCTGTTATGGCCCCATCCTTAATGGCATCCAAGGCATTAAATACCCCCCCCACTGCAAGTGTTGCCACGTAGTAGCTATCTGGACATGTCACGGTATCTGGGTCTAGGGCCACGAAGTTCTTCTCTTCACCTGTTTGTTCAATCTTTTTCACATAATCTGGCAGGTGGTTCCAGCAAAGTTCTTCAAAGGTAGCTGCCCTGGGTGTAATTTTTGTAAAGGTAGTCCCACTGAATGTCTCGTCTATGGCCTTGTGGATGGCAATTAGACGTTCGGGTGTCTCTACGTGGGACGGTCCTGGCACATGCCTAAGATATACATCGTCTCTTAAAAGACCTATATTCTTCATGGGATGCTCCTTATACTAATGGTCCTTTTGTACGGCCAAGAGTTCGATTTCCCTCTTTCTAATATACTTAGATATAATATCTCGTTCCCTTTCGTCTGTAAAAAGCCTGATCCCCAGTCTGAAGACATACTTGGAATACCTTCCAGGTTGTTGCACCCGTCTAATCTCTCCACCCTGTTCTACATCAAGACAAAACGGCTCCTTTGACTCCCTGAGCCTGAGGGAGAGGGCAATTATCTCGAATGTCTCATGGGCCTTTGGTATGCGATCCCCTTTTTGGGGTGCGATTTCTAGACAGATCCCTTCAAGGCTTACATCCTTCACAGCCCCTTTCACCATAGGGCCTTTTGCCGGGATGCATTTTGCAATACTTCCAGAGGGGCACTGAATCCTGAAGTATTCTCTCCTCTCAAGGATGGCCCATGTGGTAGGGAATTCAAGGAAAAGGACCTTGTCTTCCTCCTTAAGTATACGTGCCTTGATGAAGTTCCAAGGCTCTCCTTTCCTCCTATATGTGAGTACAACCTCCTCTGCACCCTTCCAATCAACAGGTCTATCAACCTTTACGTGATCTTTGGCCACTTCTATTAGAATGGTGGGTGGAGAACGATACCCAGGGGTCCTTATCTCTATCCAGGTAGCCTCTTCTATAAGGTGTTTGAGTTCATTATAGATGAGTTCCTTGCAGTTGGTGTACTGTACGTCTTTATTCCATGCCCATCCACGTTTGGATGTCTTTGTCTCTGCTACACCATAGATCATGATCTACGCCTTAGCCTCTGCCCAGTTGTGTCCAATCCCTATATTGACTACAAGGGGTACTTCTAGGTCCATCACCCCCTCCATGATGGACTTGACCTCCTTTGTAACTATATCGATCTCATCTTCAGGTACCTCAAATACAAGTTCATCATGGACCTGCAGGATGAGCCTGGTGCCAAGGGCCTTGGCCTCTAAAAGATCAAAGACCTTGAGCATGGCAAGCTTTATAATGTCTGCCGCGCTACCCTGGATGGGGGTGTTTATGGCAGTACGCTCTCCGAACTGGCGTATGTGTTTAAGTCTCTCTTTTATCTCTGGAATAAATCTCCTCCTACCCAGAAGGGTCGTGACAAAGCCCTTGGACCTGGCATGTTCTATGGCCTCTTCCATATATCTCTTGACTCCAGGGTACCTTGCAAAATATCTTTCGATGAAGTTTTTGGCCTTGGACCGCTCAATACCCAGTTCTTTTGCAAGCCCATAGGGACTCATACCATAGATGATTCCGAAGTTGACAGTCTTGGCTATCCGCCGCATCTCTGGGGTGACAAAGGCGGGGTGCACATCGAAGATCTCAGAGGCGGTCTTGGAGTGGATGTCTTCGCCCTTCTTAAAGGCCTCGATCAAGGCCTTGTCCTTGGAGTAGTGGGCGAGGACCCTGAGATCTATCTGGGAATAGTCTGCACTGAGGAATACGTTGCCAGGACCAGCCACAAAAAGTGCCCTGATTCTCAGTCCATCCTCACTTCTAACAGGAATGTTTTGTAGATTGGGATTGCTAGAGGAGAGGCGTCCAGTGGCGGTTACTGTCTGGTTGTAAGAAGTGTGTACCCTGCCGGTCTTCGGGTTGATCTCTTTCAGGAGACCATCGATATAGGTCCCCTTCAACTTTGTGAGATTCCTGTATTCCATGAGGAGCCCGCCTATGGGGTGTTGATCCTTGATTGAATTCAGTACTTCCATGTCAGTAGACAGACCGGTCTTTTTCTTGGTCTTTTTCTTGGAGTCGAGCCCCAGTTTTTCAAATAGGATAGATTGAAGCTGCTGGTGCGAGTTGATATTGAACCTTTCTCCTGCCAGGATGAAGATGTCCTCTTCAAGGGCGCTGATCCTCCTGTCAAACTCGCGTCCCAATTCTTTTATGCCCTCTTTATCCACTAGGACTCCAGTTGATTCCATCTTGGCCAAGACACGAATGAGAGGGACCTCCACCTCGCGGAAGAGCCCAAAGAGCCCTGCCTTCTCTAGCCTTTCATAAAGGATATCCTTTAAAAGTGCAGTCACATGGACGTCCTCACACGCATATTGCATGGCCTCTTTTACTTC